>JEMY01000003.1:255327-257038 GCA_000585075.1 Candidatus Accumulibacter regalis | reverse complement strand
ACGGGCCTACCACGCTACCAGACCGCCTCGGCGATTTCATGCAGCGTTGCCGAAAGGACACGATTTATCGGGCGATTGGCGCTTCGTGTAATCGAGCGCCTTTGACAGCACGACACGTCGTCCCTTTGACAGCACGACACGTCGTCATCGCCCGATGAATCGGGCTCCTACAGGGGGGAGGTGCGTGACGGTTGCGGCCTGTCAGATCGGGGGATAGGCATATTCGTAGGCGTACGGCAACGCGCCGGCCAACCTGTAGGAGCCCGATTTATCGGGCGATTGGCGGCTGGGTGACCGCGGGCGCTTCGACGCTGCGAGGCGTTGTCATCGCCCGATGAATCGGGCTCCTACAGGGCGTGAGTGCGTGACGGGTCGGGCGATGGGCTCTAAATCCAGACGGCATCCCAGTGCGGGTAGTCTCCCAATCGCTCAACCAAGCCGGCGCGCACGGGGTTGTGGACGACGTAGCGTGCCACGGCCGCAAGATCTTCATCGCGGCGCACGGCGCGATCGTGGAATCCTTTTTGCCAGATTCGGCGGCCCAAGCTCAGACTCACCTTGGCGCGGTAGATGCGCACAGCGTCGCTGACGCTGACCTCCGACGCCAGCTCCAGCAACCAATGGACATGGTCCGGCATGACCACGAAGGCCAGCGTCGTGCCGTAGCGGCGCACTGCTCGCTCATTGAAGCAGCGAGCAGCCTGGTGTGCCGTGGCGAAGTGCTCGAAGACGCGCGCTCGTTCGGCGGTCACCAGGGTTAGCAGGTAGACCTGCCCGGATTGTGAGCAGCGGCCCTGGCGGAGATCTTCGGCGTGGGGTTGGCTGGGGGGCATGGCTGCGGTTCGCTGCGTGTCGTGGTTTCGCCCGATGCATCGGGCGATGACCGCTGCCTCACGTCAGCGTCACGTGTCCAGCCGGCACAGCGATTGCCTTTTCGCGACCGAGCAGGCTGAGCATGACGACGACCCGCTCCTCGGCGATCGCGGACACGATGCCGGACAGGCCCTTGAGCGGCCCGGCAGCGATCTCGACGCTGTCACCGGCATGAAAAGGGTGCACTTTCTCGTCCACTGCCGCGGCCTGACGTTCAGCCAGTGAGCGAATTGCGGCCAGCGTCGCCTCATCCAGGGTGGCGGGGATGCCGCCAAAGCTGACCAGTCCGCTGACGCCGGGCGTGCTGCGAATCGGGCCGATGCTCTGTTCGGGGCGACCGCAACGGACAAAACTGTAGCGCGGGAACATCACCTGCTGCCGCTTCGTCCAGCCAGCCCTGGCTTTTTCCCATTGCGTGAGCATGGGCAGGAAGACCTCGTAGCCCTGCTCCTCGAGCTTGCGCACGGCCAGCGCCTCGCGACGAGGCTTGCAGAGGCAGACATACCAGGGATTGATTGGAGATAGATTGGTAGACATGGGGCGACAGTGACAGAGGGCTCGGAGGGTGCAGGAGCGGTGATGGATGAGGAGGACAGGAACTCAGCGGGAGGACAGAAACTCAGCGCCGCCGCGAGCCGCCGCCGAGCAGCGAACCGAGCACGCCGCGAATGAGCTGACGACCGACTTGCGAGCCAATCGCTCGCGCCGCGCTCTTGGCGGCCGTGGTGGCGACCGAATCGCCGCCACGCGAGCGACCGCCGCTGGAACCTCCTCCGAAGAGGTCGGCGAGGCCGCCGAGCCAGCCGCCGCTCGACGACGAGTCTGGCTGCGGCTCGCT
>JEMY01000003.1:194205-255318 GCA_000585075.1 Candidatus Accumulibacter regalis | reverse complement strand
CTGCGGCTCGCTGGCCGCCGGCTGCGGCGCGCCAGCAGCGTCTGCGGGAGCGGCGGCCTGAGCCCGCAGCATCTCGTAGGCCGACTCGCGATCGACCACCGCCTCGTAGTGCCCGTAGATCGTCGACGCCTTGATCACCGCCTGCCGCTCGTCGGCGGTCTGCGGCCCCATGCGCGAGGCGGGTGGCAGGACGAAGGCGCGCTCGACGACGTTCGGCCGCCCTTTTTCGTCGAGAAAGGAAACCAGCGCTTCGCCGACGCCGAGTTCGGTGATCGCCGTCTCGGCGTCGAAACGCGGATTGGCGCGCAGCGTCTGCGCTGCCGCGCGGACGGCTTTCTGGTCGCGCGGCGTGAATGCGCGCAGCGCGTGCTGGACGCGGTTGCCGAGCTGGCCAAGCACGCTGTCGGGGATGTCGAGCGGATTCTGGGTGACGAAATAGACGCCGACGCCTTTCGAGCGAATCAGCCGCACCACCTGTTCGATCTTTTCCAGCAAGGCCGCCGGCGCTTCGCTGAACAGCAGATGCGCCTCGTCGAAGAAGAAGACCAGCTTCGGTTTCTCGACGTCGCCGACCTCGGGCAACTGTTCGAAAAGCTCGGCCAGCAACCAGAGCAGGAAAGTCGAGTACAGCCGCGGCGAAGTCATCAGCTTGTCGGCGGCGAGGATATTGACCACTCCCCTACCGTTGTCGGTCTGCATCAGGTCGGCGATGTCGAGCATCGGTTCGCCGAAGAAGACGTCGCCGCCCTGGTCGCCAAGGTTCAGCAGGCCGCGCTGGATGGCGCCGATCGACGCCGCCGAGACATTGCCGTACTCGCTGCTGAAGGTCTTGGCGTTCTCGCCGACGTGCTGCAGCATCGCCCGCAGATCCTTGAGGTCGAGGAGCAGCAGGCCGTTGTCGTCGGCAATCCTGAATACCATTTGCAGGACGCCGGTCTGGGTGTCGTTGAGATTCAGCAGACGCGCCAGCAGGACCGGCCCCATGTCCGAAATCGTCGCCCGCACGGGGTGGCCCTGCTCGCCGAAGACGTCCCAGAAAGCGACCGGGCATTTGCTCGGCGTGTGCTCCTTGATGCCCAGCGCGTCAAGGCGCGCCTGCATCTTTGTCGACACGCTGCCCTCTGCCGCCAGACCCGAGAGATCCCCTTTCACGTCGGCCATGAACACCGGCACGCCGATCTCCGAGAAACGCTCGGCGAGAACCTGCAGGGTCACCGTTTTTCCGGTACCGGTGGCGCCGGTAATCAGGCCGTGCCGGTTGGCAAGCGCCGGCAACAGGGCCAGTTCGGTGTCTTCGTGCTTGGCGATGGCGAGGGGTTTGCTCATGGGCGACTCCGGAAAGTAGGGACTGGGAGGGATGAGAATTCGCGAGGTGCTAGAATGCCGACCTTGATTATCAACCATTTGCGGCCAGGTTTGTTGCCCCGGCAACGCCTGCAGCAAGATCGCGATCAGTAGAGGTGAGCATGGCAGGACATTCCAAATGGGCAAACATCCAGCACCGCAAGGGTCGCCAGGATGAAAAACGCAGCGCTTCATTCTCCAAGCTTGCCAAGGAAATCACCGTTTCGGCCAAGATGGGCGGCGGCGACGCGGCCTTCAACCCGCGCCTGCGCGTGGCCATCGACAAGGCCAAGGGCGTGAACATGCCCAAGGACAAGATCGACAACGCGATCAAGAAAGGCACCGGCGAACTCGAAGGCGTCGATTACGTCGAGATTCGCTACGAAGGCTACGGCATCAGCGGCGCGGCGGTCATCGTCGATTGCCTGACCGACAACCGCACGCGCACCGTCGCCGACGTGCGACACGCCTTCAACAAGTACGGCGGCAATCTCGGCACCGATGGCTGCGTCGCTTTTCAGTTCACCCACTGCGGGCAGTTGCTGTTCGCCCCCGGTACCGACGAAACGGCGCTGATGGACGCGGCGATCGAAGCCGGCGCCGAAGACGTGCTCAACAACGACGACGGATCGGTCGAAGTGATCACCGCGCCGGGCGACTATTTTTCGGTCAAGGACGCGCTCGAAGCCGCCGGCTTCGTAGCCGAGTACGGTGGCGTGACGATGAAGGCCGAGAACGAGACGCCGCTCACCGGCGACGAAGCGCAGCGCATGCAGAAGCTGATCGACGCCCTCGACGCGCTCGACGACGTCCAGGACGTCTATACCAACGTCGTCATGGACGAAAACTGAAGAGCGAGCAGCCCGGCTGACTGAAAGTCGCGTCGGGAATGCGCAATGCGTAATGCGAATGCGCAATGCGGACTGCGGACTGCGGACTGCGGCGCCACGCCCGCCTGCCCGTCATTGCGAGGAGGCGTAGCCGACGCGGCAATCCAGAGGTCTTGTTTTTCGCCTGGCTGATGCGACGAACCATTGGTCAGAGAATGGAACTGGATTGCCGCGTCGGCTGCGCCTCCTCGCAATGACGGGGGCGGGGGCAACGGTGTGCGCCGACCGAGGTGCAGTCACACAGGCACCACAGGGATTTCGCGCCACTTTCAGTAGTTGCCGAAATACTCGTCAGGAATGCAAGACCACACTGGCGAGCACAGGGCCTGACGACGGAAATCTACTGCAGTGCGCCCGCGGTCAGGGGGATTCCGGCGGGCAGCGGGCGGGTTCCGGCGGGTAGTTTGAATTCGGCGCTGGGGGCCAGGCTCTGCTGACGCGCAAAGCCGGGCGGTGTCGCCGTGCCGCGCAGGGGCGAGTTGTTGGGCAGCCTGAACGCCAGCCCGGCGCCATCGACCAGCAGCGAGCGATCGACGACCAGGTTGCCGTCATGGCGACCGGGCCCCAGTGGCGCGAAAACCGCATGCCCAACGAGCAGGTTGTTGACCGCCCAGACTTCGGTGCCGGGCGGCATCTTGTCGCTCCAGACGTGCAGGAAGCGGCCAACGAGCAGGGGATCTACGAGCGTGTTGTGGGCCAGGTAGAGCGCGTTGTCGGGCCAGTGCGGACCTTCGGCGCCGTAGGAAACCAGCTCCCGGTTGTCGGTGTTGTCGCTTTGCCCGATGATGTTGCCGATCACCCACGCCAGGCCGCCGTTCGGAAACTCGAGCTCGTACGAGGCCCGGCCGTCGGGACCGTCGACCAGCAGGTTGTAGAGGATGGAACTTTCGCGCGCCCGCGACTTGATCAGGTGACCGCGAAAACCCTGCTGGAAGCGACTCCCCCTGACGCTCAGCCGCGCGATCTGGCCCGCGTAAAGCAGGTGATGCAGCGCGCCGGCGTGCTTCGGCGCCTCACCGAACTCGCTGTCCTCGACTTCGAGTTCGGCGTCGGCGAAATTGCTGGTCAGGATGCCCATCTCGTTGTCGAAAAACGCGCAGCGAACGACTTTCAGATGGCCTTTTTCGAAGCGGATGCCGGCGCCGTTACCGTCGGGGACGCGAGCCCCCCTGAATTCGACGTTCTCGATCAGCATGTTGGCGTTGCGCACCACCCACAGGGCCTTGCCCTCGGCGTGGTCGCCGTCGGCGATCAGCCGCGGCCGCTTGCCGATCCCCCGTATGGTCAGCCGCGCCTGCGTCCACACGACAGCCTGCTGCCGGTAGTCGCCGGAGCGAATCTCGATGGTGTCACCGTCGCGCGCCATGCGCGCCGCTTCCGGGATGCTGCGCACCGGCTCCTGTGGACCGACGACGATGGTCCGGCCACCCGCTGCAGCCGCCGGCGCTTTCTTCCCGCCGAGCTGAGCCGGCGCCGCCGGCTGGCTAGCGGCAGCGTCGGCCGGCCCGGATGACGCGCCTGATGCGCCGTCCGGCGGCGTCTTGACCACTTCCAGCTGGCCTTGATCATTGCGCCGGATGCGGCCCAGATCGGTCGATTCGAATGGCCGCGGGTCGGCGAGTGCGGTGAGTGCGGTGAGCGTGGTGAGCGCCAGCGCGCCCAGTGCCAGCGCTGTCAGACAGCGTCTTGCGAAAGCCATTTCTTTCTCCCCGTTCGGTTGCCCGGTGACAGTGCCGTCCCGATTCTCGCCGATCGGCGGGCAGCCGTGCAATCACCGCGGGCGAAGCGACGGGCGCTGGTGGAACGTCTGCCCGGATCTGGCGACGCCGGCAGCCGTAGGAAACGGGCGAAATCCGGCCAGCGCACGGGTTTCACGTGCTGTCAGGGGCTTTGAGAGTCGCATCGAAAACGCGGCGCGACACCCGCCCGCACGTCATTGCGAGGAGGCGCAGCCGACGCGGCAATCCAGAGGTTTTGTTTTTCGCCTGGCCGATGGGGCGCACCCGTCGTCAGAGAATGGAACTGGATTGCCGCGTCGGCTGCGCCTCCTCGCAATGACGGGGGCTGGGGGATGGTTGCCCGGATCTGGCGACGCGGGCGCGGGAATGGAGCGGGCAAAATCCGGCCACCGCACAGGTGTCACGCGGCGGTCAGAGGCGCTGAAAGCTCATCAAGAATGTCGCACTACCCTACAGCTCGACCTGCGAGCCGAGCTCGACGACGCGGTTGGGCGGGATCCTGAAATAGGCGGTGACGCTCTCGGCGTTGCGGAACATCCACGTAAACAAGACCTGCCGCCAGCGCGCCATCTGCGAACGCTGGGTAAGCGGGAGCCTGACGACCGTCTCGCGACCGAGGAAGAACGAGGTTTCCATCATCTCGAAGGGCAGTCCCTGTTCGGCGCACAGCTCCAGGGCGCGCGGCAGGTTGGATTCGTCACTGAAACCATAGCGGACATATACGCGATGGAAGCCGCCGCTGAGCGCTTCGACGCGTACGCGCTCGTCGTCGGGGATGTGCGGCACGTCCTCGGTGTCCACGTGCAGGAGGACGACGCGCTGGTGCAGGACCTTGTTGTGGTACAGGTTGTGGAGCATGGCCCGCGGCACACCATCCGGTGAGGCGGTGAGAAAGACGCTGGTGCCGTCGACGCGCTGCGGCCCACCGGTGGCGATACTGGCCAGGAAGGCGTCGAGCGGCATCGAATCCTGCTGCAGTCTCTCGCTGAGCAAGCGGCGACCAAGCTTCCAGGTGGAGAGGAGCAGAAAGACCGCCAGCCCAAGCACAAGCGGAAACCAGCCACCATCGAGGATCTTGATCACGTTGGCCGAGAAGAAGGCAAAATCGACGACGACGAAAAACACCAGGAAGAGGATCGCACGCGGCCAGCTCCAGTTCCACAGCGCGTGCACCACGACAAAGGCGAGGATGGTATCGATCATCATGGTCAGGGTAACGGCGATACCGTAGGCCGCGGCCAGGTTCGACGACGAGCGAAAACCGAGCACGACGGCAATCACCGCCAACAACAGCAGCCAGTTGATGTTCGGAACGTAGATCTGGCCTTTTTCGTGCAGCGACGTGAACTTGATCTGGATGCGCGGACAATAGCCCAGTTGCATGGCCTGGCTGGTGAGCGAGAAGGCGCCGGAGATCACCGCCTGCGAAGCGATCACCGTGGCCAGGGTGGCCAGGACGACGAGGGGGATGAGCAGGACCGGATGCGGCACCAGCCGGAAAAACGGGCTGCTGATCGCCGTTGGATCGGCGAGCAACAAGGCCCCCTGGCCGAGGTAGTTGAGGTAGAGCAGCGGAAAGACGCAGGCGAACCATGCCCACTTGATCGAGCGGCGACCAAAGTGACCCATATCGGCGTAGAGTGCTTCGCCGCCGGTGATCGCCAGCACCACCGATCCCAGCGCCAGGAAGGCCATTCCCTGGTGGTCGAAGATGAAAACCAGCGCGTACCAGGGATTGATGGCCACGAGAACGTACGGATGCTCGATCACGTTCCACAAGCCGAGCGCGCCAAGCGTGGCGAACCAGAACATCATCAGCGGGCCGAACAAGGCGGCAACGGCAGCCGTTCCGTGCCGCTGAAAGGCAAACAGCACCACCAGAATGCCGACGGTGACGGGCAGCACGTAGGGCTTGAGCAGCGGCGTCACGACTTCAAGCCCCTCGACGGCCGAGAGCACCGACATCGCCGGAGTGATCACGGCGTCGCCGTAAAAAAGCGCGGCGCCGAAAATTCCCAGCGCCGACAAGGCCCACAACAGGCGTGGCGAGGCATTGGCGGTACGCAGGGCGAGGGCGGTCAGGGCCATGATGCCACCCTCGCCCTTGTTGTCGGCGCGCATGATGAACAGCACGTACTTGAGGGAGACGGTGATCGTCAGCGCCCAGAAAACCAGCGACAGAATTCCCAGGACGGTGTCGGTGTCGATCGGCAGCGGATGGTGACCGCCGAAGACCTCCTTCATGGTGTACAGCGGGCTGGTGCCGATGTCGCCAAAGACGACGCCCATCGCCGCCAACGCGGTCGCTGCCAAACGCGGACTCGCGCCCTGTTCTGCGTTCTCGGTGCTCATTGCCCCTCCGTGAATTCTGCTCGCGATGCGATTGCCCGGTTCTTCCTCGCCCTGGCGGCGGGTCGGGCAGGCAGATGCAGCCTGTCACGGCTCAGCGTTGGGAAGTCACCCCCAGAAGTTCTCTTCGCCCCCTGCAGGGAGGCGACGAAGGCGCGATTCTAGGGCCAATTCAAGGCGACAACAAGGAGCAAAAAAGGCCCTTTCTCAGAAGCGACGGAGGCGCTGGCGCTGGCGCGATTTCATCCTGTTTCGATTGAGGAAAAAAGCTTCGGAGAGGGTGCATCCTGTCCGCCCGGCAGTGCTACACTCGCGCGCTTTGTAGTACGGCATTCACATCGGCGAGGTGAGACTTTGAGCGACGAAAACAAGCGGCTGGCGCCCGATGCGCTGGAAAAAGGCATCGCCGACGTGCATCTCAGCGAGGTGCGCTCGCTCCTCTCGCTGCAAAAACGCGTCGAGGAACTCGTCGAACCGTTGTTGCGCGAGCAGGACACGCCAGCGCTCGACGACGCCAGCGCCGAGATTCAGCAACAGTATCGCCGCGAATTGCGCCAGAAGCTCAAGCTGATGCCGGCAAAGGAGGTGGCCTATATTCTTGAGTCGCTGGAAGCGAATGAGCGCCTGATCGTCTGGGAAGAAGTCAAGGAAGGCGCCGATCCGATCCTGGCCATACTTTCCGACGACGTCCTCGAAGAGCTGATCGACGACAGCCACTACCGCAACGAGAAGACGGTAGTCACCGCTTTCGAACTGGTCGACGGCCACCTGCGCCAGATCGCCATCACCCGCCCCGAGGAACTGCAGGGCCTGAACCCGATCTGGGTTGACCTGATCGCGCCGACGAAGAAGATCCGCGGCTGGATTGGCCGCCGCTTCGACGTCGACCTGCCCGATCCCGGCAGCCTGACCGACCTCGAAGCCAGCGCCCGCTTCTACGTCGACGAAGAAGGGCATACGCACCTGCATTCGGACTTCCTGCTCGACACCAAGGAAGAGTCGCGCAACGTCCCGGTGGCCCTGATCCTCAAGA
This sequence comes from Candidatus Accumulibacter regalis, assembly GCA_000585075.1. Taxonomy (GTDB): domain Bacteria; phylum Pseudomonadota; class Gammaproteobacteria; order Burkholderiales; family Rhodocyclaceae; genus Accumulibacter; species Accumulibacter regalis. The sequence goes on along the minus strand of JEMY01000003.1, from coordinate 247,963 downwards.
ACGACATCCTGTTCACGATACGCACCGAGGAACTGCCGGTGTTCCGCCTGCAGCGCGCGCGTGCGCGCACCCGGCCCGGCTACGTGACCGACGGCAAGGACGTCCTGCTCGACCTCTACGCGGCCGACGTGGAGTACTCGGCGAACGCGCTGGAGGATGTGTACGCCGAGCTGGAGCGGGTCGGCAGGCAGGTCCTGCGCTCGCATATCACCGACCAGGAAGCGACCCAGATCCTGGCCGCCGTTTCCGAAGCCGAGGACCTCAACGGGCGCACGCGACGGAACGTGCTGGATACGCGGCGGGCGCTGTCGTTCCTGCTGCGTGGCCGCTTCCTGTCCGAGGAGCAACTCGCCGACGGACGCGAAATCCTGCGCGACATCGAATCACTCGACGGCCACACCGCTTTCCTGTTCAACAAGATCAACTTCCTGATGGACGCCACGGACAGCGCGATCAACATCAACCAGAACAAGGACATCAAGCGACTGACGGTGCTCAGCGTGATCTTCATGCCGATCAACGTCCTCGCCGGCATGGGGGGAATGTCCGAGTTCTCGATGATGACCGAGGGCATTCCCTGGCCGGCCGCCTACGCGGCCTTTCTGGTCGCCATGATCTTCGTCGGCAGCTGCATGTATGTCGGCGTGAAGTATTTCGAGAAGCGCCGAATCAAGAGCAATCGCGCTGCCAACCGCAGGACCGCCTGACCAGGGCCGTCCTGCGCCAGCGGGCGCTGCGTCGTCGCGCGCGCCCTGCCCGCCTCTCCCCGGCCAGCTACCAGGCCTTGAAAACCGCTTCGGCAGCAGCGACCGTCGCCGCAATGTCGGCCTCGGCGTGCGCCGCCGAAACGAAGCCCGCTTCGAAGGCCGCCGGAGCAAAATAGTGGCCGGCGTCGAGCATGCCGTGAAAGAAGCGGTTGAAGGCCTGCTGATCGCAGCTCATCACCTCGGCGTAGCTTTGCGGACACTCGGGACGAAAGTAGAGGCCGAACATGCCGCCGACGGCCTGCGCCGAAAACGGCACGCCGTTCCTTGCCGCCGCCGCGCGCAAGCCGTCGGTCAGCTGTCGGGTACGTTGCGTGAGCTGCTCGTAGAAACCGGCCGCACGGACACACTTCAGCGTCGCCAGACCAGCGGCCACGGCGACCGGATTACCGGACAGCGTGCCCGCCTGGTAGACCGGCCCGAGCGGTGCGACCTGGGCCATGATCTCCCGGCGACCGCCGAAAGCGCCCACCGGCAGGCCACCGCCGATCACCTTGCCGAGCGTGGTCAGGTCCGGCGTGATCCCGTACAGGCCCTGCGCGCACCCGGCGCCGACCCGGAAACCGGTCATCACCTCGTCGAAAATCAGCACCGCGCCGTGCTCGCTGCACAACTTGCGCATCGCCTGCAGGAATTCGGGCCGCGGCATGACCAGGTTCATGTTGCCGGCGACCGGTTCGACGATCAGCGCGGCAATCTGCGCGCCGTGCTCGGCAAAGGCGGCTTCCAGTCCGGCCGTGTCGTTGTAGTCGAGAACCAGGGTGTGCCGGGCAAGATCAGCGGGTACCCCGGCGGAACTGGGGTTGCCGAGGGTCAGCATCCCCGAACCGGCCTTGACCAGCAGACTGTCCGAATGGCCGTGGTAACAACCTTCGAACTTGATCAGCAGGTCCCGCCCGGTGTGGCCGCGCGCCAGGCGGATGGCACTCATCGTCGCCTCGGTCCCGGAACTGACCAGGCGAACCATTTCCAGAGACGGCAGCGACTCGCACAGCAGCTCGGCCATGTCGACCTCGCTTTCGGTCGGCGCGCCAAAGGACAGCCCCTTGCGCGTCGCTTCCTGAACCGCCGCCAGCACCCCGGGATGCGCGTGGCCGAGAATCAAGGGTCCCCACGAGCCGACATAATCGACGTAGCTCTTGCCGTCCGCGTCGGTGACATGGGCGCCGGAACCGGCGACGAAGAAGCACGGCGTACCGCCGACCGACTTGAAAGCGCGCACCGGCGAGTTGACGCCACCCGGTATGTGCTTCTGGGCACGCTCAAAAAGTTGTTGATTGTGGGAGATCACGAGCATTTTCCTCGAATAATTGGTAATAGGCGGCGGCGCGCGACGCCACGTCAGGCGCCTCGAAGAGATCGCTGATCACGGCCAGCAAGTCGGCGCCGGCGGCGAGCAGAGGCGCGGCGTTCTCGACCGTGATACCACCAATGGCGCAGGCCGGCACCTGCAATTCGGCGCGACAACGGGTCATCAGCGACGGCGAGGCACGCACCGCCAGCGGCTTGGTCGACGACGGGTGCATGGCGCCAAAGGCAAGGTAATCCGCGCCGAGCGCAGCCGCCGCCCGGGCGCGCTCGAAGTCGTCGTAGCAGGATGCGCCGAGCAGGCGAGCGCCACCCAGCGCCTCGCGCGCCGTCGCCAGCTTGCCGTCGGTGGCGCCCAGGTGCACACCGTCGGCGCCCACCGCCAGCGCCAGTGCCAGATCGTCGTTGATCAGCAAGCGGGCGCCGAACTGCCGGCAAAGGGCGAGCAAGGCGCGCGCCGTCTCTGCCTGGCGGGTCGTGTCGCCACCCTTGTCGCGATACTGGACAAAGGCCGCGCCACCCTGCAGCGCCGCCCGAACGCGGTCAAGAAGGACGTTGGCGGCGAGGCAATCCGGGGTGATCGCGTAGAGGCCACGCAGCGACTTGCGCACGGCGTCAGGCAAGGGGATCACCGCCACCGGCGCGCAGCCGGAAGAAGCGATCCGGCAGGTACTGGCCCATGCCGACCCGGAAACCGGCAGCCAGCGCTTGCCAGGTGTAGTCCTGCGCGGCCTGCGCGGCCTCGCTGACCGGCAGGCCGCGGGCGAGATGGGCAGCTATCGCCGAGGCCAGCGTACAGCCCGACCCGTGGTAGCTGCCGGGCAGGCGATCCCAGCTGTCGCTGCGCAACAGACCCGCGTCGCGTCCGTAAAGCCGATTGACGACGCGCGGCGTGTTGTCATGCGTTCCGGTCAACAGCAGGTACTCGCAGCCAAGGGAGAGCAGGCGCTGCGCACAGACGTCGACATCGACAGCCTGATCGCCGTGCGCAGCTTGCGCCGGGTCGGCGAGTCGGCGAGCTTCGAGCGTATTCGGCGTCAGGATCGTGGTCAGCGGCAGGAGGAGCTCGCGCAAGGCGGCGATCATTTCGTCATCCGCCAGTTCATCGCCGCGCCCGGAGGCCAGGACCGGGTCGAGGACGACCGGCAGCAGCGGGTAATCGGCGAGGATATCGGCGATGATCAGGATGTTGTCGGCGCTGCCCAGCAGGCCAATCTTGAACGCCGCTACCGGCATGTCCTGGAGCAGGGTGCGCGCCTGATCTTCGACCCAGTCGGCATCGATGGCGAGAATGCCGGCGACGCCGAGCGAATCCTGGACAGTCAGCGCCGTGGTCACCGAAAGGGCGTGGCAGCCGAGCGCCGAGACAGTCATCAGGTCGGCCTGCAGGCCCGCTCCGCCGGAGGGGTCGCTGGCCGCGAAGCTCAACACGATCGGTGGCGGCATTCGGGCAGAAAAGGAGTTCATCGGTGCAGGGCCGCGGTCAGCCAAGATTTTCCGTCAAAAGAAAGTCTTGGCAGCAAGAGAGGGGTTTGGCTAGAATCTATCGGATTTTCGCCGATTCTAACCGAAAACCGACGGTAGCCATGAACACAGCAAACGACCAACAGTACCTGACCTGGATGTGCCTCACCTGCGGCTTCATTTATGACGAGGCGGCGGGCCTGCCAGACGAAGGCATCGCGCCCGGGACCCACTGGCAGGACGTGCCGATCAACTGGACCTGTCCGGAATGCGGTGCGCGCAAGGAAGACTTCGAAATGGTCGAGATTTGAAGACAATGCGTTATAGTAATGTCAGCAGGAGATGACGTCGGAAAAGTGACGCCCTCAAGATAAAAACCTGACGCACTCGGGAGGAGACAATTGGCTGAAGCGGCAAGTCTGCGCGGCGTCAAGGTCATGGTCATTGACGACAGTAATACCATACGTCGCAGCGCGGAAATATTTCTTGTCCAGGCCGGCTGCCAGGTATTGCTGGCGGAGGACGGTTTCGATGCCTTGGCAAAAATCGCAGATCATCAGCCAGCAGTCATTTTCTGTGACATCGTAATGCCGCGACTCGACGGCTATCAGACCTGTGCGCTGATCAAGAAGAACCAGCGTTTCCGCGCCACGCCGGTGATCATGCTGTCGTCCAAGGACGGCCTGTTCGACCGCGCGCGCGGTCGCATGGTCGGCTCGGACCAGTATCTGACCAAGCCATTCACCAAAGACAGCCTCCTGCAAACGGTGGCGAATTTTGCACCGCGGTCAGCCTGAGAGAGCCAGACACCATGACCATCAAGAAAATCCTCGTCGTTGACGATTCGCCCACCGAGCGCCATGTCATGAAAGCCTTATTGACCAGCAGTGGCTATGAGGTCATTACGGCGGACAGCGGCGAAGAGGGAATCGCCAAGGCGAAGAGCGAACTGCCGGATCTGATCCTGATGGACGTGGTCATGCCCGGCCTCAATGGCTATCAGGCGACCCGCACCCTGACCCGCGACGAGGCGACGCGCAACATTCCGGTCATCGTTTGCACGACCAAGGGGCAGGAAACCGACAAGATATGGGGCCTGCGCCAGGGCGCGCAGGATTACCTGGTCAAGCCCGTCAACGGCCCTGAGCTGCTGGCCAAGATTGCGGCACTCTGACTGCCCGCAAGCGCATGACCAAAAAGATCAGCCTGCACGATTTTCAGTCTTACCTGGCGGCACGGCTCGCCGGCACGGGCAATCAGAGTTCGGCAGGCTTGCTCGGCATCCAGGCGGGCCCCGACTACTGGCTCCTGGACCTGGCCGACTCCGGCGAAATCGTTCCGCTGACCCCGCTGACCAGCGTGCCGTTGACGCTGCCGTGGTTCGCCGGCGTCGCCAATATTCGCGGCAACCTGTACTCGGTGGTCGACCTGGCGGCCTTTCTCGGCAAGGAGGCAACGCCGCAGAATGCCAGCTCCCGGCTGCTGTTGATCGGTACCCGCCACGGCAGCAACGCCGCCTTGCTGGTCACGCGCATGATTGGATTGCGCAATGTTGAAGCCTTGCATCCGGAGGCGGCCGACGCGGCAGCGCCAACCTGGGCGCAGGAGTCCTACAGCGACAACGAGGGGCGGCGCTGGAAGAAGCTCAAGGTCCGGGAGCTGCTGGCTGACGAGGCGTTCATGGACATTGGCGTATGAGCCGCTTGGTCGAGCAAGGGCATCGACGACCATCAGTCACCCCGTAGCGACCGTGTAACCGGAGAGAAATATGACGTTGAAGTCCAAGCTGCCGAGTTTTTTGTCCGCTACGAAAGACCCGGCAGGCGAGACCCTGGGGGCTCGCACGGTGATGGATTCCGATGCCGAGATGGGCGACGAGGAGCCTCCGTTTTCGCTGCCCCTGGTCGGCCGCTACCCGGTGGCCAAACAGCTGCAGATTCTGGGTGGCGCACTGCTGCTGGTCATGCTGATCATCGCCGTCGTGGTTTATCGTGACGACCGGCAGTCGACCTACGGCACCGCCTACATTGCCGCCGCCGGCGACATGGGAATGCTCTCGCAGCGACTGGCCAAGGCATCGAGCCTGGCTTTGCTGGGCGATCCGGCAGCATTCAAGCAGCTCCGGGATTCGCGTGACAGTTTCGTGACCAGCCTCGACCGCCTGATCAACGGTGGCGAACTGGGCGCCACGCTGGTGCCCGCTTCGCCGACAAGCGTGCACCCGCAGCTGCTCTTCCTGAGCGAGGCCTGGGCGAAGACCGACAAGAATGCCGGGCGGCTCCTGGAGATGGAGAAGAACCTGATCTCGCTGGGCAAGGACGTCGCCTCGATCAACGACAAGAACCCGCAGCTACTCGAGCGCTCGGAGCAGATCGCCGCACTCAAGCTGCAGAGCAGCGCCGGCATCCGCGATATAGCCGCCGCCAACCAGCTGGTGATGCTCACCCAGCGAATCGCCAAGAACGCCAATGCGCTGCTCGTCGGCGACGCCATCGACGCGGAAATCGCCTTCCTCCTGGGCAAGGACACGAACACTTTTCGCGATCTCATCAGCGCCTTGAGCAAGGGCAGCGAGACGCTACGCATCGCCGCCACCACGGACACGGAGACGAAACAGAAGTTAGGCGAACTGGATGCCAGTTTCAGCGAGTATCGAACCGCTGTTGGCGGCATCCTCGGCAACCTGCAGCGGCTGGTCATTGCCAAGCAGGCGGGTTCGCAGATCTTTCGTGACAGCGAAGAGCTGCTTGGCGCCACCGACCAGCTGGCCAGGGCCTACCAAACCAACGTCATGGAACGTAGCGGCTACGGTTTCGCCCTTGGCGGCCTGATCGTGCTCGCCATCAGCCTGCTGTTGTTGCTCGCCAGGACCTATCTGGCGGAGAGCAAACGACAGGCCGAGACTGCCGAGCGCGGCCGCCGGGAAACGGAGTTGGTCAACCGCCAGAACCAAGGTGCCATCCTGCGCCTGATGAACGAGCTTGGCGACCTCGCCGACGGTGACCTGACGGTAACCGCGACGGTCTCCGAGGACATCACCGGGGCCATCGCCGACTCGATCAACTACACCATTGAAGAACTGCGCGTACTCGTCGGTCGTATCAACGATGCTGCCAGCCGGGTTACCGTGGCGACGGGAATGGCGCAGCAAATCTCCGTCGAACTGCTCGCCGCGGCCGAGCAACAGACCGCCGAAATTAAATCGGCCGGTCAGTCGGTACTGAACATGTCAACGTCAATGACCAACGTTTCCAGCGACGCCAAGCAGTCGGCCACCGTCGCCCGCCAGTCGCTGGCGGCGGCCGCCAAGGGAACCCAGGCCGTCGAAGACTCGATCAAGGGCATGAACAAGATCCGCGACCAGATTCAGGAAACCTCGAAGCGTATCAAGCGCCTCGGCGAGTCGTCGCAGGAAATCGGCGAAATCGTCGAGCTCATCTCGGACATCACCGAACAGACCAATGTCCTGGCGCTCAACGCAGCCATCCAGGCCGCTTCGGCCGGCGAGGCGGGGCGCGGCTTCACCGTCGTTGCCGAAGAGGTGCAGCGCCTCGCCGAACGTTCGGGCGAAGCGACCAAACAGATCGGGGCGATCGTCAGAACCATTCAGACCGACACCCAGGACACCGTCTCGGCGATGGAGGAGTCCACCCGCGGCGTCGTCGAAGGGGCCCGACTATCCGACGCCGCAGGTCAGGCGCTGGCCGAAATCAGCGAGGTTTCGCGGGAGCTCACGGCCTTGATCGAAACCATCGCCGGCGCCACGCGGCAGCAATCGGAACTGGCGACCAAGGTGACCCGCAAGATGCAGGACATCCTGCTGGTCACCGGACAAACGACGACCGGCACGGAAAAGACGGCGACGGCAATTGGCGAGCTGGCCGGTCTGGCTACCGAGCTGAAAGGCTCGGTCGCCGGTTTCAAAGTCAAGTGAGCGCCCGCGCCTATAGACTGGAGTGGAGACCCCTTCCCGGATGAATGCCCAGACGGACTTCGATATCGGCCCGCTGACCTGGGTCAAGAGCGAGATCGACCTCGCCCTGGAGCGCGCCGACCAGGCGCTGCAGGAAGTTGCGGCGAGCCTGGCCGTCGACAGCGCCGATCTCGGCCAGGTCAGATTCTGTCGCACCCACCTGCATCAGGTGCAGGGCGCTCTGACCATCGTCGGTCTCGACGGAGTCACGCAGTTTACCGAGGCGCTGGAATCCTTGCTCGAGGCGATCGAGCGGCAGGAGCACGCGTGCAGCTTGGAGCGCGTCGAGCTGGCACAACGCGCCATGGCCAGCCTTCGTCATTACCTCGATGACCTGATCGGCGGCCAGCCGAACCAGCCACTGCGCCTCCTGCCCCTCTATCGGGAGCTGCAGGCGGCACGTGGCCTGCAACGCGCGCTGGCCACCGATCTCTTCTTCCCCGACCTGCGCGTACGCCCGCCACGGCGCGCAAGCGGCACGCCGAAAGCCGGTGCTGGCGAGATCCAGGGCCGCCTGCGGCAGCAACGCGCTCACTTCCAGCGCGGCCTCTTGTCATGGTTGCGGGCACCGCAGAGCGGAACGGGCGTGCCGGAAATGCTCGACGCCGTCAAACGCATCGAGGCCATCCAGGAATTGCCTTCGGCGCGCGCTTTCTGGTGGGTGGCCACCGCCTTCCTGACCGCGCTGGGTGAACGAGCGCTGCCGCCGGATGCCGATGCCAGACAACTGTGCACGCGCATCGACCTGCAGATTCGGCGACTCCTCGAAGGCTCTAACAATGTCGCCGAGCGCCTGATGCGTGACGCGCTATACCTCGTCGGCAACGCCAACAGCAAGCATCGCGCCGTCCAGCGCGTCCAGAAAGCCTACCAATTGGCCGCGCTGCTGCCCGGCACAGCACCGGAAGCCGCGGTCGCCGAGGAGTCTGTCCGCCGCCGCCTGCGTGAGGCGATCGCCAGCACCGAGGAATCCTGGAACAAGTTCTGCGCCGGAACGACGCAGGCGCTGCCGACCTTCGCGAGCAGCAGCATGGCGCTGGCGGCAGTGGTCGAGGAGCTTGGCCAGGACGACTTTCGCCGCCTGGCTCAGGCCATCGCGGAGGTCGCCGAGTTCCTCCGCAAGGCGCCGACGATGCACAACGAAGTGCTGGCCATGGAAACTGCCACGGCCATCCTGCTGGCGCTGAATGCCCAGGGAAACATCCAGTACCTGGACAGCAGCTTCACGCACCAGGTCGATGTCATGGTCGATCGAATTCATGCCTGCCTGGCCGGGAAGTCGCTGGCCGCCGAATCCGAACTGCCTTCGCTCGACGCGATGTCCCGGCAGGCGCAGGAAAAATTGCTGGTCAGCCAGGTCGCCAGGGAGATCCAGAGCAACCTGACGCAGGTCGAACAGGTGCTTGACGGCTTCTTCCGGGACGTCGACAAGGGGTCCGATCTGGAAGGCCTGGAAACGCCGATGCGCCAGGTCATCGGCGCGCTGACCATGATGCGCCACGAAGGGGCGGTTGCCGTCCTGAAGAAGTGCGCCGCCGAGATACAAACCTTCTCCGCCCCGGACTATGTCCCGCTGGAGAGCGATTTCGAGCAACTTGCCGAGAAGCTGTCGCTGGTCGGTTTCTTTGTCGACGCACTGCAACACGGCGCGACTGACTTCGATGCCTTCGTCCGCAAGATGGAGTCCAGTGTTGGCCGCGAAGCGCTCGTCGAGGCGCCCGCGGGGACAGTGGAGAAGGAAGTCGAGGAGCAGAAACTCGAGGCGCACGCCCTGTTGCAAGCGCTCAAGGATCGGCCGGACGAGGCGCAGTTGCGCCAGCAGGTCGCCAGGCATCTCGCCGCGCTGCAGAAAGACGGCGATCTGGTTGGCGACCGGCAGGTCGAGCCCCAGATCAAGGCTCTGCTGTCGGCGCTCGCCGCTGGCGGCGACGCCAGCGCACAACTCGACGCACTGATGGCTGCGCTCAAGCCGCAAACCGCCGAGACACCGCAGCCCTCCGCAGAAACGATCCAGCTCGCGCAGTCCAGCAGCGAGGAAGTCGACGCCGAAATCCTGGAGATCTTTCTTGACGAGGCGCAAGAGGTGCTGGCGAGCATCGACAGAAACTTCCAGTCACTGAAAACGCAGCCACAAGCCGCAGAATTGCTGACCGCCATCCGTCGTTCCGTACATACCCTCAAGGGCAGTGGCCGCATGGTCGGACTGAGGGATTTCGGTGAAGCGGCGTGGTCGGTGGAACAGGTTCTCAACCTGTGGCTGCGCCAGGAACACGAGGTCACGCCGGCGATCATCGACCTCGTCGGCCAGGCCTACGCGCTCTTCGTCGCCTGGGTCGAGCATCTGAAAACCGGCCAGGCGCAGGCACCCGATGCCGCGCCAATGATGGCGCTTGCCACGTCGCTTCTGCGCGGCAGCGAGGAGGGCGGCGGCGAAACGCCGCAGCCGGAAGCGGCAGCCGCAGCGGATGACAGCGCTGCAGGGGCGCCGGACGGAGGCGCCGAGGCGCCCGGCGAAGGCGCGGGCAACGAGCCCGGCCCACGCCTGCGACTGACCATCACCTCGGCGCTGGCCGAGATCTTCAACGAAGAGGCCGGAACACATCTGGCAACCCTGCGGCATGAGTTCTCGGTGCTCGAAAGCGACCCCGCGGCGCCAACCACGCACGAGATGTATCGCGCAGCGCATACGCTGGCCGGCATCGCTGGAACGGTCGGCATCGAGCCGGTGAATCGCCTGAGCATGGCCCTCGAACACGCCATCTCGCGGCGCAATCACGCAGCGCATCCGGACAGCGCCGAAGCGCTGGAAGCCATCCGCCAGGCGATTGCCGGACTGGCCCTGATGCTGACCGACATCGTCGGCCAGCACGAACCCGACGCGGCTCCCGTGCTGATCGACACGCTCGACGCACTGTATCTTGAGCAGACCGCCGAGAAAGAGGCCGAGCTGGCTGCAGAGCAGGCGCGCGGCGACGGCGATACCGGCGACGAAGCGAGCAAGGAAGCGCTCACAGCGAAAACGCCGGACCTCGACACACCGCCATCGCCGGCGACTGCCGGGCCGCAATCGATCACCGCGACGCAGGCCACTGCGGCAGCGCCGAGCGGCAGCGCGCTGGCCGTCCCGGAGATGCACGATGAGCTCGACGAGCAGCTGCTGCCGCTGTTCCTGGAAGAGGCGCTCGACCTCACCCAGAACATCGCCACGCAACTGCGCGCCTGGCGCAGCAAGCCTTCCGACAGCGACGTCCTGCGCCGCCTGGCGCGCCTGTTTCATACCCTCAAGGGTAGCGCACGCATGGCCGGAGCGATGAACCTTGGCGAGCTGACGCACGCCATCGAAACGCGCATGGCGGAAGCACAGCAGACGGAGAACTCGCCGCTCGAACTGATCGACGATATCGATAATGCGTTCGACGTCATCGTCCAGATTGTCGAACGGCTGCAGCGCGGCGAGCTGGCCGACGCGCCGGTCGAAGTTCCCGACGCCGCCGCCGAGGATATCGCGTCAGACGCTGTCGCCGGCGCCGAAATCGCGCTTCCCTCTGCCGACCAGAGTGCGCCTGCAGGACAGCCCGAAGCGCAGGAAGGCGAAAGCGAGAGCGGCGGGCAGCGCGCCCTGCTGCGCGTGCGTGCCGACCTCATCGACCGCCTGGTCAACGAAGCCGGCGAGCTGTCCATTGCGCGTTCGCGGATTGAGGGCGAAATGCGGGCCATCAAGGGATCGCTGCTCGATCTCACCGAGAACGTCATCCGACTGCGCCGCCAACTGCGCGATATCGAACTGCAGGCCGAATTGCAGATGCAGTCACGCACGGCGCACAGCGATGAACGCCGCCCGATCGATTTCGACCCCCTCGAATTCGACCGCTTTACGCGTTTTCAGGAACTGACGCGGATGATGGCCGAGTCGGTAAACGATGTCGCCACCGTGCAGCAGAACCTGCTGAAAAACCTTGACGACGCCAACGCCGCCATCCTCGCGCAGTCACGTCTGAACCGCGAAGTTCAGCAGGAGCTGATGTCGGTGCGCATGGTGCCGTTCAGCAGCATTGCCGACCGCCTCTACCGAATTGTTCGCCAGGCAGGCAAGGAGCTGGGCAAGCGGGCCAACCTGGAAATCAGCGGTGGCCAGCTGCAGCTCGACCGCATGGTCCTCGACAAGATGCTGGCGCCGCTCGAACACATGCTGCGCAACGCCGTCGCCCACGGCCTCGAAAACGCCCAGCAGCGCCGGGCCAAGGGCAAACCGGAGATCGGCGAGCTGTCTCTGAAACTGACCCAGGAAGGCAACGAGGTCATTGTCGCCTTTGCCGATGACGGCGCCGGACTCGACCGGCAGCGCTTGCGTGAGCGCGGTCTGGCCGCTGGCCTGCTGACCGAGGAGCAGGCGACGGACGACGCGCAGGTCGTCGAGATGATCTTTGCGCCGGGAATCTCGACCGCCAGCGGCGTTACGCGCCTGGCCGGGCGCGGCATCGGCATGGACGTCCTGAAGAGCGCCGTGGTCAGCCTTGGCGGGCGCATCGAAGTGCTGTCCACGCCCGACCAGGGAACCACTTTCCGCCTCTATCTGCCGCTGACGCTGGCGGTGACCAAGGCCTTGCTGGTGCGCTCCGGCCAGCGCGAGTACGCGATTCCGGCGGCAATGATCGAGCAGGTTCTCGACCTCAAGGAAAAGGGCCTGACGCGCATTCGCGAAGCCAATGCGGCGCTGTGGAGCGGCAACCCCTATCCCTTCCACTATCTGCCGCACCTCCTCGGCGCACCGCAGGCCCTCCCGGAAAAACATCCCCAGTACTGGGTCCTGCTCCTGCGCAGTGGTGCGCGCCGGGTGGCGCTTCAGGTCGATGAAGTGCTGGGCAATCAGGAAATCGTGGTCAAGAACATCGGCCCGCAGCTGGCGCGGGTCATCGGCGTGGCTGGAGCGACGGTGCTCGGCAATGGCCAGGTTCTGCTGATCCTGAACCCGATCGCGCTGGTCAGTCGTCCGCGCACGGCGACACCGGTTTCGCCGGTCCCGACGCTACGCCAGGCCGCGAACGCCGGCGGCGTCGCGGCCACGCTGCCGACGGTGATGATCGTCGACGATTCGCTGACCGTGCGCAAGATCACCAGCCGGCTGCTGGCCCGTGAAGGCTACCAGGTGATGACCGCCAAGGATGGCATGGATGCGCTCGAACAACTGGTGGCGATCATCCCCGATGTGCTGCTGGTGGACATCGAAATGCCGCGTATGGACGGCTTCGAGTTCACCCGCAACGTGCGCGCCGACGAGCGCTTGCGCGGCGTCCCGATTGTCATGATCACCTCGCGAACGGCGGACAAGCACCGGCAGTACGCCTTCGAGCTGGGCGTCAATCACTACCTCGGCAAGCCCTATCAGGAAGAGGAACTGCTACGCCTGGTGGCCGCGCACGTCAGGGAACAGCGGGGCTCTTGACGACCGCGTAGCGTTCCAGGGTCAGCTGCCTGGCCTGCTGATGGTCGACCAGCGGTGCCGGCGTCTCGCGCCCGATACGCACTCCGCAGGCTTCCTGCTCGGCCGGACTCATCCGCCACGGCGCGTGGATGAAGCGGTCAGGAACGGCGGACAGTTCCGGCAGGTAGCGACGGATGAACTTGCCCGCAGGGTCGAAGCGCTCCGACTGCAGGACGGGATTGAAGATCCGGAAATAGGGCTGGGCATCGCAACCACTCGACGCGGCCCATTGCCAGCCACCGTTGTTGGCAGCGAGATCGAAGTCGTTCAAGCGGGCGGCGAAATAAGCCTCGCCGCGCCGCCAGTCGATGCCCAGGTCCTTGCTCAGAAACGAGGCGCTGACCATGCGCAGACGATTGTGCATATAGCCCGTGCCGTTGAGCTGGCGCATCGCGGCGTCGACCAGCGGATAGCCGGTGCGTCCTTCGCACCAGGCCGCGAAGGCCTCCTCCGCAGGCGCCCCCTGCTCCCAGGCGACGGCGTCGTAAGCCGGCTTGAAGGCGCGCTCGGCGACGTAGGGAAAGCGATCGAGGATCATGAAGTAGAAGTCACGCCAGACGAGTTCCGAGAGCCAGGTCGCAGCGCCCTCGTTACCCGCCCGCAGGGCCCCCGCGGCGATCGCCCTGGACACCAGTTCGCGAATCGAGACGGTCCCGAAACGCAGGTGGATCGACAGATAGGACACCCCTTTCAGCGCCGGAAAGTCGCGCTGCTGGCGATAGCGGGAGATGCGCCCGAGAAAATCGTCGAGCAATTGCCGTGCCCCGGACATCCCGGGGACGAAACCCAGCGCGCGCAGGTCGGTCGCGGCAAATCCGAGTTCCGCCAGCGCGGGCACGCGCTGCGCGCCCGGCGGCGTGGCCAGCGTCCCGATTTCTCCTTCACCGGGCTGCCAGTCGTCCTCGGTCAGGCGCTTGAGCCAGGCTTTCTTGTACGGGGAAAACACCGTAAACGGTCGCCCGGACTGGGTCAGCACTTCGTCGCCGTCAAGAACTGCCTGATCCTTGAAAGACTCGAAGGCGATTCCGCCGGCGTGCAAGGCAGCGCTCACCGCGGCATCGCGACGCTTGGCTTGCGGCTCGTAATCGCGGTTGGCGAAAACCGCCGCGACGCCAAGCTCGCCGGCCAGTTTCGGTATCTCCTCGGCGGCCCAGCCATGGCGGACCCACAAACCGCCGCCACGCCGGCGCAGGGCGGTGTCCAGTTCGAGCAGCGATTGGCGAATGAAGTCGACGCGCCGATCGTCACGCCTGGGCAGCGGATCGAGAATTTCGCGGTCGAAGAGAAACGCGCAATGGACGCGCCTTCCCCTGCGCAGCGCTTCACCCAGCGCGACGTGATCGCTGTCACGCAGATCGCGCCTGAACCAGACCAGAATTGAGTCGAGCATGGATTACCTTTGTGTCCCCAGCCACCGCCGATTAGAATGAGGCCATGAAAAGCATCAACCTCACCGACCATTTTCTCATTGCCATGCCGGCAATGGCAGATCCGTATTTCTCCAGGACGCTGGTCTATATTGCCGAGCACAACGAGCGTGGCGCGCTGGGGGTGATCGTCAATCGCCCGATCGACATGAGTCTGGGAACGCTGCTCGGCAAGATCGACGTCGTGCTCGAGGCCGAGGGCTTCGCCAACCTGCCGGTTCTGTTCGGCGGGCCGGTGCAGACCGATCGCGGCTTCGTCCTGCACCGACCGGTCGGCCAATGGCAATCGACACTGGTGGTCAACGATCACGTCGGACTCACCAGTTCGCGCGACATTCTGCAGTCGGTGGCCGAAAAAGGCCAACCGCAGGACCTGATGGTCACGCTCGGCTACTCCGGCTGGTCTGCCGGCCAACTCGAACACGAACTGGCCCAGAACGCGTGGTTGACCGTCGCGGCCAAACTGCCGATTCTCTTCGAGTTGCCCTACGAGGAACGTCTGGCCTCGGCGCTTGACCTCCTCGGCGTCAGCCTCACCAACCTTGCCGACCAAGTCGGTCATGCCTGAGGCGACCGGCGGACCGACTGGCGCCGTGCTCGCTTTCGACTTCGGTGAAAAACGCATCGGCGTCGCGACCGGCGAGTGGCAGCTGCGACAAGCGCATGCGCTGACCACCGTCCATGGCGAAGGCAACGCCGCGCGCTTCGCGGCCATCGCCGCCCTGATCGAAGAATGGCAGCCGCGCAACCTGGTCGTCGGACGGCCCTTGTCGCTCGACGGCAGTGTACATGCCATGACCGCCCGCTGCGAACGTTTCGCCAATCAACTGCGCGGCCGCTTCAGGCTGAGCGTCGATTATGCCGACGAACGGCTTTCCTCGCTCGAAGCACAGGCGCGGCTGCGCGCAGCCGGTCACGACTCGCGCAAGGCCGGCAGGCATCTTGACGCCGTCGCCGCGCAGCTCATCCTGCAGGACTATTTCGATAGCACCCGCGGCGACTCATCCACGCTTTCTCCCACCCCCGACGAGCCAACCGATGCCAGCCATTGAACTTCCCGACGCCAACGTGCAATGCAGAGAACTCGCTGAACTCATCCGACCCCGGCTGCTCGCGAACACGGTCCTGGTCGGCATTCACAGCGGCGGCGTCTGGGTCGCCCGACGATTGCACGATCTGCTGGCACTGGACAACGAGATCGGCCTGATCGATGTCTCTTTCTACCGCGATGACTACGGCGAAAAGGGTCTGCATCCGCGCGTCCGGCCAACGTCGATCCCCTTCGATGTGGAAGGCCGGCCGCTGATCCTGGTCGACGACGTGCTGTACACGGGTCGCACGACGCGTGCGGCGATCAACGAACTGTTCGACTACGGTCGACCGGCGAGCATCCAGCTTGCCGTTCTCGCCGACCGCGGCCAGCGGCAACTGCCCATCTGCGCCGACTTCTGCACCTGGCGGGTCGACCTCGACGCGACGCAGGAACTGGTGCTCTCTGCGGACGGCGGCGCCCACCTGCGCTGGAGCCTGGCTGCCAATGCATAATCCGCAACTCAACGCCAATGGCGAGCTGACGCACCTGCTGTCGATCGAGGGCTTGCCGCGCGAACTGATTCATCAGATTCTCGATACCGCATCGAGCTTCCTCGAAGTGTCCGACCGCGACGTCAAGAAGGTCCCCCTGTTGCGTGGCAAGAGCGTGTTCAACGTCTTTTTCGAGAACTCCACGCGTACGCGAACGACCTTCGAGATTGCCGCCAAACGCCTCTCCGCGGACGTCATCAACCTCGACGTGACGCGCTCGTCCACCGCCAAGGGCGAAACCCTGCTCGACACGGTCGACAACCTGATCGCCATGCACGCCGACATGTTCGTCGTCCGCCACGCGGCCAGCGGTGCGCCGCACCTGATCACCGAGCATCTGCGCCGCCTCGGGCGGAACGACGTGCACGTGGTCAATGCCGGCGACGGACGTCACGCCCACCCGACGCAGGGCCTGCTCGACATGTATACCATCCGTCACTACAAGAAGGATTTCAGCAATCTGGTGGTGGCGGTGGTCGGCGACATCCTGCACTCGCGCGTGGCGCGCTCGGACATCAACGCGCTGACCACCCTCGGCGCCGCCGAGGTACGCGCCGTCGGCCCGCAAACGCTGCTGCCCACGGCCATCGAAAGAATGGGTGTGCGGGTCTGCCATGACCTGCGCGAAGGGATACGCGATTGCGACGTGGTCATCATGTTGCGCCTGCAGAACGAGCGCATGAATGGTGCGCTGCTGCCCTCGGCGCGCGAGTACTTCCACTGTTACGGGCTGACGCCGGCAATGCTGTCGCTGGCCAAGGCGGACGCCATCGTGATGCATCCGGGGCCAATGAATCGTGGCGTTGAAATCGACTCTGACGTCGCCGACGGACCGCAGGCAGTGATTCTGCCGCAGGTGACCTTCGGGATTGCCGTGCGCATGGCGGTCATGGGCATTCTGGCAGGGAACTGAACGATGAACAGGCAGAACCTCCACATCCGCAACGCGCGGCTGATCGACCCCAGGAACGGCCTCGATGAGCAGCTCGACCTGTTCGTCGCCGACGCGCGCATTGCGTCGATAGGCCAGCCGCCGGCCGGCTTCTCGGCTGACCGCAGCATTGACGCCAGCGGGCTGATCGCCTGCCCCGGTCTGGTCGATCTGTCGACCCGGCTGGGCGCCATCGAACCCGAACTCGCCGCCGCCGTCGCCGGCGGCGTCACCTCGCTGGCCTGTCCGCCAGACACCAAACCACCGCTCGATGAACCGGGGCTGGTCGAACGCCTGGTACGGCGCAGCGAAACGCTTGGCCTGGCACGCGTCTATCCGATCGGCGCCCTGACCCACGGGCTGGCTGGCCAGCGGCTCGCTGAAATGAACGCGCTCGCGCGTGCCGGCTGCATTGGCTTCTCGCAGGCCAACGAGCCCATCGACACGCAGCTGCTGCTGCGAGCCATGCAGTACGCGGCAACTTTTTCGTACGCCCTGCGCCTGCGGCCACAAGACCAGTTTCTCGCCCGTGAGGGTGTCGCCCACGATGGTGAAGTTGCGTCGCGGCTGGGACTGACCGGGGTACCGGTATCGGCGGAAACCGTGGCCATCGCCACAGCCCTGCACCTGGCGTCCGAAACCGGTGTCCGCCTGCATCTTTCGCGGCTTTCTTCAGCCGCCGGCGTGGCACTTGTCCGCGAAGCCAAGCGTTCGCGGATGCCGGTCAGCTGTGACGTGTCGATCCACCACCTGCATCTTTCGGAAATGGACATCGGCTACTTCGACAGCAACGCTCGCTTCGACCCGCCGCTACGCGCGCAAAGCGACCGTGACGCGCTCCGTGCCGCCGTTCGCGAGGGGGTCGCGGCAATCTGTTCGGACCACACCCCGGTCGATGCGGATGGCAAGCAACTGCCGTTTGCCGAAGCCGTCCCCGGCGCCATCGGCCTGGAAATCCTGCTCCCCTTGACGCTGTTGTGGGCGGAACAGGTGCAGCTTCCCTTAGCCGAAGCGCTGGCCCGCATCACCTGCGATCCGGCAGAAATTCTCGGCATCGACGCCGGCTCGCTGAGCGTCGGCAGTCGTGCCGACATTTGCGTCTTCGACCCCTGCGAAGCCTGGCGGCTTACCCCCGAGACCTTGCGCAGCCAGGGCAAGAACAGCCCCTACCTGGGTTACGAAATGATCGGCAGGGTGCGCATGACGCTGGTCGGCGGACGAATCATCTTCGAGGCTTGAGCCTCACTGCCCGAGAAGGCGCCGTAGCGAACTCGCTGACACCCCGCTCAGGGTCAACCGCTTGCGCCGCGACTGGTGGCCACTCTTCAGCTCGATCAGCGACTTGGCCAGCCCCAGCCGCTGCGCAAAGAACTCGATCAGGGCGGCGTTCGCGCGCCCGTCGATCGCCGGCGCCGCGAGGCGGACTTTGAGCGCGTCGCCGTGCAGGCCAACGATTTCGCTGCGCTTTGCCGCCGGCTGAACATGGACGCTCAGGGTCAGCGCAGCACCGCTTTCATGTAGCCAGTCGGCCACGGCTTACAGAAACATGAGGACCAGCTGCGCCAGGACAATGGCGATAAACGGCGACAGATCGACCGCGCCGATGCGTGGAACGAGACGCTGGATGGGACTCAGGAAGGGCCGGGTCAGCTGCCCGACCGGCTGGGTCAAAGGCGAATACGGACTGACCCACGAGAGCACGGCCTGCACAACCAGCGCAGCGATCAGCAGGTAGATGCTCATGCGCAGGGTCGCCAGCACGCCCTGCCACAGCAGTACAGGCCACAGGCTCAGCGGTGACCAGGCTTCGCTGCCACCGTGCAGGGAAACGACGGCGACGGCAAGAACGACCTGGAGCAGATACGCGGGCAGCAGGCTCGCCAGATCGAGTCCCCACAGGCCGGGCAGCGCCTTGCGCAAGGGCTTGACCAGCCAGTTGGTCAGGTCGACGACGAAAGTACCCACCTGGTTGTTGAACGACACCCGGAAAGCCTGCATGTAGAAACGCAGCAGCAGGGCAAAGCTCAGGAACCCGGTCACCACCTGGAGCAGAAACAAAACCGCTTGTGCCGCCATCAGCTATCCTTTCCCAGCAGCTCGCCCAATTCACGACTGCGGGCGTTGGCCGCCTGCACGCCAGCGATGAAGCCTTCCCTGACGCCACGCTCTTCCATCATTTGCAGCGCGGCTTCGGTCGTTCCGCCTTTCGAGGTGACGCGTTCACGCAAAACGGCAGCGGCTTCATCGGACTGCACGGCCAGCTTGGCGGCGCCGAGTACCGTTTCTATCGCCAGCTGGCGCGCCTGCAGTGGCGTCAGGCCCAGTTCGGTCCCCGCCTGCTGCAAGGTCTCGATGAACAGGAAGACATACGCCGGGCCGCTGCCCGAGACCGCGGTCACGGCGTCCATTTGCGCCTCATCGGCGACCCACAGGGTACTGCCCACGGCCTGCAGGATGCGCTCGGCACCGAGCCGCTCGGCCATCGATACCGCAGGCAAGGCGCACAGCCCGGTGATGCCGGCACCGATCAGCGCCGGGGTATTGGGCATCGCGCGCACGATCTTGGCATAGCCGTCGAGCCAGCGGGCGATGTCTGCCAGGCGCAAGCCGGCCGCGATACTGATGACGAGTTGCTGCTTGAGGCGCTTGGGAAGCGACGCACAGGCATCGTGCATCTGCTGCGGCTTTACCGATAGCAGCAGCGCATCGCAGTCGAGCGCGGCGGCAGTCGGCGCCTCGTAACAGCGCACCCCGTACATCAGGCGAAGCTTGGCACGCCCCTGCGCACCGACCTCGATCACCGCAATGTCGGCAGCCGAAAATCCGGTTTTCACCAGGCCACCGATCAGGGCGCTGGCCATGTTGCCGCCACCCAGGAAAGTAATTCTCATGCTTTGTGTCTCTCACCAAAAATCGCGCTACCCACACGCACCACGGTCGCCCCCTCGGCGATCGCCGCGTCAAGATCGTGCGACATACCCATCGAAAGGGTATCAAGCACCAGGCCGTCGGCCTGCAGCTGCTCGAACAGCTGGCGCAACAGGCGGAACGGGCGACGCTGTTCGAGAAAGGCGTCACTGCGCGCGGGAACGGCCATCAGACCGCGCAAGCGCAAATTTGGCAGCGCAGCAACTGCCTGCGCCAGCGCCGGCACGTCGGCAGGCGAAACCCCACCCTTGCTGGCCTCGCCGCTGACGTTCACCTGCACACAGACCGACAGCGGCGGCAGCGACGCAGGTCTTTGTTCGGCAAGACGTTCGGCAATCCGCAAGCGGTCGATAGAATGCACCCAGTTGAAATTCTCGGCAAGCAAACGGGTCTTGTTGCTCTGCAGCGAACCGATGAAATGCCAGTCCAGCGCCAGGGAACGGAGCTGATCCATCTTATCGAGGGCTTCCTGGACAAAGCTCTCGCCGAAGGAAGTCTGCCCGGCAAGCGCCACCTCGCGAATGCACGCGACAGGCCAGGTCTTGCTCACCGCGACCAGGCGAACATCCCCCGGGTCACGTCCGCATTGCCGTGCCGCGCCGGCGATTTGCGCGAGAACGGCTTGCAGCTTGGCGGAGAGTGAGGTCATAATCGGGCGCTACGCAGGTTGCCCCGAGTATAGCACCGCGCCCTGCCCACCGCCCGAGGACCGAACCTGATGGACATCACCGAACTGCTGGCCTTCAGCGTCAAGAACAAGGCTTCCGACCTCCACCTGTCATCGGGCCTGCCGCCAATGATCCGCGTCAACGGCGACGTGCGGCGCATCAACCTGCCGGCCATGGAGCACAAGGACGTGCACGCCAGGGTCTATGACATCATGAGCGACGGCCAGCGCAAGCAGTACGAAGACACCCTGGAATGCGATTTTTCCTTCGAGATCCCCAATCTGGCGCGCTTTCGGGTCAATGCGTTCGTGCAGAACCGTGGCGCCAGCGCTGTCTTTCGGACGATTCCGTCGAAAGTGCTGAGCCTCGAGGAACTCAACTGTCCGAAGATCTTCAAGACCATCTCCGAATTTCCCCGCGGCATCGTACTGGTCACCGGACCTACCGGCTCAGGCAAGTCGACCACCCTGGCGGCGATGGTCAACCATGTCAATGAGAACATGTACGGGCACATCCTGACCGTCGAGGATCCGATCGAATTCGTTCACCAGTCGAAGAAGTGCCTGATCAACCAACGCGAAGTTGGACCGCATACGCTGTCATTCCAGAATGCGCTGCGCGCGGCGCTGCGCGAGGACCCGGACGTCATCCTGGTTGGTGAAATGCGCGATCTGGAAACCATCCGCCTGGCACTCTCGGGCGCCGAAACGGGACACCTGGTATTCGCCACTCTGCACACCTCGAGTGCGGCGAAGACCATCGACCGGATCGTCGACGTGTTCCCGGCAGCCGAAAAGGAAATGGTGCGTTCGATGCTCTCCGAGTCGCTGCGCGCGGTCATCTCGCAAACTCTGCTCAAGAGCAAGGATGGCCAGGGACGGGTCGCCGCGCACGAAATCATGCTCGGCACGCCGGCAATCCGCAACCTGATCCGGGAGAACAAGGTCGCCCAGATGTACTCCGCGCTGCAGACAGGGCAGCAGCATGGAATGCAGACGCTGGACCAGAATCTGGTCGAACTCGTGCGCCGCAACATCGTGTCGGCGGTGGAAGCCAAGACCAAGGCCGCCAACAAGGACACCTTCCCCAGCGTCTAAGCCCGCTTCGCGAGCAGGAGAATAAGCATGGAGCACGATCAAGCGCTGAAGTTCATGCACGAACTGCTACGGCTGATGACGCAGAAGAACGGTTCCGACCTGTTCATCACCGCGCATTTCCCGCCGGCAATCAAGATCGACGGCAAGGTGATGCCGGTATCCAATCAGCCGCTCCTGCCGCAGCATTCCGCCGAGCTCGCACGCTCGATCATGAACGATCGGCAAGCGACCGAATTCGAAGAGAAGAAGGAATGCAACTTTGCCATTTCACCGTCGGGCATCGGCCGCTTTCGGGTCAATGCCCTGGTGCAACAGGGGCGGGTCGCGGTGGTCTGCCGAACGATCAACCTGGTGGTTCCGACGCTGGACGACCTGGCCTTGCCAGCGGTACTCAAGGACCTCTCGCTGACCAGCCGCGGCCTGGTGATCTTCGTCGGCGGCACCGGCACCGGCAAGACGACTTCACTGGCCGCGCTGCTTGATCACCGCAACCGCAACAGTCACGGCCACATCATCACCATCGAAGACCCCATCGAGTTCGTGCACGAACACAAGAAGTGCATCATCACGCAGCGCGAAATCGGCGTCGACACCGACTCCTGGGAAATCGCGCTGAAGAACACCCTGCGCCAGGCGCCGAACGTGATCATGATGGGCGAGATCAGAGACCGGGCGACGATGGACTACGCCGTCGCTTTCGCCGAAACGGGCCATCTGTGCCTGGCGACGCTGCACGCCAACAGCAGCAACCAGGCGCTGGACCGGATCATCAACTTCTTCCCCGAAGAACGTCGCCACCAGTTGCTGATGGACCTTTCCCTGAACCTGCGCGCCCTGATTTCGCAGCGCCTGCTGCCGAAGAAGGACGGCAAGGGACGGGTGCCGGCGATCGAGGTGCTGCTCAATTCACCGCTGATTTCGGACCTGATCTTCAAGGGACAGGTGCACGAGATCAAGGACGTCATGAAGCGCTCGCGCGAGCTTGGCATGCAGACCTTCGACCAGGCGCTTTTCGACCTTTACGAGGCCGGTCAGATCAACTACCAGGACGCCTTGCGCAACGCCGACTCGCTCAACGACCTGCGCCTGCAAATCAAGCTGCACGGCAAGGAGTCGCACGATCGAGACCTCACCGCCGGCATCGGCCACCTCGACATCGTCTAGAGCCGCTTCCGCCCGCGGCGACGCTGCGCAGCCGCGGCGGCGGCACAGCCAGTGTGCCGCGAGCGCCGGCGCAGGCATGCTTGCACGAGCGCAAGCAATCGACTCTACGCGGGGGTTGCCCCGCTCTTGCCGCGGTTACTGCCGGCGACCATCCTGAATTCGTACAGGCGGCAGTCAAGCGCACCGTTGAACAGCGGCGTCTTCTTGCTGGGTGTCAGGCGCACCATTTTCGGCAGGCGCGTGTCGGCGCTGATCAGGTAACAGGTCCAGCCCGCGAAGCGTTGCTTGAGCGCCTGGCCGAGCAAGGGGTAGAAGGCGGCCAGTTCGTCGTCGCTGGATACCCGCTCGCCGTAAGGCGGGTTGCTGACCATTATCCCGCTGCTCGCCGGTGCGTCGATGGCGAGCAGATCTCCCGAACGCAGGCTGACCGCGGGCAGCAGCCCGGCACGGTCGAGGTTGGCCAGCGCAGCGCGCACCGCCACCGGCGAGACGTCGCTGCCGAAGATCCGTGCATCGGCAACCGGTTTCTCGCCGGCCCGCGCTGCATCGTGCAGCGCTTGCCAGGCCGCGGCATCGAAATTGAGCAGATTCTGGAAAGCGAAATCTCGCCTGGCGCCCGGCGCCAGGCCGAGCGCAATCTGGGCGGCCTCGAGCAGAAAAGTGCCGCTGCCACACATCGGGTCAAGCAGCGGGATGCCCGGCTGCCAGCCACTGAGGCGCAGGATGCCCGCCGCCAGGTTTTCGCGCAACGGCGCTTCTACGGTCTTCTGGCGAAAACCGCGCTGGTAAAGCGGAGCGCCCGAGGTGTCCAGATAGAGCGTGCACTCGTCGCTGCTGATGAAACCCTGGATACGCACGTCCGGTTGGCGCGTGTCGACGCTTGGCCGGCGGCCGAAGTCACGGCGAAAGCGATCGCAAATGGCGTCCTTGATGCGCAGAGTCACAAAGTCGATGCTCTTCAATGGGCTTTTCACCGCATTGACGTCGACGCGAATCGTCTGTTCGGGAACGAACCACTTGGGCCATGCCGTCTCGAGCGCCAACTGGTAGATGTCTTCCTCCTTCGCGTAGCGGGCGTGCGCGACACGGCAGAGGACGCGGGTGGCAATCCGTGAATGGAGATTGAGCCGGTAGCAAACCGGCCACTCGGCGAAAAAATGCACGCCGCCGGAGATCTGCTTCAGATCAGACGCGCCAGCCATCGCCAGATCTTCGGCGAGCAGGGTCTCAAGACCACGCGGACAGCTGGCAAAGAAGGTTTCCAAGATTGTCTCCGACTAAAAAGGCTTCAGGACGGCGAGGTAGATCGCCGCCAGCAACAACAGCACCGGTACTTCGTTGAACCAGCGGAACCAGACATGACTACGTTTGCAGCGACCATCCCTGAAACCCTGCAACAGGCGACCACAATACGCGTGATAAACAATCAGCAACCCGACCAGCGCGGTCTTGGCGTGCAGCCAGCCGCCCGAAAAACCGTAGCCGAACCACAACCAGAGACCAAGAGCGACCGCCAGAAAGCCGATCGGCGTCATGAAGCGATAGAGCTTTTGTGCCATCATCAAAAGACGCTTGCGCTCCTTCTCGCTATCGGGATCGACCATTGCCAGATTGACAAAAATACGCGGCAGGTAGAACAGACCGGCGAACCAGCTGACGACCATCCACAGGTGCAGAACCTTGGCTACGAGCACTGACTCTTCCTTTCCCTTGCCGCCGCTGCGACGCCATCCTCGACGCGTGCATAGCGCAGCCTGACACGAAGCTCTTTCTTGAGCCGCTGGTTGAGCAGCCGACGTGATTCACTCATGAACGACAATTGCAGGGCCGAGAGCTGCTCCTGCGCCTCGCCACGCGACAGGCGGGGCACACGGGGATAACCAAAACGATCGGCAACGAGATCAAAATAGTCGCCCATGGTGATCTCCGAATCATCGCTTGCGTTGTAGCTGCGGTTGCTGCGCCCATGGCGCAGCGCGGCACAGGTGATCATCGCCAGATCGTCGGCATGAACGTGGTTGGTATAGACATCGTCGACCGTGCGCAGCGCTGGGACGCCGCGCCGCAGGCGTTCGATCGGCAAACGGTCGGCGGCGTAGATCCCGGGCACACGCAGGATGCTGACGACGACCCCGCGCCGACCGAAAGCTCGCAACTGGCGCTCGGCGTCAACCCGGCGGTGGGCGCGGGCAGTGCCTGGGCAGACCGCACGCGTCTCGTCCACGCGTTCGCCGGAGCAGTCACCATAGACACCCGAGGTGCTTATATACACGATCCGCTGTGGTAGACTCATCCCGCTGGCAAGTGCGGCAAGCAGCCAGCGGGTGCGTGTATCGCGCCGGTCGCCGGCCCCACCTGTCGGCTTGAGCGTGGCGGGCGGAGCCAGGTGGACGATGATCTCGGCCAGACCGGCAATGCGCTGCAGCGTGGCGCGTCGATCGAGGTCGGCAAGCACCGGTCGGGCACCTTTGTCGCGCCAGAACGCGGCCTGCTCCGGGTCGCGGACCAGGGCGAAAACGCGGTAGTGGCCAAGCAGCCGTGGCAGCAGACGGCGGGCAACATCTCCACAACCGACGATCAATAGTTTTTGCACCGCGCAATTTTACCGGATTCGTACAGCAGTGGAGACGCAATGGGTTTTCAGGTCAGCGTACAGCCGAGCCAGCACGGTTTTCAGGCACAGCCGGAGGAGACGATCCTCGACGCCGCACTGCGCCAGGGGCTATGCCTTCCCTACGGCTGTCGCGACGGCGTTTGTGGCTCGTGTCGGGGCAAGGTGCTGAGCGGCCAGGTGACACATGGCAAGGCCGGCCTCGATGTCCTCAGCGAGGCTGACCGCGACGCCGGCTATGCCCTCTTCTGCTGCGCCATGGCGCGCAGCGACCTGGACATCGAAAGCCGCGAGGTTCGTTCGCTCGAGGACATTCCGATCAGGACCCTGCCCGCCCGCGTGCACAGCCTCACCCGCGCCGCGCCGGATGTAATGATCATCAAACTGAAACTCCCGGCCAGCGATCGCCTGCAGTTTCTCGCCGGGCAATATGTGGACATCCTGCTCCGGGAAGGAAAGCGGCGGGCATTTTCCATCGCCAACGCGCCGCACGAGGACGCTTTCCTGGAATTGCATGTCCGCCACATGCCAGGCGGACAGTTCACCGGGCAGGTGTTCAGCACCATGAAGGAGAGAGATCTTCTCCGCCTGCGTGGACCGCAGGGCAGCTTCTTCCTGCGCTCCGACTCGCCGAAACCCATGCTCCTGGTCGCCGGCGGTACCGGCTTTGCGCCGATCAAGGCCATCGTTCACCAGGCGATTGCGGAGGGCGACGAGCGCCCGATGGCCGTCTATTGGGGTGGACGGCAGCTCGCCGACCTCTACCTCCTGGAACTCGCCCAACAGTGGCCTGCGCAGCATCCGAACCTGCGCTTCGTCCCGGTGCTCTCCGACGCGCCCGCAGACGAACACTGGAATGGCCGCCACGGCCTCGTTCATCAGGCAGCGATGGCGGACCATCCCGACCTTTCCGGCTATCAAGCCTACGTTTGCGGGTCGCCGGCGATGGTCGCTGCCGCCAGGGAGGATTTCCTGACCCGCTGTCACCTGCCAGCCGAAGAGTTCTTTGCCGACTCTTTCGACTTTGCGTCGGACACCCTCGCGGCGATCGACACCCTCCATCCTTCGGACCGAAAGGTCGACCCCTATGAAATTCCCCCGCAGAACTTGTCTCTATTGCGCGAATGATTCTGACATGTTGAAGGCGGTTGGAAAGTCGATACGGCGGCAGCGGACCGCGGCCCACATGGCTTTAACGCCGTTCTGCGTGACCCGGTAGAGGCGAGAGTTGGTGACCTTGGCGATCAAGCCATGGCCGCGCAGTTTAGCGATCAGGCGGCTGGTTCGATGCGTGCGCCGCTTGATTTCGGCGGGGTTGTTGGAAGGGGCTGAGTAAAGCTTGGCCTGGAGATCGCGATTGCGGAAGCCATTGATGGCGAACTCGCCGGCCAGCAGCGAGGTGAACAGAGCGACGTTCTCCGCGGTGACCGGGTTGAAAGCGGCGACATGCCGACCGGCCTTGCTCTGTGACCGGCACAAGCGATCGATGGCCTCGATCGCCTGACCTTGAAGGGGAGCATTGGCCAAGGCGTCGATCAGGCGCGAGTTGGCACCGTGAGCGACTTCGGCGTAGCGCCAGAAATTCGAGACCCCTTTGCGCATCGGCGACCACCGGCAGACGACCTGGCCCTGGGCATTTTCGGACGAGGTGAGGATTTTGAACTCTGCCGGATTGTTGAGGGTGGTCTCGATTCTCAAGACGTTGAGATGATCGTAGAGTTTGACCGAGTTGCGTCGGATACGGAATTTTATCCGGCAACCTTCGGGTCGCTTCTTGCTGTCGATCACGACCTCGCCAGTAAAGGCGTGATGGGGTTTTTGGCCAAGAAAGCGCATGACGTCGGTGGCGCCGAAGCCGGTGACGGCGGCGTGGACGAGGTCCTGATGGATACGTTCGAGATCGGCTCTGGACTTGAACAGGATATCGGTGGCCACTTCGGCCTGGTCGATGCCGAACCAGTAACCGTCGAACTTGGCAGCGGCGATGGCGGGCAAGAGCGGATTGACGCTGGCCACCTGACGAATCAGGAATGCTGGCCAGTCGGTGTGATTGAATTGCTCGGCAAGTGTCGCGGTGGCCTCGAAATCCGACACCCAGAGAATCTTGTTGTCGCTACGCTCGAAGGCGACACCCATTTGCGGCAATTGCCGACACAGCCACTCGCGGCCATTGACGTAAATCTGAGTGGCGTACGGCGCCCAGGTCTGGATACGCACGTGCATCCAGCCAAAAACCGGGTCGATCAGATACCAGTACAGATGCAGGCAGCGGCGATTACGCCGGACGACTTCCAGACGTTGTGTCTTACGATTGCCGGCGACGGAAAACGAGACGCACGGTTCGATGACCGAGAAGATGCAGACCAGGCCTTCGCTGATGCCGTCCTGCTCGGCGATGGCCCGGGCCATCGCTTCCTTCGATCGACCGCTGGCGTGCGTGTGCGCGGAGGCGAGGAAGTGGTAGGGACGTCCCGCCTCTTCGGCGGTCGTCTTGGCGTGTTGGATGAGCGTTTCGGTTTCGCTTTCGAAGAACTTCCCGGCATCCTTGAGCAGCACGCCCCGCTTGGACAGGTAGCGGCCGAATGCGCCATCTGGAAACATCGAGGTCAGGTACCCCTTGAAGATGATCCGGTCAAATCCTTCGACCACACCCAGGATTGACTCTTCGTGCTTCTTGAGGAAAATGTCCATGTCGCCTCCCTTGCCGTGCGGTGGTCTACCTCCTACGTGGGGTTGAGGATATTGTCCTCGCAAATTAAATCCGGCGGTATCGGGGGCGACACCTCCTTTTGGTTGCGGCCAACGGCCGCGCTAAGAATAAGGTCTTCATGTCCCGCCAGCCTCTGCTCAATCGTCAGAGCAGGATCATCGCCAGCCGCTTGACGCTACACCTCGGCGAGGATCAGAGCATGCAGGATGCCGCGACTGCCCTCGGCGCCCTTGACGACATCTGGACGCGAAGCGAAAAATCGGTGTTCATCAGTTGCGGAGCGAGAAAAATCGACGCCGGCTTGCTGGACTGGTCGGCACCCGAGAATGCAGCCATTGAAATACCGGCCGCAGCGCTCCTCGACGCCGACGGAGCCGACCTCATTGGTGCCCTGCAAACCTGGCAGCCGACCGCCTGCCTGCTCTTTGACGCGCAGGCAACGAAGGCGCTGGCGGTGGACGTACCGTTTCGCTTCATCGGTTTTGACGCCCAGCAGTTCACGCTTGCCCAGCTGAAACTGCTCGCTGCGCGCACCCGCAGCTATGGCATGGGCATCGCGTTCGATGTCAGGACCAGCGAGGACTTCCGGGCATGCATGGATGCCGGCATGACCGCTGCTGCCGGATGGTTCTTTACGGCACCGACGAGGCAGCCGGCCAAGACGCTCAATCCAGCGCAGACGAACATCGTGCGGGTGCTCAACCTGGTGCGCCAGAACGGCGAGATTCGGGACATCGAAGCCGCACTCAAGCACGACGTAGCGATGTCCTACAAGCTGCTGCGTTACATCAACTCCGCGGGTTTTGGCCTGTCCTGCGAGATTCAGTCGTTCCGCCACGCGGTCAACATGCTCGGCTACGACAAGCTCAATCGCTGGCTGTCGCTGCTCCTGGCGACCGCCAGCAAGGACCCGATGGCGCCGGCATTGATGTACACCGCGGTGCTGCGCGGCCGGCTGATGGAGTTGCTCTCCGCGGGTCTGGTCGACAAGGCTGAGTACGACAACCTGTTCATCACCGGGGCGTTCTCCCTGCTCGACGTGCTGCTCGGCGTCAGCATGGAGCAGGCACTCGATGCCATGCGCCTGCCAGACCCGATCTGTGACGCCCTGCTGGGAAATGGTGGTCGCTATCAGCCCTTCCTCGAACTGGCGCTGAGCAGTGAAGGCGACCAGGGCGAGCGCATCGCCGAACAGGCGGCGATGCTCGGACTGACTGCGGACCAGTTCAATCGCGCACAGCTACAGGCACAGGCATTCGCCGAGGCGATGGAGTTCTAGGCAGAGCAGCAGGGGGCGGCACGGGTACTGGGCAACTGCCGCCACCCTCGTCGTGGCGACGGCAAGGCCACCCTTCCTACTCGCCGAGGTAGGCGGCGCGTACCTTCGGGTCGGCGAGCAGCTTCTTCGACTCGTCGGTAACCGTGATTTCGCCGCTCTCCATGACGTAACCGCGCTGACTGACTTCGAGTGCCAACTTGGCGTTCTGCTCGACGAGCAGAATGGTCATGCCTTCCAGCGACACCGTGCGGATGACCTCGAAGATCTTCTGCACCATGATCGGAGCGAGGCCCATCGAAGGTTCGTCGAGGAGCATCAGCTTGGGTTTGCTCATCAGCGCTCGACCGATGGCCAACATCTGCTGCTCGCCACCGGAAAGCGTCCCGGCAGTTTGCTGTGCGCGCTCCTTGAGGCGCGGGAAGAGCCCTAGAACATGCTCGAGATCGCGTTCGATTTCGGCCTTGTCGTTGCGTGCATAGGCACCCATGCGCAGGTTTTCCAGGCAGCTCATGCGCGGGAAGACGCCTCTGCCCTCGGGTACCAGCGCAATGCCCTCGCCGACCAGCTGATATGGCGGCAGGGAAACAAGCTCCTTGCCGCGGTAGCGAACACTGCCGCCCGCAGGCTCGAGCAATCTCGCCAAAGCGCGCAGGGTACTGCTCTTGCCGGCGCCATTGGCCCCGATCAGGGCGACCATCTCACCCTCGTTGACGTGAAAGGTGATGCCGCGAACGGCCTGGATCCCACCGTAGGAAACGCGCAATCCGGTAACTTCAAGCATTGTTTGTCCGTTCGTTCAAGCGACCGACCCGCCGAGATAGGCCTCGATGACGCGAGGGTCCTTCTGGACCACCGCTGGCACGTCCTCGCAGATCTTCTCGCCGTAGTCGAGTACTGCCACCCGCCCGCACAAGCCCATCACCAGCTTGACGTCGTGCTCGATCAGCAGGACCGTCACGCCATCCTTGCAGATGCCTTCGACAAGGACGCGCAAGGCTTCGGTTTCGGTGCCGTTCATCCCCGCAGCGGGCTCGTCGAGCGCCAGCAACTTCGGTTCCGTGGCCAGAGCACGGGCAATCTCGAGTCGGCGCTGGTCGCCGTAGGAGAGATTCTTGGCATGGTCGTGCGCGCGTTCATGAATGCCGACGTAGTGCAAGAGCTCCTCGGCACGACGAGTAATCGCGGCCTCTTCGGCCATCGTCGCCCGGTTGCGAGTGATCGCACCAAGCACGCCGGCATGGGTACGCAGATGCCGTCCGACCATCACGTTCTCAATCGCCGTCATGTTGCCGAACAGGCGAATGTTCTGAAAGGTCCGCGCAATTCCCACTTCCGCCGCCTTGTGCGGGGCGTCGGCGGTCAGCTTTACGCCGTCAAAGACGAAATGGCCGCTCTCGTTCTTGTAGAGCCCGGTCAGGCAATTGAAGAATGTCGTCTTGCCGGCGCCGTTGGGCCCGATCAGGCCGTAGATCTCGCCCCGCCGAATCGTCAGCGAGACGTCATGCAAGGCCTTGACGCCGCCAAAATGCTTGGCCACGTCGTGCGCCTGGAGAAGGATCTGGGGTTCGCTCATGGTCAATTCGCGCTCTCGGCAAGCTCGCGACGGCGTTGTGGCGAGGGCCACAGACCTGCCGGCCGAAAGCGCATCACGAGCACCATCGACAGGCCGAATATGAGCATTCGCAAGCTTTCCGGATCGATAATCATGCGCCCGAAGAGTGCATCCTGCAGCGGCTCGATGCCATAGCGCAGGACCTCGGGAAGCGCGGTCAGCAGGATGGCCCCGAGGATGACGCCGGGGATATGCCCCATGCCGCCGAGAACGACCATCGCCAGGATGGTGATCGACTCCATCAGCGAGAAGCTCTCCGGGCTGACGAAGCCCTGCATCGCCGAGAACACGCCGCCGGCAACGCCACCGAATGACGCCCCCATGGCGAAAGCCAGCAGCTTGATGTTGCGGGTGTTGATCCCGCAAGCCTTGGCGGCAACCTCATCCTCGCGAATGGCTTGCCAGGCGCGACCGACGCGAGAATTCTGCAGGCGGATATTGACGATGATCACCATGATCGCCAGCGCGACGAGCAGAAAGTAGTACTTCTGTGGCCCGGAGATGTCCAGGCCAAAAATGGTGGTGGTGTCGGCAAACGAGAAATCGCCGATTCTGATCGGGTCGATCAGGGTAATCCCTTGTGCCCCGTTGGTGACATTGATCGGGGCATTCAGATTGTTCAGGAAAATGCGGATGATCTCGCCAAAGCCGAGTGTAACGATGGCCAGGTAGTCACCGCGCAACTTCAGCGTCGGCGCACCGAGCAACATCCCGAAGAGACAGGCGATGGCGGCACCGAGCGGCAGAATCACCCAGAAGGGCAGGTGCAAGCCGAAGTGTGGCGATGCCAGCAAGGCATAGACGTAGGCGCCGACGGCGTAGAAGGCAACGTAACCGAGGTCGAGCAAGCCCGCATAGCCGACGACGATATTCAGCCCCAGTGCCAGGAAGATATAAAGAATCGCGAAGTTTGCGATGCGTACCCACGCCTGGCCGCCAAGGGCAGCAACGAAAGGAACGGCGAGCAGGACGACGCCGATGAGCACCACTGCCAGCCAATGCCGCTGCCAGGGAGCGGCCTTCTTGAGCTGTTCGTTCATGCGCGATCTCCCGTGCGCTCGCCAAAGAGACCCGAGGGGCGAAACATCAGCACCACGATCAGGACAATGAAGGCAAAAATATCCTGGTAGTGGCTACCAAGAAAGTCGCCCGTAAGCTGGCCGATGTAGCCCGCACCAAGCGCTTCGATCACGCCGAGCAGGATACCCCCGGCCATGGCGCCGGCGAGGTTGCCGATGCCGCCGAGGACGGCTGCCGTAAAGGCCTTCAGCCCGAGCATGAAGCCCATCTGGTAGTGGGCAATCTCGTAGTATGAACCGACCATACAGCCGGCAACGGCACCGAGCGCCGAACCGATGACGAACGCCATGGCGATGACACGATTGATATCAACGCCCATCAGCGAGGCCACCTGCGGGTTCTGCGCCGTTGCGCGCATCGCCATGCCGAGGCGTGTGCGGTGAACCAGATAGATCAGGCCTAGCATTACCAGCGCCGCAAGGGTAACGATGGCAACCTGCACGTTGGTGAAGGTCGCCCCGCCGATATGGAAAATGTGCTTTTCGATCATCGGCGGAAAGGTGATGTAGTTCCGGCCCCAGATGATCATCGCCACGTTCTGCAGGACCATTGACATGCCGATGGCGGTGATCAGTGGGGTCAACCGTGGCGCACCGCGCAGAGGGCGATAAGCGACTCGCTCCAGGGACCAGCCAAGCGCCATGCAGACGACCACCGAAATCAGCAGCCCGATGCCGAGGATCATTAGCGGCGGCATGCCGGAACCGGCAAGAGAAACAATGACCGTGAAAGCGACCATCGTGCCGATCATAACCACCTCGCCGTGGGCGAAGTTGATCAAGCCGATGATGCCGTAGACCATCGTGTAACCGAGAGCGACAAGCGCGTAGACCGCGCCGAGGGTAAGGCCGTTGATCAGTTGCTGGAGGAGAGTGTCCATGGTCGAGCTTTCCGCAACAAGGTGCGTGGGGCGAACCGCAGGGTCCGACTCATGGCGCCAGGAATCGGGCGTGCGGGCGCAGGGCCCGGCTCATGCTGAGCGGATGCAGGTAAGCGCGGGGATGGCGCAAAGCGGCCATCCCCTCGGTGCCGGTTGCCGGTTTACTGCTTGGCTTCCGTGGCTGGAGCAGCTGCAGGCGCAGCGGCAGCCATGGCGCCGCCTTCACTCTTCAGAGTGACCAGCTTGCCATCCTTGATCTCGAAGACGGTAATCGCGCCATTCTTGATGTCGCCCTTCTCATCAAATTCGACCTTGCCGGTCACCCCGTCGTACGAGGTCTTGCCCACCTCCGGCAGATACTTGACGGGATCGACCGAATTGGCGCGTTTCATGGCGTCGACCAGGACCATCACGGCGTCGTAGCTGTATGGCGAGTAGATCTGGATCTGACCATACTTGCTGGTGAAGTCGGCGAGGAACTTCTGACCATTCGGGAGCTTGTCGGCGGGCAGGCCGGCCTGGGTACAG
This sequence comes from Candidatus Accumulibacter regalis, assembly GCA_000585075.1. GTDB lineage: Bacteria > Pseudomonadota > Gammaproteobacteria > Burkholderiales > Rhodocyclaceae > Accumulibacter > Accumulibacter regalis. The sequence continues at coordinate 214,473 of JEMY01000003.1, read as the reverse complement.
ATCACGCCTTCCGACGCCTCACCGGCAAGCTTTATCAACTCGGGCGAGCAACCACCGTCACCGGTGGTGAACTGCGCCTTGATGCCGAGTTCCTTCATCTGCTTGAGCATCGGACCACCGACCGCGTCCATGCCGCCGAGGAAGATCACGTCGGGCTTGGTGGCCTTGATCTTGGTGAGAATGGCCTTGAAGTCGATGGCCTTGTCGTTGGTGAACTCGCGGGCGACCACTTTCGCACCATTGGCCTTGGCCGCTTTCTCGACCTCGTCCGCCAAGCCCTGCCCGTACGCGGTACGGTCGTCAATGATGGCGATCGTCTTGGCGCCCAGGTCCTTCGCCGCGTAAGTACCGATCACCGACCCCTGCTGGATGTCGTTGGCCATCACGCGAAACGCGGTGTTGAAGCCCTGCTGGGTGTACTTCGGATTGGTGGCCGACGGCGAAATCTGCGGCAAGCCGGCCTGGTTGTAGATCGCGGACGCGGGGATGGTGGTCCCCGAGTTCAAGTGACCGACGACGCCGGCGACCTTGGCGTCCACCAACTTCTGGGCGACGACAGTACCGGTTTTCGGGTCGGCCTGATCGTCCTCCCCGAGGAGTTCGAACTTGACCAGCTTGCCGTCGATGGTGATCTTCTGCGCATTGGCGTCATCAACCGCCAGACGAGCGCCGTTCTCGTTATCCTTGCCGAGGTGGGCGATCGGGCCGGTCAGCGGCGCAACGTGACCAATCCTGACGATCACTTCCGCCGGCGCAGGCGCAGCGGCTGCCGCCACCGGCGCAGCGGCTTTGGGTTCTTCTTTCTTGCCGCAACCAATCAGCGCCACGGACGCGGCCAGAGCTATCAATACACCGGGCATACGCACTTGGTTCATAGGTTTCATCTCCGATATTGTGTTCTTAATGGGCTAGCGAACGGGCGATTGTCCAAGCACATCAGACGCTTGTCAACATGCATATTCTCTTTCAAGATGCATATCGGTTGCCTGGCGGCGGCCAAAAAAAGAAAACCGGCGCTTGGCCGGTTGTCCTTCATGCGACGATCACTTCAAGCTCAAAATCCACTTGGCCAGCTTGTTGGCCTCGTCGGGCGTCACCTTGTTCGGTGGCATCGGCACCGGGCCCCAGTTGCCCTTGCCACCCTTGATGATCTTTTCGGCGAGCATCGGCTCGTCCTTGGCAGTGTACTTGTTGGCGACATCCTTGTAGGACGGACCGACGACCTTCTTGTCGACCTGGTGACAGGTCAGGCAGTTCTTGGACTTGGCCAGTGCCTCATCGGCCTGTACCACACCAGCAGACATCACGCCGGCAGCAGCCAGCAGGCTCACGTAGATCGCTTTCATACACTTACTCCGTTCAGAAAGATGGTTTGGAACGCACCGATATTATTTCAGTTTGGCCCACTTGCAAAGCCTCTTGAGCCAGTCGCTCAAGGCCCTTGCCGCGGGCCGAAGGTGCTACAGAGCATTCAACGCACGGGCCGCGCAAAGCGTTGACCGCAGCACCCGCCACGCCGCCTCCATGACGGCGGGCGGCGAACACGATGGTCCGCCGCCTGCCGACCGCCGCACGGGGCCGGCGCGCAGCACGGGCTCACCGTTTCTTCAGCCGCTCCAGGTCACGCACAGCGCCGGTGGCCGCCGAGGTAGCCATCAGCGCATACGCCTGCAAGGCCTTGGAAACGACCCGCTGGCGCACGCTTGCCGGTTGCCAGGAAGCCTCCCCGCGGTCCTCCATTGCGGCACGGCGCCTGGCCATTTCGCTCTCCGTGATGGCCAGATGAATGCGGCGGCCTGGAATGTCGATCTCAATCACGTCACCCTCTTCGACCAGGGCTATCGCACCGCCCTCAGCCGCCTCCGGCGAAGCGTGCCCGATCGACAGCCCGGAAGTCCCGCCCGAAAAACGGCCATCGGTGAGCAGGGCGCAGGCCTTTCCGAGTCCCTTCGATTTCAGGTAGGAAGTCGGATAGAGCATTTCCTGCATGCCCGGGCCGCCTCTTGGCCCTTCGTAACGAATGACCACAACCTCGCCCGCAATGACCTGGTCGCCAAGAATCGCCTGCACGGCATCGTCCTGGCTTTCGAAAACCCGCGCCTTGCCGGTAAACACCCAGATGCTCTCGTCAACGCCGGCTGTTTTCACGATACAGCCGTCCATCGCCAGATTGCCATAAAGTACGGCCAGGCCACCATCCTGCGAGTACGCGTTCTCCCGGTTGCGAATGCAGCCCTGTGCGCGATCCAGGTCGAGATCCGGATAACGCCTGTTCTGCGAGAAAGCCGTCTGCGTCGGGATGCCGCCGGGCGCAGCCCGGAAAAATTCGCTCAGCGCCGGGTCCTGGTTGCGCATCACGTCCCAGCGGTCGATCGCCTCGCCGAGCGTGCTGGCATGCACCGTCGGCTGCTGGCGATGGATCAATCCGGCGCGATCGAGTTCGCCGAGAATGGCGAAAATTCCGCCGGCACGGTGAACGTCCTCGATATGGTAGTCAGGGGTCGCCGGCGCCACCTTGGCGAGACACGGCACCTTGCGCGAAATACGGTCGATGTCGTCCATGGTGAAGTTCACCCCGCCCTCCTGCGCCGCCGCCAGAATATGCAGCACGGTGTTGGTCGACCCGCCCATCGAGACGTCGAGCGTCATCGCGTTCTCGAAAGCCTCGAAACTGCCTATCGAACGCGGCAGCACCGTGCCATCGTCGCGCTCGTAGTAGCGGCGACAGAGCTCGACGATCTGCCGGCCCGCCTCGAGAAAAAGCCCCTTGCGGTCGGCGTGGGTGGCAAGAACGGTCCCATTCCCGGGCAGGGAAAAGCCGAGCGCCTCGGTCAGACAGTTCATCGAGTTGGCGGTGAACATGCCGGAACACGAGCCGCAGGTCGGACAGGCCGAACGCTCGAAGGAGTCAACCTCCTCGTCTGAGCAATTGCTGTCGCCGCCCTTGACCATCGCGTCAACCAGGTCGATGGCAATCACCTTGCCACCCCAATCTATCTTGCCGGCTTCCATCGGGCCGCCGGAGACGAAGATCGTCGGGATGTTCACCCGCATCGCCGCCATCAGCATCCCCGGGGTTATCTTGTCGCAGTTCGAGATGCACACCATGGCGTCGGCGCAGTGGGCATTGACCATGTATTCGACGGAGTCGGCGATCAGGTCGCGCGAGGGCAGCGAATAGAGCATTCCGTCGTGCCCCATGGCGATGCCATCGTCGATGGCAATGGTGTTGAACTCCTTGGCGATGCCGCCAGCAGCCTCGATCTCGCGGGCCACCAGCTGGCCCATGTCCTTGAGGTGCACGTGGCCGGGGACGAACTGGGTAAACGAATTGACGACGGCGACGATCGGCTTGCCGAAGTCGCCATCCTTCATGCCCGTTGCGCGCCACAGGGCGCGCGCGCCAGCCATGTTGCGACCGTGGGTCGAGGTGCGGGAACGATAGTCAGGCATTGCCAATCTCCAATCCGGAACGCGCCCGGGGGTGGCGCGATATAATGCGGATTCTATCCGAAAGCCTCGGAGTCCTCGTACCGTGTTGACCCATCCCCAGTTCGACCCCGTCGCGCTTTCGCTCGGCCCGCTGAAAGTGCACTGGTACGGACTGATGTACCTGGCAGCCTTCCTGCAGTTCTGGTGCCTGGGTCGTTACCGCATTCTGCATCACGCGCAGCTCTCGGCCAGCGGCTGGACGGTGCGCCAGCTTGACGATCTGCTCTTCTATGGCGTTCTCGGCGTGATCGTCGGCGGTCGTCTGGGCGAGGTTCTCTTCTATCAGCCGGGCTACTACCTCGACCATCCGGCGGAGGTTCTCGCCATCTGGCGGGGTGGCATGTCCTTTCATGGCGGCTTCCTCGGTGTCCTTGTCGCGATGGGGCTGTACGCACGCAAGATCGGCAGGACCTGGTTCGAGATTACGGATTTCATTGCCCCGCTGGTCCCGCTCGGTCTGGCCACCGGACGCATCGGCAACTTCATCAACGGCGAGCTGTGGGGCCGTGTGGCAGACCCGTCGCTGCCCTGGGCGATGGTCTTTCCCTGGGTAGATAACTTGCCACGCCACCCCTCGCAGCTCTATCAGGCGAGCCTCGAAGGCGTGGCGCTGTTCGTGGTGCTTTGGCTGTACTCGACGCGAGCGCGACCACGCGGCGCCGTTTCGGGGGTTTTTCTCATCGGCTACGGCAGCCTGCGCTGGCTTGCCGAGTATTTCCGGTCTCCCGATGATGGTATCCTTGGCTTGTCGTTTACGGTCAGCATGGGGCAGTGGCTGTCGCTGCCGATGATTCTGTGCGGTCTGCTTTTGGTCGTTCTCGCCCATCGCCAACGCATCTGAGTTGGACGCGCCGCCTGCGCGGGACGGAGGAGGAAAAGAATGTCAGAGGGCTTCGTTGTCCGTGGGCTACGCCGGGTGCGCAAGCTGCTCGAGAGTCCCGGCCCACTCGAGCTGGAAGGCAAACACCTGGGACGCGTTCGCGATCTGCTGCGCGAGTGCGCCGGAGGTGTTGGCGGCGAAGTCTCGGTCCGCCAGCGCGCCGCACTGCTCGCCGAAACCTACCAGCACCTCAATGACGACGGCCGCACCACCTTCCTGAGCACGATCGCCAACGACTTCGGCCCCGACCCGGAATCGGTCGCCAAGGCGCACGCCGACTATCAGGCGGCGGTCGGTACCGACCGGCAGTGGACGGCCGAATCGGCCCTGCGCAAGGCCATGCGTTCGTCGCGACTACGCATCCTCACGCAGTTCAACGCCCTGCCGCAGGGTGTCAAGTTTCTCGTTGATCTGCGCGCCGACCTGCTCCGCCTGCTGGACAAGGATCCCGCCCTGCGCTCACTGGACCGAGAGCTCGAGTCCCGCCTGAGCGCCTGGTTCGACGTCGGCTTTCTCGAACTGCAGCGCATCACCTGGAATTCGCCGGCCGCGCTACTGGAGAAGCTGATCCAGTACGAGGCCGTGCATGAAATCCGCTCGTGGAGCGACCTGAAAAACCGACTCGATTCCGATCGCCGCTGCTACGCGTTCTTTCACCCGCGCATGCCGATGGAACCGTTGATCTTTGTCGAGGTGGCGCTGACCGAACACCTCGCTGACAACGTGCAGGCACTCCTCGACGAACATGCGCCGGTATTTGACGCGCAGCGTGCCAGTACAGCGATCTTCTATTCGATCTCCAACACCCAGCCTGGACTGCGTGGCGTGTCGTTCGGCAATTTCCTGCTCAAGCGCGTGGTCGACGATCTGAAGCGCGATTACCCGCGCCTGACCAGCTTTGCGACGCTTTCGCCTCTGCCCACCTTCAGACGCTGGGCCGAGAGCAATCCGGAGGCCTGGGCAAAAGCCTTCACCGATTCGGACCTGGCGAAGATCAAACGGCGGCTGCCACCCGAGCTGGCCCCCGTTACCAGCGCTGGCGATCTTGCATCGCTGCTTTCCGCGCACAACTGGGCGGCTGACGAGCAGTTGTCCAGCGCCCTGCGGAGCGGCCTGACACGCCTCGCCGCGCGCTATCTTCTGGCGGCCCGCAAAGGCGACCAGCCCTATGACCCCGTCGCCCGCTTTCACCTCGGCAACGGTGCGCACATCGAACGCCTCAACTATCTGGCCGATACCTCGTCACGCGGCAGCCATCAGTCCTACGGGATGATGGTGAATTATGTCTACGACCCTGATACCATCGAAGAGAATGTCGAAGCGTTTTCCCGCAGTGGCGAGATTGCAGCAGCCACCGCCATACGTCGCTCCGCTCGCGACTGAAGTCGCGTAGCGAGCGCTTTTTCCCTTCCGCTACAGAGAAAGAAGCCCCTATGAGCCAACGTCCCTTCAAAGTCCTCGGTATCCAGCAAATCGCCATCGGCGCCCCTGACAAGATGAAACTGCGTAAGTTGTGGATCGACATGCTTGGCCTGGAAATCACCGGCAACTTCGTCAGCGAACGCGAGAACGTCGACGAAGACATCGCCGCGATCGGCTCCGGCCCGTTCAAGGTCGAAGTCGACCTGATGCAACCGGTAGACCCGGAAAAGAAACCCGCTGTCCATGTGACGCCACTCAACCACATCGGTCTGTGGATCGACGACCTGCCGAAGGCGGTCGAATGGCTTTCGGCCAACGGCGTGCGCTTCGCACCGGGCGGAATCCGCAAGGGAGCCGCCGGCTTCGACATCACCTTCATGCATCCGAAAGCCAATGACGAGTTCCCGATCGGTGGCGAAGGCGTACTGATCGAAATGGTCCAGGCCCCGCCTGCGGTCATCGACGCCTTCGCCAAACTGGCCTGCTGAGGGCCGGGCGTCATCTAGAGCACCTTTTCCGGCAACTTGTTCGCCGACGCGGGCAAGGCATTCGCGCCGCCGCCGCAGAGAAAGCAGGCCTGAGCACGGCGCCGACCGACACCCCGGACGTCGCGAAAACATTGACGAGCGCCAGCCCAGCTGGCGCTCGTTTTTTGTGCCGAAGCGTCGACCGCAGCGCCACGATACGCAGCGCACGGCTGCGGCCCTCGGGTGAAGGCCTGCCATTGCCCACCGGAGCGGCCGGAAAAACTGCCCGGGTCGCAAGCGTTCTCGGCGCCGAGGCGGCCATCGGGCAACAGGGAATCCACGCTATTTGTAGTTCTCGAATCAAATCGCACGTTTCGTGCGCCACAATGTTCATCTCTGCAGAAAAATGCATGATAATTGCCGGCCGCGGCCCATTCAGGCGCAACGAGGAAATGAAACATGCCAGCAATTCAAGATCGCGTTGAATTGTCCGATCTTCAGGGCAACGAGAACCTGGTCGCCGCTTGCTCCTGCAGTGGGCCGGCATCGGCACTCGGCGCGGTCTCCCGGCGTCGCGTTCGTACCTGGAGCCTTGATCCGCTCACCCACACCATGTGGAACGTAGTGGACGCAGCCGTTCGCGCCGCCCGAGATTGTCCGGTTGCAGCGTCACCAGCAAGGGAATACAGCATTTCCATAAACTGCCGCGCCCTTGCCAGGAAACACTTTCAACCCCTATCCGCTTTTTAGCCACACCAAGGAGGCATCAATGAGTGAAGTCAATACCGAGCAAACAGAGGTCGCACCCGCGAGCGATCTAGCCGACACCAAAGGCGTGACCGTGGAACAGGCCGCGCCTCCGGCAAGCCCCCCGGCCAAGGCCGCAGCAAAGCCAGCGGCGAAGGTGCCCGTCAAAAAAGAAGAAGCCAAGAAGGCGCCGGAAAAGGCTAAGGAGGAGAAAGCAGTGAAGACAGCCAAAGCAAAGCCCGCCGCGCAGAAGCCCGAGCCAGCCGCTGCGGCGACCAAGGAAGTGGAAAGTGTCAAGAGCGCGCGCAAGACGCCGCTGAAGACGAAGCACTACGAGAAAGCCCTGGCGAAGCTGCAGGTCGAACTCGTCAAGCTGCAGGAATGGATCAAGTTCAAGAAGCTGAAAGTCGTCGTCCTGTTCGAAGGACGCGACGCCGCCGGCAAGGGCGGTACGATCAAGCGCATCACCGAAAGCCTCAGCCCACGGGTCACCCGTGTCGCCGCTCTGCCGGCGCCGACCGACCGGGAAACCGGCCAGTGGTATTTCCAGCGCTACGTGCAGCACCTTCCCGCCGGCGGCGAAATGGTGCTCTTCGACCGCAGCTGGTACAACCGGGCGGGCGTCGAACGGGTGATGGGCTTCTGCACCGACGAGGAATACCGTGAGTTTCTGCGCAGCTGCCCGGAGTTCGAACGTATGCTCGTGCGCAGCGGCATCATCCTCATCAAGTACTGGTTCTCGGTCAGCAACGAAGAGCAGGAGCGCCGTTTCCAGAAACGCATTTTCCATCCGGAAAAGCACTGGAAGCTCAGCCCGATGGACCTGCAATCGCGCGCGCGCTGGGTCGAGTACTCGCGCGCCAAGGACAATATGTTCGCGCACACCGACATCAAGCAGGCGCCCTGGTACGTCGTCGATGGCGACGACAAGAAGCGCGCCCGCCTGAACGTGATCACGCACCTGCTGAACATGATCGACTACGAGGATCTCACCCCCGAGCCAATCGTCCTGCCGCCCCGACAGGAAGAAATTGGCTACGTACGCCCGCCGATGTCGGATCAGACTTTCATTCCCGAAGTGTATTGACCTCCTGAGGTCGGGCATCCTGACCAAGCCGCTCAGGATTGCCTGCATCCGGCCCGCCGCTGACGAGCGGCGCGGCAATCGCAAAAAACCCCGCTACGGCGGGGTTTTTCTCGTCACACCGGTCGCGGCGCTAGCCCATTGATGACCGCCAGCCCCCGGTCCGGCTTCGCGGAACTTACTTGTAATAGCCGACCGCGCAGACCTGGTCGCCGACCTTGGTCACGTAGACCACCTTGTTCACCGGATCGGTCTGGCCGGGACGTGGCCACATGTACGAAACCTCGACGATCACGCCGTCCTTGGCGGCAGCGTAGACCTCGACGCCCAACGGCTTGCCGGCCTTGTCCTTGAGGTCTTTCAGGCTCTTGCCGACAAGGGACGGATGGGCGGTGAAGTTTCCGTCAGGCCCGCCGCAATAGGGGTAAAGGTCCCGGTCCTTGAAACCGCCCTCGCCCTTGGTAAACATCGCGAGCGCCTGAGCCTTGTCGGCATTCACCGCGGCAACCGCTTTTTGGAGCATGGCCTTGGCTTCGGCGGGAGTACCGTATTCTGCTGCCCATGCGGCACCAGCGGAGGAGAAGACTGCTACTGCTGAGGCTATGGCTAGTTGACGTAACATCGAAACTCTCCTTATCAAGTTCAAGTTATCAGACAACAACAACGACTTGCGAAAGTAGCGCGGGTGAGGGGCAAAGCCACTCACCCAGCATGGTAGATCAAATAGCGGCGAAGGATGGCAAGAATTGGCCGAGCGCGGCGGGCATGCTTTCTTGCCCATTGTCGTAGCGGCTGCCTATCATCGGTGGCTGATCACCCGGGAAGGCCACGACCAGAATGCCCCTGCACATTGAAACCCCGCTCATCGAATCGCGCTCGCTGAGCAGCGCTGGCCATTGTTCCGTCTGGCTCAAGCTGGAAGCGCTGCAGCCACCCGGATCGTTCAAGATTCGCGGCATCGGTGCGGCCTGCGAGGAGTACAGCCGACGAGGCGCGCGGCGCTTCGTGTCCTCATCCGGCGGCAATGCCGGCCTGGCGGTTGCCTATGCGGGCCGCCGCCTGGCGACCCCGGTCACCGTGGTGGTGCCGGAAACCACTTCCGCGAGAGCCAGGGAGCTCCTACGGCAGGAGGCTGCCGAGATCATCGTCCACGGCGCCTCCTGGCACGAAGCCAATGTCCTGGCGCTGTCGATGATCGAGGAATCGGACGCCTTTCTCCACCCCTTCGACGACCCCCTGCTGTGGCACGGCCATGCCACCATGGTCGACGAGCTTGCGCGCTCGATGCCCGCTCCCGATGCCGTGGTCCTCTCGGTTGGCGGCGGCGGCCTGCTCTGCGGGGTCATCGAAGGCCTGCATCGCAACGGTCTCGGGCGGGTCCCGGTGATCGCCGTCGAGACCGCCGGCGCGGCGTCGTTCAATCGCTCGCTACTGGCCGGTCAAAGGGTCGAACTCGAAGCCATCAGCAGCGTCGCCACGTCTCTCGGCGCCAAACGCGTTTGCGAGCGCGCGTTTCAATGGTCGACAGAGCACCCGATCCACAGCGTCGTCGTCTCCGACCACGCTGCGCTCGACGCCTGCGAGCGCTTTCTCGCCGACCACCGGCTGCTCGTCGAGCCAGCTTGTGGCGCCGGCCTGGCGCTGGCTTATGCAGGCTCGCCAGTACTTGCCGGCTTTGCCAGAGTGGCATTCATCGTCTGCGGCGGCGCGACGGCGACCATCGATCAGATCCGGGAATGGTCGGCGAACGCAGCTGAGGAGCAGGAAGACCTATAATCGGCTGCTGCGGCCTGTCCGGGCAGGGCCGCCGGCCTTCCCCCGACCGCCCTCCTCAACGGAAGAGCATCAACACATGAGTTTGCTGGATTCAATGGATACGACCGCCACCGAAACCGACAAGGACCTTCCCCTGCGCGAGGACATCCGGCTGCTCGGCCGAATTCTCGGCGACACGGTCGGTCAGCAGGAGGGTGGCGAGGTCTTCGATGTCGTCGAACGCATCCGCCAGAACTCGGTGCGCTTCGCTCGCGATCTCGACGAAGGCGCCCGCGCCGAGCTGGAGAAAATCCTCGCCGAACTGCCACGCGATACGATGCTGGCCGTCATCCGCTCGTTCACCTATTTCCTGCATCTCGCCAACATCGCCGAGGACGAGCACCACGTCCGCCGCCGCCGAGCGCACGAGATGATCGGCTCGCCGGCACGCGACGGCAGCCTGGAACTGGCGCTGACGCGGCTGCAGGCCGCCGGCGTCAGCGGCGAAGGGCTGCGCGCCTGCCTCGAACAGGCGTTGATCTCGCCGGTGCTCACCGCGCATCCGACCGAAGTCAGTCGCAAGAGCATCCTCTTCTGTCAACACGAGGTCAGGGGCCTGCTCGACGACCGCGACCGGCAACGCCTGACGCCGGGCGAACTCGCCGACAACGAGGTCGCGCTGCGCCGTGCCGTGCTGACGCTGTGGCGGACGCGCATGGTGCGTTCGACGCGCCTGGCGGTGATCGACGAGGTGAAGAACGGGATCAGCTATTTCGACGAGACTTTTTTCGTCGAGCTGCCCCGCCTCTACTGCCAGTTCGAAGACCAGCTCAGGCAGGCCTTCCCTGGCCAGCGCTGGGCGCTGCCCAACTTTTTCCGCGTCGGCTCGTGGATCGGTGGCGACCGCGACGGCAATCCCTTCGTCACCGCCGAAGTGCTGCGTGAAAGCGTGCGCCGGCAGTCGATCGCCGCTTTCGACTTCTATCTCGGCGAAATCCACGCGCTCGGTCGCGAGCTGCCGCTGTCGCATACCCTGGTCGATGTCTCCGAGGCCCTCGCAGCGCTCGCCGAAGCTTCGCCGGATAGCGCGCCGCAGCGCCTCGACGAGCCCTACCGGCGGGCGCTGACGGGCATCTACGCGCGCCTGGCGGCAACCTCCAGCACGCTCGACCAGCACGAATCGCCGGAGCACGCCGTCGGTGTCGCCGACGCCTACGCGACACCCGAAGAGATCGTCGCCGACCTGCAGGTATTGGTCGATTCGCTGATCGCCAACGGCGCCGAACTGATCGCCGCTGGCCGCCTGCGCAGCCTGGTGCGGGCCATCGGCGTCTTCGGCTTTCATCTCGCACCGATCGATCTGCGCCAGAATTCCGAGGTGCACGCGCGCACGGTCGGCGAATTGCTGGCGCGGACACAGCGCTGCGCCGACTACTCCGCTCTCGACGAGCCGGCACGGATCGCCCTGCTGAGCGACGAAATTGCCAGCCCGCGGCCGCTCTACTCGCCGTACATCGACTACTCGCCCGAAACGCGCGGCGAACTGGCGATCTTCTTCGCCGCTCGCGAGTTGCGCCAGCGCTACGGCGCCACCGCCTTGCCGAACTGCATCATCTCGAAAACCGACGGCGTCTCCGATCTCCTCGAAGTCGCCCTGCTGCTCAAGGAAGCCGGCCTGCTGGTGCCCGGCGAGGCGCCGCAACTGGCACTGAACATCATCCCGCTGTTCGAAACCATTGACGACCTGCAGCGCGCACCGGCAGTGATGCAACAACTCTTCGCACTGCCCGCCTACCGCGCGCTGGTCGCCGCGCGCGGCGACGAACACGAGGTCATGCTCGGCTATTCGGACAGCAACAAGGACGGCGGCTTCCTGACCTCCGGCTGGGAACTGTACAAGGCCGAAATCGGCCTGACCGCGACCTTTGCCGAGCACGCCATCCGCCTGCGCCTGTTCCACGGCCGTGGCGGCAGCGTCGGGCGTGGCGGCGGGCCGAGCTACGACGCCATCCTGGCGCAACCGCCGGGAGCCGTCGCCGGCCAGATCCGGATCACCGAGCAGGGCGAAGTGATCGCCTCGAAGTACGCCAACCCGGAAGTCGGCCGCCGCAACCTCGAAATTCTCGCCGCCGCGACGCTCGAAGAAACCTTGCTCGGGATCGACCGCGACGACCTGCCGACCGCCGCTTTCCATCAGGCCATGGAAGAGCTCTCGACGTTGGCGTTCCAGGCCTACCGCCAGCTCGTTTATGAAACGCCCGGCTTCACCCGCTACTTCCGTGAATCGACGCCGATCCTCGAAATCGCGACGCTGAACATCGGCAGCCGACCGGCCGCGCGCACCGCCTCCGACCGAATCGAAGACCTGCGCGCGATTCCCTGGGTCTTCTCCTGGGCGCAATGCCGGCTGATGCTGCCCGGCTGGTACGGCTTCGGCAGCGCCGTCAAGCGCTGGCGCGCGCAGCGCCCCGACGCCCTGCCACTGCTGCAGGAGATGCACCGCGACTGGCCCTTCTTCCGCACCCTGCTGTCGAACATGGACATGGTGCTCGCCAAGTCCGACCTGGCCATCGCCTCGCGTTACGCCGAGCTGGTCAGCGATGCCGAATTGCGCAGCAGCATCTTCGCGCGCATCAGCGAGGAATGGCAGGCCACGCGCGAAGCACTGCTGGCCATCAACGGCCAGGACGAACTGCTCGCCGACAACCCGCTGCTGCAACGCTCGATGCGCAACCGCTTTCCGTACATCGACCTGCTCAACCACCTGCAGGTCGAGCTCCTGCACCGCCTGCGCGCCGGCGACGACGACATCCGCCTCAAGCGCGGCAGCCTGATCACCATCAACGGTATCGCCGCCGGACTGCGCAACAGCGGCTGAGCCGGCGCAGCGGTGGGCGCTGGCGCGACCTCGCACGCGCCGCGCTCCGCGCAACCGGGATTTTTCGCCGCCGCGTCTTTACCTGTCTTTGCAAACGGCGACGGCAGTTAACCTGGCAGTGGCGATAATGTCGGCCTGATGTCCACGAACGCCATCGCTGTCCGGGCTTGACAGCGGCCCGACCGGCCAGCTGCGGGCCAGGACGCCAGGCAACCGGCAAGAGCCCTGGCCGCGGCACAAGGCCTTTGCCAACGACCGCAGCGCAGCCGCCCAACGCCAGTCCCCCTGAAAACCGATCCTCTCACCGATGCCCACCCCGACCCCCCCCCGACCCNNNTGACCCCCTCCCCGACCCCCGCCGCCTCCAGCGCCAGGATTCGCCTGCTTCTCATCCTGATCGCCGCCGTACTCGTGCTCGGCGGCGCTTTCGCGGCCTTCCATTTCGCTTCTCGCGGCGCCGACGGCGCCAGGAGCAGCGGCGCCAAAGCGGCCAGCGCGACGCCTCCGACAAGACGTACCGCGCTGGCGGTGAGCACCGTACACCCGCAACAGGCGACCTGGTCGCAGCAGCTCAGCGTCAGCGGCGGCATCTTCCCGTGGCAGGAAGCCGTGATCGCCGCCGAGACCAGCGGCCTGCGCGTCGTCAAGCTCGCAGCGGATGTCGGCAGCGTCGTTCGCGCCGGCCAGTTGCTCGCCGAACTCTCGCGCGACAGCGTCGAAGCCAGCCTGGCTCAGCAGGAGGCGAACCTTGCGAAGGCCAGGGCCGCCGTCGCCGAAGCGACGGCGAATGGCGACCGCGCGCGCCGGGTCAAGGGCAGCGGCGCGATGTCCGAGCAGCTGATCAACCAGTACCTGAGCGCCGAACAGAGCGCGAAAGCCTCCGTTGCCGCAGCCGCGGCAGCGCTCAGGAGCGAACGCGTCCGCCTCGCGCAGACGCGCATCGTCGCTCCTGACGATGGCGTGATCAGCAGTCGCAGCGCGACGCTGGGCAGTGTCGTGCAAGCCGGCAACGAGCTGTTTCGCATGCTCCGCGGCAATCGCCTCGAGTGGCGCGCCGAAGTGTCTGCCGAGCAGCTGGCACGCCTCGCGCCGGGGCAGAAGGCCCAACTTCGCCTGGCCAATGGCGCGCAGCTCGACGGCAGTATACGCATGCTGGCGCCGACGCTCGACCCCGCCACGCGCAAGGCACTGGTCTACGTCGACCTGCCCACCGACAGTGCCGCCCGCGCCGGCATGTTTGCCAGCGGCGAGATCCTCACCGGCAGCACGGCTGCCAGTGTGCTGCCGTCGTCGGCGGTGATTCTGCGCGACGGGCACAGCTATGTTTTCCAGGTCGGCGCGCAGGACATCGTGCGCCAGATAAAGGTCGACACGGGTCGCCGTCAGGACGGCGACGTCGAAATCCTCGACCCGCTGCCGACCGACGCGCGCATCGTCGCCAGCGGCGGCGCCTTCCTGAACGATGGCGATGCGGTACGCGTCGAAGCGGCACCGCCGCCGGCCGCAGGGAACGCGGACGCGCCGGGCGCAGGACCGGCACAGGCGGCGAAATGAACTTTTCCGCGTGGTCGATTCGCAACCCGGTACCGGCGCTGCTGCTCTTTGCCCTGCTGACTTTCCTGGGCATCAGCAGCTTCCGCTCGCTGGGCATCCAGAATTTCCCGGACATCGAACTGCCGACGATCACCATCGCCGCCACCTACGAGGGTGTCGCGCCGGCACAGATGGAAACCGAAGTGGCGCGCAAGATCGAGGACCAGGTCGCCTCGCTCGGCGGCATCGAGCACATCACCACGACGCTGACCGATGGCTCGGCGTCGATCAAGGTCGCTTTCAACATCGACAAGAACGCCGAGGTGGCGCTCAACGAGGTGCGCAACGCGATCGACACGGTGCGCGCCGACCTGCCGGCGGCGATGCGCGACCCGGTCGTCTCCAAGGTCACCACTTCGGGCAGTGCCATCCTCACCTACGCACTGCGCTCCGCGCGCCTGGACGAAGAGGCGCTGTCGTGGTTCGTCGATAACGACGTCGCCAAGGCCATGCTGGCGGTCAAGGGCGTCGGCAAGGTCGCCCGCATCGGCGGCGTCAATCGCGAAGTGCAGGTCGATCTCGACAGCGCCCGCCTAGCCGCGCTGGGCGTCACCGCCGGCGACGTCTCGAACCTGCTGCGACAGGTGCAGCAGGACGCCTCCGGTGGCCGCGGCGACATCGGCAGCGGCATCCAGTCGGTACGCACGCTGGCCGCGGTCGGCAGCGTTGCCGACATCGCCGCGCTCGAGATTCCGCTCGCCGGCGGGCGCAGCGTCCGCCTCGGCGACGTGGCCAGGGTCCGCGACGGGGTTGCCGAACGCAGCAGCATCACCCTGCTCGACGGTCAGCCGGTGGTCAGCTTCGAAGTCACGCGCATCAGGGGCGCCAGTGAAGTGGCCGTCGCCGATGCGGTACGCAAGGCGGTCGCACAGCTGCAGGCGAAGCACCCGCAAGTGCTCATCGAGGAGGCCTTCAACACCGTCGCGCCGGTGCAGGACAACTTCGACGGCTCGATGGAACTGCTCTACGAAGGCGCCTTCCTGGCCATTCTGGTCGTCTGGTGGTTCCTGCGCGACTGGCGTGCGACGCTGGTCTCGGCGGCGGCGCTGCCGCTGTCGATCATCCCCACCTTCGCCGCGATGTACTTCTTCGACTTCAGCCTCAACACGCTGACCCTGCTGGCCCTGGCGCTGGTCGTCGGCATCCTGGTCGACGACGCGATCGTCGAGATCGAGAACATCGTCCGCCACCTGCGCATGGGCAAGACGCCGGTCGAGGCGGCCACCGAGGCGGCCGACGAGATCGGCCTGGCGGTTATCGCCACCACCTTCACGCTGGTCGCCGTCTTCCTGCCGACCGCCTTCATGGGCGGTGTGCCGGGCAAGTTCTTCAAGCAGTTCGGGATCACCGCGGCGGTCTCGGTGCTTGCCTCGCTGCTCGTCGCCCGCCTGCTGACGCCGATGATGGCCGCCTACTTCCTCAAGCCACACGGCGCACAGGAAGCCGACAGTCGCCTGATGACCCGTTTCCTCGCCGCGGCCAGCTGGTGCCTGCATCACCGCAAGACGACGGCATTGGCGGCGATCGTCTTCTTCGTCGGCTCGCTGGCGCTGCTGCCGCTGCTGCCGACGGGCTTCGTCCCGGCCGCCGACCGCGCGCAGACCAAGGTGAGCATCGAACTGCAGCCGGGCAGCACGCTCGACGAAACGCGGGCCATCGCCGCCCAGGCGCGCCGTCTGCTCGAACAAATGCCCGAGGTGACGCGCGTCTTCAGCGCCATCGGCCGCAGCTCGGGCGGCAACGACGGCCCGTTCGCCGGCAGCGCCAGCAGCGACGTGCGCAAGGCGACGCTGAACGTCAGCCTGGTCTCGCGCCACGAGCGCGCCAAGCAGAGCGCCGTCGAAGCCGAGATTCGCAAGCGCATGGCCGTCCTTCCCGGCGCCCGGATATCGGTCGGCGCCGGCCAGACCGGCGAAAACCTCAAGCTGGTGCTCGCCGGCGAGGACCCGGAAGCGCTGCGCCTCGCCAGCCAGTCGATCACCTCCGAACTGCGCACGCTCAAGGGCATCGGCAACGTCACTTCCGGCGCCAGCCTGCAGCGTCCCGAAATCCACATCACGCCGGACTTCGCCCGCGCCGCCGACCTCGGCGTCACCGCCGCCGCCATGGCCGGCGTCATCCGCGTCGCCACCGCCGGCGATTACGACGCCAACCTGCCCAAGCTCAACCTGGCGCAGCGCCAGGTTCCGATCCGCGTCCGCCTCGACGAGGCCCTGCGCCAGGATCTCGACGCCGTTCGCCAGTTGCGCGTACCGGCCAACAAGGGCTCCGTGCCGCTCGACACCGTCGCCGACGTCCGCCTGGGCAGCGGCCCGGCGCAGATCGACCGCCTCGACCGCCAGCGCAACGTGACCATCGACGTCGAACTCGGTAGCCGCGACCTCGGCGCGGTCGTCGCCGAAGCCAACGCACTGCCGGCGTTGAAGGGCCTGCCGCCGGGAATCAGCCGCCCGCCGTCGGGCGACGCCGAGCGCATGGCCGAACTGTTCGGCAGTTTCGGCTCGGCGATGCTGATCGGCGTGCTGTGCATCTACGTCGTCCTGGTGCTGCTCTTTCACGACTTCCTGCAACCGGCGACCATCCTCGCTGCGCTGCCGCTCTCGGTCGGCGGCGCCTTCTTCGCCCTGCTGGTCACCCACAACAGCTTCTCGATGCCGTCGGTGATTGGCCTCCTGATGCTGATGGGCATCGTCACCAAGAACTCGATCCTGCTCGTCGAGTACGCGGTAATGGCCCGGCGCGAGCACGGCATGGCCCGCTTCGAAGCGCTGATCGACGCCTGCCACAAGCGCGCCAAACCGATTTTGATGACCACCATCGCCATGGTCGCCGGCATGGCGCCGATCGCGCTGGGGATTGGCGCCGAGCCGAGTTTCCGCTCGCCGATGGCCATTGCCGTCATCGGCGGGCTGCTGACTTCGACGGTGTTGAGTCTGCTGGTGATTCCGGTGGTATTCACCTACGTCGATGATCTGCTGCTGTTGCTGAAACGGGTTGGACGGCGCCTGCAGCGGGCGAATCGGTGATCCGCTTCGCGCGAGCGTCATGCGCCTGCGCCGGCTCGGCCAGCGGCTGAGCGCTGTTCGGCGCGGCAGACCTGAAAGTTTGCCTTGGCAAGCCACGCTCGCAGCAGATATGCTGAGACGCTAGTCACTTCCTGGTCGGCCGTATCCGGCCCGGGCGCGGTGCCACTCGACCCCTGTCGCTTCGCTGGTAAATCGTTGTTTTAAATCCGAGGATGCTTGATGAACGAAAAAACCTCCCGATCCTGCGCGCTGCTCACGGCACTCGTGTTTGCGGTGTCTCCGACGCTGGCGCAGCAAGCGCCGGCGGCGCCGGCGCAGGCGGCGTCAGCCAGTCCGGCACAGCAGACCTTCTCGCAGGAAGACCTTGACCGGCTGCTGGCACCGATTGCGCTCTATCCGGACGCGCTGCTCGCGCAGGTCCTCATGGCCTCGACCTATCCGCTGGAGGTGGTCGAAGCGGCCCGTTGGGCCAAGGCCAACCCCAAGGTCACCGGCAAGGCGCTGGAAGACGCAATGGTCAGGCAGCAATGGGATCCAGCGGTCAAGTCGCTGACTTCGGTGCCCGAAGTGCTCAAGCAGATGAACGAAAACCTGAGCTGGACGCAAAAGCTGGGCGACGCCTTCCTTGCCCAGCAGCAGGCGGTGATGGACACCGTGCAGTCATTGCGCGCCAAGGCCGACGCCAACGGCAACCTCAAGACGACCGAACAGCAGGTCGTCAAGACCGAGACCCAGGGCAGCCAGACGATCTACGTCGTCGAATCGCCGAAGCCGGACGTGGTCTACGTCCCGACCTACAATCCGAGCGTGGTCTACGGTAGCTGGTGGTACCCGACGCCGCCCTACACCGTCTATCCGCCGGCCTACGTCTATCCTCCCGGCCTGGCGTTTGCCACCGGCATTCTCGTCGGCGCAGCGATCTGGGGCGCCTGCAACTGGGGTTGGGGCCGCGGCTCGGTCGATATCAACGTCAATCGCTACAACTCGTTCAACCGCACCAACATCAGCAACCGGAACTGGAATCACAACGTCCAGCACCGTCGCGGCGTCGCCTACCGCGATCAGAACGTGGCGCGCCAGTACAATCGCGGCGGCAACGCCTCTGCCGCCCAGGCACGGGACAATTTCCGCGGCCGCGCCGAAAGCGGGCGCTCGGAACTCAAGGGCATGGATCGCAGCCAGCTGAACGATCGCGTGCAGAACGCCAACCGTGGCGCTCAAGCGGGGACGCGCGACAGACCCGATGGCTTCGCTGGCGGAAGGACAACGGCCAGCGACCGCATGGCCGGCGGGGACGCCAGGGCGTCGGCAGGCAACCGCATGGACGGTGCGGGCGCCAGAGCGTCGGCAGGCAACCGTATGGACGGCGGTAGCGCACGCAGCAACGCGACGAGCAGCGCCAGGGGTAGCGGCTTCTCGGGTGCCGGCAACGGCCACTCGACGCGCGAAGCCAGCCAGCGGGGCCAGAGCAGCCGCTCACAGATGAGCCATGCGAGCAGCGGAGGCGGTCGCGCAGGCGGCGGGGGCGGACATCGCGGTGGAGGTGGACGCGGAGGTGGAGGTGGCGGACGTGGTCGCTGAACAGCCCTGCCCACCCCTTTCTGCGGAGAAGAAGATGATGAAAGTACTCAAGCACACGCTCACCACGCTCGCGGTCGCCGTGTGGGTCGCCACCGCGCCTGCCGCCCTCGCCACGGCAGCGGCAAAACCGGCCGCGCGGGTGGTCCACAGCGCCTTTGCAACGCCTGACGACGCCGCCCTGGCGCTCGCTGAAGCCGTACGCAGGGGGGACCCGAAAGCGCTGCTGGCGGTCGTCGGCCCGAACGCCGGCAGTTGGCTGTTCAGCGGCGACAAGGTCGCCGACCGCGAAGACTGGAAGCGATTCCTGGCCGAATACGATCAGAAGCACAGCATCAGCGACGAGGCCGACGGCAGGGCAGTGCTGCTCGTCGGGGACAGCGACTGGCCTTTCCCGGCACCACTGGTGCGCCAGGAAGGCGGCTGGGCGTTCGACGCCGAAGCCGGCCGCGAGGAGATCACCAACCGGCGCATCGGTCGTAACGAGCTGGATACCGTCCAGACCCTGCTGGCGATCGTCGATGCGCAGCGTGACTATGCCAGCGACGATCCCGACGGCAACGGATTCAACGACTACGCACGCCAGTTCGTGTCCACCAAGGGGCAACGCAATGGCCTTTACTGGCCCGTCGCCGAAGGCCAGCCGCCGAGTCCCCTGGGCGAGCTGATCGCCGAGGCCACCGGCGAAGGTTACGCCGTCAAGCAGTCGAAGACCCAGCGCAACGAGCCGAGGCCCTATCATGGTTATCTCTATCGCATGCTTACTGCAGAGGGCAGCAACTCACCGGATGGCGGATACAGCTACCTCGTCGGCGACAAGATGATCGGCGGCTTCGCCGTTCTCGCCTATCCGGCCAAGTACGGCGCCTCGGGAGTGATGACTTTCATCGTCAATCACAATGGAATCGTCTATCAGAAGGATCTCGGCAAGGGCACGGCGAGTTCGGCAAGGGCGATGCGCAGCTTCAATCCCGACACCACTTGGACAATGGTGCACTAGACGCCGGCGGCAGGCATGACGGCGGTCGTCATGCCTGCCGGGCGCCGCGCAGCCGCTTCCGGTCCCTCAACCGGCTAGTGTGGTGGCTGCATTCTTGATGAGACTTTCAGCGACGCTGACGGCCGCGTGAAAGCGTAGGGTGGCTGGAGTTCGCCTGGCCCATAGCGCTGCCCGCGTTGCCAAATCCGTGCAACCATTCCCCAGCCACCGTCATTGCGAGGAGGCGTAGCCGACGCGGCAATCCAGTTCCATTCCCTGACTGCTTGTCCGCCACATCAGCCAGGCGAAAAACAGAACCTCTGGATTGCCACGTCGGCTACGCCTCCTCGCAATGACGTGCAGGCTG
>JEMY01000003.1:194007-194180 GCA_000585075.1 Candidatus Accumulibacter regalis | reverse complement strand
ACTTCCAGCAAGCCGGGCAGCCGCTTGAAACCAAGTCGTCGCCGAAATTCGCCGGTTCCATTCTTCTCAACACGACACTGGCGGGCGCTCGAAAAGGGCGATCGACTCGACGTGCGAGGTGTTGGGGAACATGTTGACCACGCCCGCGCCGCGCAAGCGGTAGCCCTGCTGCC
>JEMY01000003.1:193619-193981 GCA_000585075.1 Candidatus Accumulibacter regalis | reverse complement strand
AGGATCGCCGCGTCGCGTGCCAGGCTCGGCGGGCTGCACGAGATGTAGACGATCCGGCGCGGGCCGTCGGCGGACAGCGACTTGACCAGTTCCAGCGCGCCATCGCGCGGCGGATCGATGAGCATCTTGTCCAGCCGCCCGAAGGCAGCGACGCTCTCGGTGGTCGCTGCGAACAGGTTGGCGACACGGTACTCGACGCGTCCGTCGAGGCCGTTCGCGGCCGCATTCCCGGCCGCACGGGCGACGAGTTCGGCGCTGCCCTCGACCCCGAGAACCTGCGCGCCCGAACGCGCAATGGCCAGGGTGAAGTTGCCCAGGCCGCAGAACATGTCGCCGATGCGCTCGCCCGCCCGTGGCTCGAG
>JEMY01000003.1:190920-193541 GCA_000585075.1 Candidatus Accumulibacter regalis | reverse complement strand
TGATTGACCTGCGTGAACTCGGTTGGCGAGAAGAAATGCTCGACGCCGAAGTCGGGCAGCAGGTAGGAAAGCGGCGGCCCCTCCGGCGGATGAAAGCGGTAGGCGGTCGCCGGCCCCTGCGGCTGCAGATAGAAGACGAGCGCGTGGCGGTCGGCAAAGTCGCGCAGCCGGATCTCGTCATCGGCACTCGGCGCTTCGAGAACGCGCAGCACGAGAGCCGTCACTCGCTCGCCGACGGCCACCTCGATTTGCGGCAGGCGATCGCGGATCGTAAGTCCGCCGATCAACTCGCGCAGCGGCAACAAGAGCGCCGACAGCTGTGGCGGGAGAATCTCGCACTGTCCCATGTCGGCAACGTAGCTGCCCTTGCGCTCGCGAAAGCCAACCAGCACGGCGTCTTTCTTGGCCACGAAGCGAACCGAGAGGCGGGCGCGATAGCGATACCCCCACGCCGGACCATGAATCGGCGCGTACAGTTGCTCGGCCCTGATCTCGCCAAGATGGCGCAGGGTGTCCTCGAACAAGCGCTGCTTGGCGGCCACCTGCGCAGCGCTATCGAGATGCTGCATGCTGCACCCACCGCAAACGCCGAAATGCGGACAGCGTGGAGGCACGCGATCCGACGACGGCTCGAGGACGCGCAAGGTCCGCGCCTGCTCATAGGTCGGCTTGCGGCGGTAGACGGCATAGTCGACGCGCTCCCCCGGCAGGGCGCCGTCGATGAAGACCGTCTTGCCGTCGACCACGATCAGCCCGCGCCCCTCGTGGTCCAGCGAAGCAATGACTCCTGTGGGCATCGTGTCCATCCGCAAAAGAACGGGCGATTCTACCGCAATGGAAATGACTTATCCGGGCGGCGTGACTTTCGCGGCCCCGCCCGATTCGCCCAGCCGACAAGCCGCGACAACACGCGGCGGCACGCTTCAGACTTGCCGACCCCGGGCCAGACCTGCTATCTTCGCCAGGAAATTCCCCGGAAGATTCGCCACACGTACGCGGAGCTCTCCTGATGAGCAGTCGCCTGATCACCCACTGGGCCGAGCACGATAGCGCGGTTCAGGAAATCCTCGAACGGTCGCCAAGCCGACTCCTGATCTTCGACGAAGATCTGTCAGCCCTCAAGCTCGAACGGCCGGAGAGAATCGCCGCGCTGAGTCGCCTGCTGAGTTGCGAGCAGGCCAGCAAGCAACTGACCATCGTCGTCCAGAAGGCGGAATTCGTCAGGCAGTACAGCCCGCGCCTGATGGCCCTGCTGGCCGTGCATGCGCCAGTGCTGACCATCATCCACGCGCCGCCCCATCTCGAAGCACTCACCGACTCCTTGCTGATTGCCGACGGCAAACACGCGCTGGTCCGCTTCCACCGCGATCATGCCCGCTGTCGACAGATCATCGACGACGTCGAGGAGTGCCAGCCCTACGCCAAGCGCTTCGACGAGATTCTCGGCGAAGGCGGCGACCGGCTGAGCGCGATAACCCTCGGTCTGTAGGCAGCGGCGCAGGCTTGGCGCGGAAACGGTCAGCGCCGCCTGAACGACGCCAAGCGAGGCATGGACAGCGGCGCGCAGCCACAGCTGGCGCGATTTCGGCTACACTCGCCGGCTTTTTGCGGAGGCGATCGCCGTGACACGCGCCCAGGCCAATCTCCTGCTGCGCCCAGGCCAATCTCCTGCTCCTCGCCGTCGCCCTGATCTGGGGTTCGGCGTTTGTCGCTCAGGCTGCGGGCATGGTCGGTGTCGGGCCGCTGACCTTCACCGGCATCCGCTTCCTGCTCGGCACCGCCGTGGTCGCCCCGCTCGCCTGGCGCGAGTGGCGCCTGCTCGCCGTGCGTCAGGCGCAGCCCTTGCCCCGCGATGCGCTCGGCATCGGCGTCCTGGGCGTGCTGCTGATGCTCGGCGCCGTTTTTCAGCAGATCGGCATCACCAGCACGACGGTGACCAACGCCGGCTTTCTTTACCGCACTGTACGTGCCGCTGGTGCCGCTGCTCTGCTGGCTGCTGCTGCGCACACCGGCACACTGGTCGGTGTGGCCGACGTCTGGTCGGTGTGGCCGACGTCGCTCGGCTGCCTCGCCGGCACCTGGCTGCTCTCCGGCGCGCAGAGCGTAGACCTCGTCGTCGGCGACCTGTGGGTCATGGCCAGCAGCGTCTTCTGGGCGCTGCATGTGATTTTCGTCGGGCGCATCGCCGAGCGCCTGCACGCGCCCTTCCTGATCGCCGCCGGGCAGTTCCTGGTCTGCGGGCTGCTCAGTCTGCTGTGCGCCGCGCCCACCGAGACACTCACCCTCGACGGCCTGGCGCTGGCAGCGCTGCCGATTGCCTACGCGGGACTGGTCTCGGTGGGCGTCGGCTACACCACGCAGGTCGTCGCGCAACGCTATGCACAGCCTGCCGACGCGGCGATCATCCTCTCGGCCGAGACCGTCTTCGCGGCCATGTTCGGCTTCCTGCTCATGGGCGATCGGCTGAACGCCGAAGGCATCGCCGGATGCGTGCTGATTCTGGTGTGCATCGTCGCCGTGCAGATCGCGCCCTTGGCTGCGGCCGGCAGACAGGCGCTGGCCGCCCGCCGCGCGCAATAGGCGGACCGGGCTGCTGCGGCCCCTCAGCCGCGGCGAACCTG
>JEMY01000003.1:184362-190903 GCA_000585075.1 Candidatus Accumulibacter regalis | reverse complement strand
ACCTGCGACAGAAAGGCCTGCGCGCGCGCGTGGTCCGGATTGGAGAAGAAGTTCTCCGGGGTCGTGTCTTCGAGAATCACGCCTTCGTCGAAAAAAATCAGCCGATCGGCAACTTCGCGCGCGAAACCCATTTCGTGCGTCACCGCCAGCATGGTGATGCCGCTGTGCGCCAGCTCGCGCATCACGGCCAGCACAGCTCGCGCATCACGGCCAGCACTTCGTTGACCATCTCCGGGTCCAGCGCCGAGGTCGGCTCGTCGAACAGGAGCACCTTGGGGTCCATGGCCAGCGCCCGCGCGATGGCCACCCGTTGTTGCTGGCCGCCGGAAAGCTGCACCGGATACTTGTCCGCCTGGTTGGCGAGGCCAACGCGCTCGAGCAGCTTGTACGCCTTGGCCTCGGCGTCGGCCCTGCTCATCTTGCGCACGCGCATCGGCGCCAGGGCGACGTTGCGCAGGATGCTCAGGTGCGAGAAGAGATTGAAGCTCTGGAAGACCATCCCGACCTCGCGACGAATGGCGTCGAGATTCTTCACGTTGTCGTTGAGGACGATGCCGTCGATGACGATCTCGCCCGAATCATGCGCTTCGAGGCGATTGAGCGTGCGCAGGAAGGTCGACTTCCCGGAACCGGACGGCCCGACGATGGCCGTCACCTGCCCCTCGTAGAAAGTGGCCGAAACGTCCTTCAGCGCGACGAACGAACCGAAACGCTTGCCGATCGCCCGCGCCTCGACGATCGGTCGCAGGCTTGCCTCGGCGGCGGCTGTGTTCATGCGCTGCGCCCCCTAGCGCTTCTCGCTGCGCCCCCTAGCGCTTCTGTCCGACGTCGAGCCGGGCTTCGAGAGCGGCGGTGAGCGTCGTGAAAGCGGTGGTCAGGATCAGATAGATGGCACCGATGGTCAGGAATACCGGAATCGGCTGATAGCTCTGCGCCTGCACCCGGTAGCCGATCATGGTCAGCTCGACGACGCTGATCGCGTAGGCCAGCGATGAATCCTTGACCAGCGACGCCAGGTTGTTGGCCAGCGCCGGCAGCGCGACGCGCATGCTCTGCGGCAGGACGACGTCCATGAAGGTCTGCAACGGGCTCAGCCCGAGGGCACGCGCCGCTTCCACCTGGCCATGCGGAACGGCGAGGATGCCGGCGCGAACGCATTCGGTGTTATAGGCGCCGATATTCAGCGACAGGGCGATCGCCGCGCAGGCAAAGTCGGAAAGGATGACGCCCTCGGGCATCAGCTCGGGCGCTGCCAGCCAGACAAAAAGAATCTGCAGCAGGAGCGGCGTTCCGCGTATCAGCCACACGTAGGCGTCGCAGAGCACGCGCAGTGGCCAGAACTTCGACACCTTGCCGAGCCCGGCCAGGACGCCGATGACCACCCCGACGGAGCCGGCAATCAGCGTCAGCCAGACAGTGATCCGCGCCCCGTCGGCGAACTGCTGCGCCGCCGGGCCGACCGGCGCCGGCATTGCTGAGAGCGGGATGGCCATCCCCCAGAGAAAGGCGAGCAGCCCGATCATCGCGCCGAACATCGTCCATCCGGGGTTGTTCCTGGTCCAGTTCATGCTGCCTCAGTCAACTCAGGGGCGGCAGGAAACGTCTTCCTTGAAGTATTTCTGCGACAACGCCTGGTAGCTGCCGTCCTTCATCACCTCGGCCAGCGCGTGGTTGAGTTTCTCGGCAAGTTCCTTGTTGCCCTTGGGCATGATCATCGAAACCTTCTCGACGAAAACCAGCTCGCCGCCGACGATACCCGCGTCGGGATTCTTGTCGAGCGTGCCCTTGACGGTGAACTTGTCGGAGATCCAGGCATCGACCTTCTTTGCGCGCAGCGCCGAGAAAGCTTCCGGGTCACCCTTGTAGGTCTTGATCGCCTTGATGCCCTTGATCTTCTGCGCGGCACCCGCGTAGGTGGTCGCCAGTTGCACGCCGACGGACTTGCCGTTCAGCGCGGAAACGGTCAGCGGGCCTCCCTTGTGCGCGGCGATCTGGCCACCGGTGCAGTAGTGCGGATTGGCGAAATCGACCGACTTCGCCCGCTCTTCCGTAAAGCCATGCGAGGCAATCGCGAAGTCGAAACGATCCTGCTTGAGCGCCGCAATCTGGGCGTCGAAAGGCACCACGCTCCATTCCAGCTTGAGGCCCAGCTTCTTGGCGATGACCTCGGCGAGCTCGACTTCGAAGCCGGTAAGCGTCGAACCTTCGTAGTAATTGAACGGCTGGAAGGCGCCCTCGGTGGCCGCCTTGATCGTCCCCGACTCCTGGATCGCTTTCCAATCACGCGCGTTCGCGGCACCTCCAATCAGCAGCGTTAGCGGAATAACGACACTCAACAACCTGGCTAGAAATCGCATGACACCTCCTGTCGATAAAGGTCGGACGCCCGAAACAAGGCTTCGCCATCGCCGCCGTACCGTGTGCGCCCGGCCATGGCGGTGAAAACGGAGCACAGAGTACAACAAACAGCGGCAAAAGAGAGCAACTACCGCGCCCGGCGGCCAGCGCGTCATGGCGAGCGCAGCTAAGCAATCCAGGGCTTGGCAATGGCGGCGGTCGGAAAGCACTCGGCAAACCGGTGGAAACGTCACTGACAGGAGGCGTTGTGAGACGCCACAGAAAACCGCGGGAAGCAGGCGCCGGCCACCCGCGTCAAGCCTCCGCCGCGCCTGCCTTGCCGTCGGGAAACTCCAGCCGGAACACCGAACCCTGGCCGGGCGTGCTTTCGGCGTACACGCGCCCGCCCATGCGCTGCATGGCTTTCCTGACCAGGGCCAGGCCGACGCCGGTGCCGGCGTAATCCTCGCTGCGCTGCAGGCGCTGGAACATCTCGAAAATTCGGTCGTGGAAACGCATGTCGAAGCCGATGCCGTTGTCTTCGATGGCCAGCTTTGTCGAATGGCCGCAGCGCTGCCCGCTGATGCGGATCAGCGGCGACGGCACAGCGGCGCTGAACTTGACGGCGTTGTCGATCAGGTTGCGCACGACCACGGTCAGCCCCTGCGGGTCGGCGCACACGGCAAGCTGGTCAAGGTCGATTTCGATTCTTGCGCCCTGCTGGCCGATGACCCCGTGCAGGTCGGCGAGCACCTCGTCGACGAGCGGACGCAAGGCGACCGTCACGCACCGCAGAGCGCAGCGTTCCAGGCGCGAATAGGCGAGCAGATCGTCGATCAGGTCGTTCATCTGCTCGATGCCACGCGCAATGTTGGCGAGGAACTGCTGCCCGTCGGCGTCGAGTTGCGCGCGGTAGTCGTCGGCCAGCATGTGGCTGTAACCGGCGATGCCCCGCAGCGGCGCCTTGAGATCGTGGGCGACGGCGTAGGCAAAGGTCTCCAGCTCGCGGTTGGCGGCGGCGAGCTGGCGGGTGCGTTCCCGCACCCGCTCTTCGAGTTCGTCACGGGCGCGGGTCAGGTCGGTCTGCACGTCCTTGAGCAGCGAGACGTCACGGGTGATGCCGAATACGCCGCGCACTTCGCCGGCGATGATCAACGGCCCCTTGGTGGTCAGATACGGCGCGCTCCGACCACCCACGCGCACGTTTTCCTCGTAGCTCTCGACCTGGCCGCTGGCCATGATGCGCCGGTCATCGGCGCGAAAACGTTCGGCGACCTCGCGCGGGAAGAGTGCGAAGTCGTCAGCGTGCACGACGGCGTCCGGCGACTGTCCGACCAGATCGGCCAGGGCGCGGTTGCCGATCAGGTAGCGCCCGTCCTCGTCCTTGACGAAGATGGCGTCGAGCGAGCCTTCCACGAGAGCCGCCAGCATGCCGTGGAGGTGCTCCAGTTCCGCGGCCTTGGCGACCCGTTCGCTGATGTCCTGCACCGTTCCCAGCCGGTACAACGGCGAACCGTCACTGGCGCAGACCGTTTCGCCGCGTTCTTCCACATGCTTGACCCGAGCACCGGGAAAAAGCAGGCGATGGACGATGACGTAAGGCGCGCGCGTGGCCAGCGACTGACGCCGTGCCGCGTCGACCGCTGCGCGGTCGTCCGGATGGATGACGTGGAGAAAGTCTTCGTACGAGGCGACGACGGACTGCGGGGCGATCTCGAAAATGCGGTAGAGCTCGGCGCTGCCGCTCAGGCGGCTCGTTGTCAGGTCCAGCGACCAGCTGCCAACATGCGCCAGACGCTGCGCCTCGTTCAGGCGCGCCTCGCTCGCCCGCAGCGCGTTCTCCGCCTGCTGCTGGTCCTCCAGAACACTGAGCAGGGCCCGCCGCGAACGCTCGCCATGGTCGGGGTTGTCGGGGTGCTCTGGCGGTTCCGTCACGGCTTCAGTTCCGCGCAGTCGACCCATGCACGGCCTGGCTGGGATAACGCGGCGGCTGTCCGTGTTCGGCAAGCAAGGCGTTGATCTCGACCTTGAGTTCCTGCACGCGGTGTTCGCGACCGAGCATCACGGCCTGCCAGCGGGTCAGTTCGTCGAGCTGGCTTTGCAGCTTGCGCTGCATCGCGCGCCAGTCGGTGACGTCCTGGATGGCGCCGAACAGGCGACTGGGCTTTCCCGTCTCGTCGTAGTCGATATCGACGCGCACGCTGACCTCGCGCACGCTGCCGTCAGGACGCAGCAGCCGATACCAGAGTTCGCCGATGTCGTCGCCTGGCCGACTGTCGAGCATGCGCTGCAGATAGGCGTCGTGGAGATCGCGGTCATCCGGGTGGACGCGGGCGATCAACTCCTCATAGCTCAGCTGCAGCGACTGCGGCTCGAGGCCGAAGAGGCGATAGGTTTCGTCGGACCACAGGATGCGTCCGTCGGCGACGCGGAATTCCCAGTGGCCCAGGTGGGCGAGGGCCACCGAGGCCTTCTGCCGCTTCTCGCTGGCGTCGAGGGCGTGCTGGCGGCGGGCCAGTTCGCGCTTGAGCTGGCGATTCCAGCCGAGGATGACCAGATAGGCGACGAGCGCCAGCGCCAGCGCGCCGAGCAACCAGGGTACCGCGCGGACCAACAGCGTCGGCTTGCTCAAACGCACAAGCTGCTCGGCCTGTTGCGGCACCCAGCGCTGAAGGATCGCGTTCCTGCGCTCCACCGGGATGGCCGCGAAGGCCTTGTCGAGAAGTGGCGCGAGTTCTGGCCAGTCCTTGCGCACGCCGAAGCGCTGATTGTTGTCGGCCATGTCGAAAGCGACGTTGACCTTGAGATTGGTGATGCCGTTCTGCGCCGCCAGGAAGATGTTCACGCCGATCACGCCGACATAGGCGTCGGCAGCGCCGGAGGCCACCGCACGCAGCGCCGGAGGCCACCGCACGCAGGCCGTCAAGCGGATTGGCGACCAGCAGGGGGCGCAGCTGCGGGTGTTCGTCGAGCACCCGGCGGGGTGTTCGTCGAGCACCCGGCGGCTCGACGAATACCCCTCGACGAGCACCAGGCGCAAGGCTTCGAGGTCCTTGAGCGAATGCAGCTGCGCGGTCTCGCGGCGAGTCACGACGACCAGTGGGGTGATCAGGTAGGGGGCGCTGAATTCGAGAAAAGCTTCGCGCTCGGGCAGATGGACGACGGTGGCCACGGCATCCAGCTGGCGCGCGCGCACCGCGTCCATGAGCTGCATCCAGGAGAGGTCGGCGACGAATTCGAAACGGACTCCCAGTAACGCGGCGATCTCGGCCATGAAATCGGCCGCCACACCCTGCACCCGGCCGTTCTCGTCAACAAAGGTATAGGGGCCGTAGCCGGCATCGATGCCCATGCGGATCACCGGGTGCTCGGCGACCCAGGCGCGTTCGGCGCTGCTCAGCTCGAGCCCGGCAGCGCGTAACGAAGCGCTCGCCGCCAGCAGCATCAGCAGGCAGAGACCGGTCAGAAGGCGAACGACCAACGGCATGTCTTGTCCCCGGGTCAAATCGGTTCAGTTGAACGCGCGCACAAGATCAGCGATACGCGCCCGCGCGCCCGCCGAACCTACTCGGTCGGATAACCCGCGTCTTCGATGATCTGGCGGATATCGCCCTCATCGACCATCGCCGTATGCTCGATGGTCGCCTGGCCGGTTTCCAGCGACACCTCGACGTGGCCGATGCACGGCAGGTCCTGAATGGCGTTCATGACCAGGCGCAGGCAGTCGTCGGACTTCATTCCGGTGATCTTGAGGGTGGTGGTCGGCATCGCATCTTCCCGTTCGCGGTGAGCGCTCATTGTAGCCGCTGTCACCAGGGTCACCGCAACCCGCGCCCACTAGCCCAGATTCAGCGCACCCTGCATCGACTGCGCCAGCGGCAGCGCCAGGCAAAGGCGCGTGCCGCCGTCCGGCGACGGCAACGGTCGCAGGCTGCCGCCGTGCAGGCTGGCGACGCGCTGGGCGATGGCCAGGCCGAGGCCGCCGATGCCGCCGCTGCTGCGCCGGACCGGCGGGGAGCGATTGCCCGCTTTCGAGGCGGATCAGGACTTCTTCGGGCAGACCGCTGCCGGTGTCCTCGATGGTGATCCGGGCCTGGGCGCCGTCGTGGGTGACGCTGACCCGTACCGGTGCGCACTCCGGCGCATGACGCATGGCGTTGTCGATGAGGTTGGTCAGTGCGCGCTCGATGAGTTGCAGGTCGCC
>JEMY01000003.1:183885-184285 GCA_000585075.1 Candidatus Accumulibacter regalis | reverse complement strand
CGCCGTTGAGCGCGAATTTCTGCACCGCGTCGGCAACCAGTTCGTCGAGCCGGAAGCGCTCGCGGTGCAGCAGCTGGTCGGTCGATTGCAGCGCTGCCAACTCGAAGAGCTGCTGCGAGAGCCGACGCACCTTGTCGCTCTGCGCGAGCGCGGCGGCGAGGACACGCTCGCGCTGCGCGGGTTCGCCGAGGCCCTGGCCGGCCAGCGCTTCGAGATGGCCGTGCAGCGCGGTCAGCGGCGTCCGCAGGTCGTGCGCGACGCCGGCCATCGTCTCGCGGTGCGCGCTCGCCTGCTGCTGTTCGCGCGCGGCCGACTCGATGCGCTCGGTCATGGCGTCGAAAGCGGCGCCGATGGCCAGCACTTCGTCGCCAGCGCTCGGCGACGAGCGGCTTGCGGCGGA
>JEMY01000003.1:0-183860 GCA_000585075.1 Candidatus Accumulibacter regalis | reverse complement strand
GGCTTCGCCGGACTGCCGGCGGCGCTGGCTATAGTCGCCGATGCGGCGGGCGAGCCGGTGCAGGGGCTGCGTCAGCCGACGCAGGGTAAAGGCGCCGACCGCCAGGGTCACCAGCAGACCGAGTCCGGCGACCAGCGCGGTGCCCTGCCAGACGCGGCGCTGACTCAGCTGCCCGGCGACCGCTTCGCGCGCCTGGCCGTCGAGGACGATGTACAGGTAACCCGGCGGGCGGCTGTCGCCGGCACGCGGCGGAAACATCGCCGCACTGAAGATGCGCGGGAGACCCGTGCCCATCGGGTCGCTGCCGCGCAGCGGCAAGGCGCTACCGGCCAGGAAGTCGCGCACCGGGCGCAGGTCCACCTGCTCCTGGCGCACCATGCCGGGGTCACCAATGTAGGCCTGCACGCGGCCGTCGGCGTCGAGCACGTAGACCTGGATGCCCGGGTTGACGACCATCAGCATCGACAGCAACTCGTCGCGCGCCACGCGATCGGCCTGGTCACGGTCGGCAAGGGTGATCTCCGGCCAGTGTTCGACGATGTGCCTGGCCAGCCCGTGCGACAGCCGCTGCAGGGATTCCTGCTCGTCCTCGGCGGCGACGTGCCAGCCGAGCACCCCGACCAGCGCGCCGTAGGCGAGCAGGAGCAAGGCCATGGCCATCGTCAGGCGCGAGGAAAATGAACGTCGCGCGTGCCGCGCGGAACACGCTGACGAAGACCGCGTGGCATGCGCGGCGCCAGGGCTCACATCGCTCACATTGCGCTCGCCGCCCATCACGGGATCTCTTCGAAGCGGTAGCCGACACCCCAGACGGTGACGATGCGCTGCGGGTCGCGCGGATCGTCTTCGATCTTCGTGCGCAGGCGGTTGATGTGCGAGTTGACGGTGTGCTCGTAGCCGTCGAAGCCGGCGCCCCAGACGCGCTGCAGGAGTTCACCGCGACTGAAGGCGCGGCCCGGGTGGCGAGCGAGAAAGTGCAGCAGGTCGAACTCGCGCAGGGTCAGCGGCACGGCGGCGTCGCCGCGCTGCAGTTCGCGGCGCTCGGTATCGAGGCGGAAGGGCCCGAAGCGCAACTCCGACGCGGCCGCCGCAGGCGACGAGCGCAGCTGCTCGATGCGGCGCAGCAGGGCACGCACGCGGGCGACCAGTTCGAGCATCGAAAACGGCTTGGCAAGGTAGTCGTCGGCACCGAGTTCGAGGCCCAGCACGCGGTGCGCCTCGGCCGAACGCGCGCTGAGCATGATCACCGGCACGTCGGCATGGCGGGCGCGCAAATGGCGGCAGACGTCCCAGCCGTCGGCGCTGGGGAGCATCAGGTCGAGCAGCACCATGTCCCAGCGCTGGCGATCGATGGCCGCCATCGCCCGCAATCCGTCCGACTCGCGATGCAGGCGATAGCCGGCTTCTTCGAGGTGCAGGCGCAAGGCGCCGGCAATCGCGTCGTCGTCCTCGACGAGGAGCAACTGCTCGTTCATGCGCCCAGCGGCGCGGAACGCTGCCGGTGCCGACGCCGGAGGACGATGAACAGCGAGCCGGCGGCCGTCGTCTTCAAACCGTTCTCACACCGGTGACGCCGTCGCCAGAGGCGAATCCGCGCGCTCGGCGCCCGGTTTTGGGCGCCGGCGGCCGACCCAGCCAATGGCCAGCAGTCCAGGCAGCATCAGCGCCAGGCTTTCCGGCTCGGGCACCGTCGCAAAGCTGATCCGATAGACCTCACTGCTGGCGCCAAGGCCACTGTTGAAAACGTAGCCGGCGGCCGTATTGACGCCGTTGAACGCCGCCAGTCCGGCGAAGTTCAAACCGACGTTGCCGCCTTCGGCAGTCCGCAGGGTGGCGTCGCTGCCGGCGACGAAGGCGGCGGCTGCGCTAGCGAAGGTTTCCGATCCCGCATCCCAGATGTCACCCGCGGTCTGCACGATCGACGAGATGAGCAGATTGCCGGCGGCGCCGAAGAGCTGATACTGCGTCGGCGAATCGTTGCCTATGAAGTGATCGTTGCTGGGCAAGGCCATGGCCGCGAAGGTAAAGAAGGGATTGCTGGTGCTGTCGATCAGCGAGAAGAGCTTACTGCTGCTCGCGCCAGGCAACAAGGCGCCGCCAATCGCGGCGCGCGTCGACGTCGGATCGGCCGCGGCGAAGGCGGCCTGCCATTGTGCGCCGCCACCCAGTTCGGCGACGGAAATGATTTCCGGGCCGGCAGGAGAGCCGCTGTCGAAAGCGTCGAAGCTACCGTTGTTGAAACCCACGTGCAGCGGCGCAAAGGCGATGCTGTTCGCGGCAGCGAGATTTTCAATGGTCACCATGAGGTTGACCTGTGCGGCGCTGGCAGCAGAGGAAACGGCCAGCGCCGCAGCGCCGGCCGCGAGGCGGAAAGGGAGGGAAAGGCGTTCGTGCATCTGGGTTCTCCTCGAGGAAGGAAGCGGATGGAAAACGAGCCGGAAAACCCGAGCCCGCACGAACGATGATAGGAAACGATTCTCCCGCAGTCCTCATGGAATATTCACGCCGCGGTGAACATTGCGCCCGCGCGCACGCGGCGACAGCGCGCATCACCCGCAGCAAGGAAGATCGGCACGCTTGTCGGCCACCCCGCCGCGATGCGGCGAGCGCGCTGCGGCCGGTGCCTGCCGGGCAACGCCGGGCTGTTCGCCGGGCGATGCACCGGCAAAGTAGAGAACACGCCGGACATACTGCCGCGTCTCCAGGCACGGATGCGGAGGCACGGCGCCGCAACGTCCGACGCTTCCCGCCCCCGCGTCGTAGGCCGTGGCCATCGAACGCCAGTCACCGGCGAAGCGCTCGTGCAGCTGGCCCAGATACGCCAGAGCGGCGCGAATGTCCTGCTCGCCATCGACGATGCGGGGGCCGCCGGAGTTCTGCCGCGCAGCTGTGGCGAGCTGCATCACGCCCTGTGCGCCGCCTTCCGGAACGACGGCGGGATCGAGGTTCGACTCGACCAGGGCGATGGCCAGCGCCAGACGCTCATCGACCTTGTACTGCCGCGCGGCGCTACGGATCGACGCGGCAATCTTCTGCCTCGCTCGCGGCTGCCGGGACAGGTAGGCTTCGATGTCGAAGGACTGCGTGTGCAGGCCAGCGGCGAAGGCGCCGCAAGGGTCGCCGAGAAGCACGTTGTCGACGCGCGGATCGTAATACTGGAGCGCCTGCGTGTTGCCGAGGCGGGTCGCCAGGGCGAGATAGGAATTGGCCAGACCCGGGTTGCGCAGGGCGCGGGGCGCGCTGGCCAGCACACGGCCGACGTGGAAGAAGCCTTCGCCACTGCCCATCGTTCCGGCGTCGCAGTAGAGCGCCATGGCCAGCATCAGGTTCTTGCCGATGCCTCTCCCCACTTCGGCGGCCTGCGCCTGGGCCAGCGCGGCCTGCACGCGTGGCGTCTGAACGTCGCCGTCGGCCCGCGCCGGCAGACCATGAAGCCCGGTCGCCAGAAACAGCACCAGCAATGCGCTTCGCCTCATCTTCTTTGCCCCTGCTCGCCCAGCTCACGGCCGTCGTCCGCGGTCTCGCCCGCGGCGCGAGGGTGGCAGCGCGGTTGCCGGTCACGGCGAGCCGCTGCCTACGGACAAAGTCTCTCAGCTCGGGCGTGCGCGGCACAGGAACTAATGCGCACTGGGAACATTGCCGGGCAGTGCCCGGCATTCGCGGACCCTGTCAGGCGTTCTTCCCGCCCGCCGAGCGCCTACTGCAGGGTTGCGATGTACTCCGCAACCGCGTGCGCCTCGAGTTCGGTGAGCTTGGCGGCAACGGTATGCATGACGGCGTTGTCGTTGGTGCGTTCACGGGTGTTGAACTGCTTGATTTGGTCTTCGATGTAGCGTGGGTGCTGCCCGGCCAGGCGCGGCAATTGCGGCGTCCCATAACCCTTCTCGCCATGACAACTGGCGCAGGCCGGCAGGCCCGAGAAAGGATTTCCCTGGCTGAAGATATACAGGCCGACACCCAGCAGCGCCGTATCCCGCGACGTTTTTGCCGGCACGCTCTTGCTCTCGAAGAAGACGCCCAGTGCCTTCATCTCGGCCGCCGTCAACTCTGCAGCCTGCGGCTTCATGGTCTCGCTCTTGCGCTTGCCGCTCTTGAAATCGGCCAGCTGCTTGCTGACATACTCGGCATGCTGCCCGGCCAGGCGCGGGAAGACGACGCTCGCCGCCTCGCCTTCCTTGCCGTGACAAAGCGAGCACCGCTCGACGACGATCTGCTGCGCACGTGCCTGATCGGCATTGCTGTCCGCCTGCACGGGCAGTGCCGACAGCGCCGCCAGGACGCCCGCCGCGAGCAGGGTGCTATGTTGGTAAGCCAATTGATTTCTCCTCCGCCAGCACAGACTGTGTGCACAGTGGCTGGATACTAATTCGCCGGCGTCTGCTTTTCAATCGCCCCGAACACGGCGGCGCGCAGTGCGCCCGCGGGCGGGCCTGTCAGGCGAAGGCGCGGAATCCCGCGGATTGGGAAGCTGCCGAGGCGTCGCCGGCAGCGGCCACCGACTCGTAGGCGGCGGCCGCGGCACCGATGCGTGACTCGCTTTCCTGCGCCGGCGTCTGGTTCTGCGCACGTTCCTGGGCAGCCAGCTGCAGGCGCGCCACGCTGGCCATCTGTGCGGCCATCGCCGCGACCTTCTGGTCCTGCGACGACGGATCGGCCGGCGCCAGCGCCGCGGCACGAATCTGCTGCGCCTTGGCGATCGTTTCCTCGGGATCACCGGCGGGTGAGGTGTCGATGCCTACTTCGCCAGCGACGGCGTAGCGCTGATTGTCGGGACCAACCTGGTAGGTGAATGTCGCGCTGCCGGTCAAACCGGCCCCCGCCGCCATGTGCGCCAGTTCGTGCGCGCGCACCTGGCGGTCGGTGGCGCTGAGCTGATCGATCAGGCGCAGGTCTTCCGGGGAAAGCGCACCCGCAGCACTGGTGGTGGCGATGGTCTTGCCCGCGACAGCACCCGTTTCGGGCGCCGGACTGGTTGCCGCGGATCGACCCGCTGCGCCGGGTCGCCCAGCCTCGGTGGCCGCCGCTTTTTCGGCCGGCTCCGGTTCTTCACGGGCGGCAACGCGACGAGTTCCCTGGCCGGGCGATACGACCATGCGGAGAACTGAAGCCTGCGAAGCAGCGACACTGGTGACCACGACAACCTCGGACCGCAAACGACAACGTTGTGACTATAGACCCAAGAGGCGTCGTTCGCCAACCGGCCTGCCGGCTGCCGTGCCGCTCTCGTCTGGCGCGCCGCGATCAACCTCGCCGAACGCGCGCCAGCCATCGCCGCAGAAGCGAGCCTCCGCACGGCGACTTCCGACGTTCGCCCATGAAAGCCAGATAGAGCAGCGGGACGGCGAACAGGGTCAGCGCGGTCGAGAAGGTCAGCCCCCAGACGATGCTCGAAGCGACCGGCCCCCACAGCAGGCTCTTGCCGCCGAGGCCGAAAGCCAGCGAGAAGAGGCCGCCGATGGTCGTCGTGGTGGTGATCAGGATCGGAACGACGCGCCGTCGCGCCGCCTGGATCAGGGCGTGCATGCCACCCATGCGCGTCATCCGCCCGTTGGCCGCGTCGATCAGGACGATCGCCGAGTTGACGCCGATGCCGGTCAGCGCGATCACCCCGTACAGCGTGTACAGCGACAGCGGATTTCCCGACAGCGCGAGCCCGAAAGCGACGCCGGTGAAGGCCAGCGGCACGGTCACCAGAATCATCAGCGGCTGCCAGTAGCTGGCGAACTGCGCCGCGAGAATGAGATAGATCAGGCCGATGCCGAGCAGGAAAAGCATCTTCATCGCCGCCAGGCTTTCCTCGATGTCCTCCAGCTCACCGGAAAAATCGAGGCTGACGCCGGGATGCGCGGCGCGAATCCTGTCCCATTCGCCGGCGATGATCGCGTTGGCCGCGGCGGTGTCGGTGAGCGTCTTGTCGAGACTGGCTTCGACGGTGACCGTGCGGCGCAGGTTGTAGTGGCGGATGAAGCCGCGGCCCGGCGTGATCTCCGCTTCGACGAGCGCGCCGAGGCGGCTGATCCGGCCATCCGGCAGGGCAATCGGCTCGTTCAGGAAAGTCGCCGGGTCGAGGCGGCGGGTACGCTCGGAACGCACGCGCACCTCGAGCTTGTCGCCCTCGTCGCGGGTGAAGGCAACCACCTCGCCGTCGACGGCGATGCGCACCTGGCGCGCCAGTTGCGCGGCGTTCAAGCCGGCCTTGCGCAGCGCGTCACGGTCGAGGCGCAGGCTCAGTTGCGGACGGCCGGGGACGTTGTCGTCCTGGACGTCGCGCGCGCCGGGGATCCTGGCGGTGATTTCCTTGAGCGCGTCGGCGGCGGCCTGCAACTGCGCGAAGTCGTCGCCGCGCACCTTGACGCTGATCGCCTTGCCGGCCGGCGGCCCGCCGGAGAGCACGGTGAAGCTCTTGCGGCCGAGACCCGGCACCGCTTCGACGCTGGCGCGCATCGCCTCGACGGTGGCGCTGACGTCGCGCGCTCCCTTGACCAGCGGGTTGAGCGAGACGATCACCTGCCCGTAGGGGTCGCCGTAGAGCGGCTCGGTATCGGTGAACTTGACGCCGGCGTTGGCATACACCGAGCGCGCTTCGCCACCCGTCCCGACGCCATCGAGCTGGCTGCGCACCACCTGCTCGACGGCCCGGGTTTCGGCCAGCGTGTCTTCGAGCGTTGCCGTCGCCGGCATGTCGACGTTCACGTAGATGATCCGGATCGGATCGAAGGCGAAGAACTGCACGCGGATCACGCCGCTGGCAACCAGCGCCACGGCGGCGGCAACTGCGGCCAGGGTCAGCGCCGCGAAGCGCTTCGGCCGGCGCAGCGTGTAGGCCAGCGCCTGCCCGTAGCGCAGGCGAATGCGGCGATTGAAACGGTTGCGCCAGAGCTGCAGAGGCGACGGCCGATCAAGGCTCATGCCGATGGCCACGACATGCACCGGCATCATCCAGAACGCTTCGAGCAGCGAGATCAGCAAGGCCAGGGTAACCACGAAGGGAATGATGAACATGAACTTGCCGACGATTCCCGGCAGCAGCATCAGCGGCAGGAAGGCGGCCATGGTCGTCGCCACCGACGCCAGCACCGGCGCCCAGACTTCGCCGATCGCGTCGAGGCTGGCCTGCAGCGCCTGCTGGCCGCGTTCGATGCGGTAGTAGCTGGCTTCGACGATGACCACCGCGTCGTCGACCAGCAGGCCGAGTGCGATGACCACGCCGAGCAGCACCGAGACATTGACCGTGTGTCCCATGGCCGCCAGCAGGGCGAAAGTGCCGAGCAGCGAAAACGGGATGCCCAGCGCCACCAGCACGCCGATCTTGGCGCCGAGGAACAGCCAGCACACGGCGAGCACCATGATCACCCCGTAGAGCGCATTGGTCTGCATGACGTTGATCGCTTCGCGGGTGGGGATGGTCTGGTCGTCGGCCAGGATCATCTTCAGGCCGCTGGCGGCGAGCACGGCGTTTTCCCCGGCGATGAAGCTGCGCAGACGGTCGACGAGTTCGAGCGTATTGCTGCCGGCTTTCTTGTTGATCGCCAGCGACACGGCATCGCGGCCGTCGGTCGAAGAGTATTGCGTCGCCGGCGCGCGTGCGCGCTCGATGGCCGCCACCTCTTCCAGGCGCGCCGAAACGCCGGGCCGCGACGCCGACATCACCGGCAGCGTCGCCAGCGACCCGGGGTCGGTGACCACGCCCTTGACGCCGACCGACCAGGCGCTCCCCTGCCCCTTCAGCGTGCCGCCGGAAACGTCGCGATACCAGTCGCGCACGCTGTCGGCGATGTCGGTGCTGGTCAGCCCGCGCGCCGCCAGTGCCTGCGGATTGGCGCTGATCAGCAATTCCGGGTCGCGCAGTCCGGACGCGATGACTGTATCGACGCCGCTCATGCGCTCCAGATCGCTCTTGATGCGCCGCGCGTTCAGGCGCAGCGTCTCGTCGTCGGCCTGGCCGACGAGCAGGATCGACGCCGTCGGAAAGCCGTTCGACGTGGTGATCTCCATCACCAGCGGGTCCTTGGCCTCGGGCGGCAGCTCGGATTTCGACTTGTTCTGGATTTCGCGGCGCAGGTCGTTCATCCGCTTGTCGAAGTTGCGCTCGGAGATTTCGCGAAAGCGAACGAGGATCGTCGAGATGTTCTCGCGTGAAGTCGAAATTACGAAGCGCACGTCGGCGACGCCCTTGATGCCGTCTTCGAGCGGGTTGGTGACCAGCCGCTCGACTTCCTCGGCACTCGAACCGGGCAGCGCGGTGATGATGCTCACCCAGTTGAAATTGATTTCCGGGTCCTGCTCGCGCGGCATCGTCAGGTAGCTGAGCAGGCCGAGCAGCAAGACCACGACGAAGGCGACGTTGGCCAGCGGATGGTTCGAGATCAGCGCGCGCAGCAGCTTCATGGTGGGCGGCGCAGCCTACCTGATCGCCGCGCCGTCTTGCAGCGTCGCCTGGCCGCGCACGACGACGCGCGTTTCCGCCGGCAGCTCGACCGCCGCCGCGCGGCCCTCCTGTGCGCCGGGCAGGACGACGAAACGGGCGACCCTGCCCTGCTCGACGAAGACTCCGATTGCGTCGCCACGGCGCACGAGCAGCGGCGCCGGCAGGTAAGGCTGCGGATCGGACCACAGCAGGCGCCCATCGCTGCCCACGGGAACTGGCGGCGGCTGCCCCGCATCGGCGGCGACGAAAGCCAGGCGGACCTCCTGCGTGCGCGCCGGCGCCGACACCGTGCTGCCGACGCGCAGCAGGCGCAGCGGGTAGTTCTGTCCGCGCGTCGCGAAAACCAGGTCGGTCGCGCGCCGCAGTCCGGCGACGTCGGCCGGTGCGATACTGGCGCTCACTTCCGCGGCGCCGGTCTCGGCCAGGACGTAGAGCACGCTTCCCGGCGTCACCGCTTCGCCGGCCTGCGCCAGCCGCTCGACGACGCTGCCCGCAAACGGCGCGCGCAGCGTCGCCTTCGCCAACTGGCGCTGAGCGATCGCCAGCTGGGCGCGATTCGACGCCAGCTCGCTGCGCTTGAGCGCCACCTCGGTTGCACGCTCGACCTGCGCCTCCTGCGAGAAGAAGCCCTGCGCGACCAGCGCCTGCGAGCGCTGGTGCTGCTGCTCGGCCTGCCTGAAGCGCGCCAGCGACGCATCCACGGCCGCCTGCGCCTGCGCCACCGCCAGCCGGAAGTCGACCGGATCGATGTCGACCAGCACCTGCCCCTTGCTCACCGTACTGCCGGCTTCGGCCGTCCAGCGCAGCACGACCCCGCTGACCTCGGCCGACAGCTTCGACTCGTTGCGCGCCATCACGCTCGCCGCCAGTTCGCGCTGCGGGTGGATGATGACCTCGCCGAGCGGCGCGCTCTCGATGATCAGCGCGGTCGCTTTCGTGGCCATGGGCGTGTTCTGGGCCTGCGCCGGCGGCGTTGCCGCGAGGAGGATCAGGAGGGCGCCAAGGGCGGCGGAAAACGCCGCCGCGGGCGGCCGCGTCGGCCCCGCTCGGCGAACGAGCCGGGCAATCGGTTGCTGCAGGTCAATCAGTCTCATGGCTGCCGCCCTGCCGGCGGCGATGAATGTCAGATGAATGGCGATAGAAGCGCCAGCGCAAGAAGCGAAGTATCCTCAGCAAAGGCGCGGCGGTCAAATGGGTCGTTGCCGCCAATCGGCTCTCTCAGAACCGGCCCCGACTTGCCACGCAATCCGGCTGCTACTGCCTTGCGGCGCCGACAGTCACGCGAAATCGACCCGCCCTATGCCCAGCAGGTCGGCCGCCTCACACAGGCGGCGATCAGTGCTGGCCAAGCGGGCGTTCAGGCGACGAGCAACGGCCAGGTGCAGGGCGTCTCCAGCGCGCAGGGCAGCGGGCGTCGCGATGAGCACCGCCGCCGTGTTCGAGCCGGCGTTGCAGGGGCAGAAAGACGCCGCTGTGTCGCCCGTCGCGTCATCGCCGATCGACGCGGTGGCTGGGCGGACGCCAGCAGCGAGATCAGCGCGGAGTGGCGGCCAGCGAGCGCGTTTCGGCGGCCGCGCACCCGCGCGGCTTGACGACGCGTTGCGTCGAGGCCGGATGGCGCAGCAGTTTGTCCGCCGGGCGGACCGGCCGGCGGACCAGCTCGCCGCCACAGTTGGGGCAGCGCTGCCCGGGCAGCCGCTGCGCTACGCAGTCGGCGCAGAACGTGCATTCGAAGGAGCAGATCATCGCCTCGGGCGATTCCGGCGGCAGGTCGCGATCGCAGCATTCGCAGTTCGGGCGCAGTTCAAGCATGGACGCCTCCCAGACTGGCCAGGCAGTCGTCGACGCCGACGATGCGCGCGAAGCGCCCGCCGAGTACCAGTTCGGCGTGGGCCTTGATTTCCTGCGCCGAGTACACGCGGCCGCTGACCGGATGCGTCATCGGGAAGGTGAGCGTCGCCTCGCTGACGAAATCGACCTGGTAGCCGATGTCCGACCCCACCCGGGTGGTCGTCTCGCAACATTGTTCGGTCCGGATACCGGCAATGATCAGGCGCTCGACGCCGTGCCGGCGAAGCCACAGGTCGAGGCCGGTATCCGAGAAAGCGTTGTGCGTGTGCTTGAAGAAAGACGCGGCGGGCGAACCCGGCAACCAGTCGAGTCCGCGTACGGCTCCTGACTCCTCGCTGAACGGGCCGGCCTGGCCGACGTGGAAAATGTGCACCACCGGCACGCCACGCGCGCGGCAACCGTCGTCGAGGGCGAGCAGCGCCGCCTTGAACGCGGGCAGGTCCCTCTCCGACCAGTAAGGCATCTGGCGGAAGGACTCCTGCACATCGATGACGATCAGCGCGCTACGGCTGACGTTTTCAATTTCGTGCGCGGACATTTCACGATCTCCGTTGTTGAGCGTGCGGCCATGGTAAGGCTTTCTCCTGCGTGGAGCGATAGCGCCTATCGCCAGCAAACGAACGGAGAGAACTACGCGAAGTGGCAGACGTAGTGAAAAGCGTCTGCGCAGACGATATCGAACGACGAATCGCCGGGTACGGCGAACGACTGGCCTGCGGCGTAGGTTTGCCACTGATCGTTGCCGTCGAGACGGACACGGCACGAGCCGGCGACGCACTCCATGACCTCCGCGGCGCCGGTGGTGAAGGTCAGCGACGAGGGCATGATGACGCCGATCGTCTTGCGGCTGCCGTCGGCCAGGAGCACGGTGTGGCTGATGCACTTGCCGTCGAAATAGACGTTGGCCTGCTTGACCACGCTGACGTTGTCGAACTGCGAGCTGTTCATAATCCCCAGACTTTCTCCATGATCGTCTTGGCAATGAAGCCAAGCATCCCGAAGGACAGGACGAAGAACAGGATGAGCGTCCCTGTCCTCCCGGCTTTCGCTTTCCAGGCAATCTCGCCGACGATGAACAGCATGAAGAGCATGAAGGCACCGATCCCGAAGGTCATGCCAAATTCCGATATCTGCTCTTCCGTCAGCCCAAACATGGCGGGCTCATCTCCAGGATCAGTGTGGGCGATTCGCCAGTTTTGCCGCGATGCGCATGCGTAGCGCGTTGAGTTTGATGAAGCCACCGGCGTCCTTCTGGTCGTAGGCGCCGGCGTCGTCCTCGAAGGTGGCGATGGTCGAGTCGAACAGGGAATTGGTTTTCGAATCGCGGCCGACGACGATCACGTTGCCCTTGTACAGCTTGACCCGCACCCAGCCATTCACCGGCTGCTGCGTGTGGTCGATCAGCGTCTGCAGGGCGAGGCGCTCGGGGCTCCACCAGTAGCCGTTGTAGATCAGGCTGGCGTAGCGCGCCATCAGGTCGTCCTTGAGATGGGCGACTTCGCGATCGAGGGTGATCGACTCGATGGCCCGGTGCGCGGGCAGCAGAATGGTCCCGCCCGGTGTTTCGTAGCAACCGCGCGACTTCATTCCGACGTAGCGGTTCTCGACCAGGTCGATACGGCCGATGCCGTGCTTGCCACCGAGCTGGTTGAGCAACGCGAGAAGTTCGTGCGCCGGCATGCGCGTGCCGTTGATCGCCACCAGGTCGCCCTTCTCGAATTCGAGATCGACGTACTCGGCCGCGTCGGGTGCCGCTTCCGGCGACACCGTCCAGCGCCACATCGACTCCTCGGCTTCGGCGGCCGGGTCTTCGAGGTGGCGGCCTTCGTAGCTGATGTGCAGCAGGTTGGCGTCCATCGAATACGGCGAGCCGCCCTGGCGGTGCTTCATCTCGACCGGAATACCGTGCCTCTCGGCGTAGGTGAGCAGCTTCTCGCGCGACAGCAGGTCCCACTCGCGCCACGGGGCGATAATCCGGATGTCCGGCTTGAGTGCGTAGGCGCCGAGTTCGAAGCGCACCTGGTCGTTGCCCTTGCCGGTTGCCCCGTGCACGACGGCGTCGGACGCCGTCAGTCCGACGATCTCGATCATCCGCTTGGCGATCAGGGGACGGGCGATCGACGTGCCGAGCAGGTACTCGCCTTCATAGACGGTGTTCGCCCGGAACATCGGGAAGACGAAATCACGAACGAACTCCTCGCGCAGGTCGTCGATATAGATGTTTTCCGGCTTGATGCCGCACTGCAGCGCTTTCGGCCGCGCCGCCTCGAGTTCGTCCCCCTGGCCGACATCGGCGGTGAAGGTCACCACCTCGCATTGATAGGTATCCTGCAACCACTTCAGGATCACCGAAGTATCGAGACCGCCGGAATAGGCCAGTACCGCTTTCTTGACGTCGCTCATGAGATTTCCCTGCTGATTTTTCTGGTTCTGCTGACGATGCTGATCGTGTTGACTCAGCTATTTGGATTCTGGCGTCTCGACCCGGCCCAGAAGCAGGTACTCGAGGAGCGCCTTCTGCGTGTGCATGCGATTCTCGGCCTCGTCCCAGACGACGCTCTGCCCACCGTCGATGACCGCCGCTTCGACTTCTTCGCCGCGATGCACCGGCAGACAGTGCATGAACAGGGACTCGCGTCCGGCAGCGCGCATCATGTCGACGTCGACCTGCCAGTCGGCAAAGTGACGCCGACGCTCGTCGTTCTCGGCTTCGAAACCCATCGACGTCCACACATCGGTGGTCACCAGGTCGGCGCCGCGCGCGGCCTCCATCGGATCAGCGTAGAACTCGAAGTGATCGGTGCCATACAGGCCGGCGCGTGCCGGCTCGACCTCGTAGCCCGGCGGCGTTGACACATGGACGTTGAAATCGAGCACTTCGGCCGCCTGCAACCAGGTGTTGCAGACGTTGTTCGAATCGCCGATCCAGGCCACCGTCTTGCCCTGAATCGGACCGCGAT
This sequence comes from Candidatus Accumulibacter regalis, assembly GCA_000585075.1. Classification (GTDB taxonomy): domain Bacteria; phylum Pseudomonadota; class Gammaproteobacteria; order Burkholderiales; family Rhodocyclaceae; genus Accumulibacter; species Accumulibacter regalis. Next base: position 170,621 of record JEMY01000003.1, on the reverse strand, counting down.
GCTCGATGAAGGTGAAGATGTCGGCGACGATCTGGCAGGGGTGATACTCGTTGGTCAGGCCGTTGATCACCGGCACGCGAGAATGGGCGGCAAAGCGCTCGATCATCGCCTGCTCGAAGGTGCGGATCATGACCACGTCGCTCATCCGCGAAATTACCTGCGCCGCGTCTTCGACCGACTCGCCGCGCTGCAATTGCGAATCGCGGCTGTTCAGGTAGATCGCCGAACCGCCGAGTTGCTGCATGCCGGCCTCGAAAGACAGGCGGGTACGCGTGCTCGCCTTCTCGAAAATCATCACCAGCGTACGGTCGCTGAGCGGCCAGTACTTTCGGTACGACTTGAACTGCCCCTTGATCCAGCGCGAGCGCGCGAAGAGGTGATCGAACTCGGCACGGGTGAAGTCCTTGAACTGCAGGAAATGTTTGACGCTGTCCATCACAGATCTCTATCAGGGGGCGAGAAAATCGCCAATCAGTCCGCCCAGGCGGGTCACCAGTTCGCGCGCGTCGTCGGCGCTGAAGTTCAACGGCGGCAGCAGGCGCACGACCCTGTCGGCGGTGACGTTGATCAACAGCCCGACGTCGAGCGCGCGGAGGACCAGTTCGGCGCAGGGACGATCGAGTTCGACGCCGATCATCAGGCCCTGACCGCGAATCTCGACCACGCCCGTGCAAGCTGCCAGCGCTTGCGCCAGCCCCTCGCGGATCAAGCGCCCGATGGCCACCGCGTTGTCGATCAAACCATCCTCTTCGATGACCGCGATGGTCGTCAGCGCCGCGATCGATGCCAAGTGGTTGCCACCGAAAGTTGACCCGTGCTTGCCGGGCTTGAACAAGCCCGTCGCTTTGCCCCGCGTCAGGCAGGCGCCGATCGGCACGCCGCCGCCGAGCCCCTTGGCCAGCGTCACCACGTCCGGACGGATACCCGCGTGCTGAAAGCCGAACCAGGTGCCGGTACGGCCGGTACCGCACTGCACCTCGTCGCAGATCAACAACCAGTCGTTCTCGTCACAGAGGGTACGCAGGCCGCGCTGGAAATCGACGTCGGCGATATGGATACCACCCTCGCCCTGGACGATTTCGAGCATCACCGCGACGACGTTCTGATTGGCCCTGGCCACCGCCCGAATCGCTTCGAGGTCGTTGTACGGAACACGCACGAAGCCCGAGACCAGCGGTTCGAAACCAGCCTGCGCCTTGCGGTTGCCGGTCGCCGAAAGCGTCGCCATGGTACGCCCGTGGAAGGCATTCTCCATGACCACGATCGCCGGCCGCTCGACATCCCGCCGATGGCCGTAATAGCGCGCCAGCTTGATCGCGGCTTCATTGGCTTCGCAACCCGAGTTGCAGAAGAAGACCTCGTCCATCCCGGCCAGCGCGGCCAGCTTGTCGGCCAGCTGTTCCTGTTGCGGAATGCGGTAGAGGTTCGACGAGTGCAGGATGCGGCCGGCCTGCGCAGCAATCGCCGCGACCAGCGCCGGATGGTTGTGCCCGAGCGTCGACACGGCAATACCCGCCAGCGCATCGAGGTAGCACTTGCCGTCGGTATCGGTCACCCAGCTGCCGTCGCCGTGGCTGAAGGCGATGGGCAAGCGAGCGTAGGTATTCATCAGGTGCGACATGGTTCACCCATTGCAAAGCACTTGAAACTGAAACGGCGGCTCGCGCCGCCGAATTACGAGATGGACGTGATACGCACTGAAACCAGAATCGGTTGGTTCCGGCGTGCTTTGAAAGGGGTTCGCACACCGTCTTGCAAGGGCATGGATTTTACGGGAAAAAGACCGCCCTGTATAGAAAAGGCGAGCGTTATGAGGAGCGTGCGTGGGGCGGGTGTGACGGCGAGATACGAAACGGAGGCAGCTGCACGACACTCGCCGTTCATCACCCTACGGCAACTGCGCGTACCGCGGCCACGGCAACCCGCCGCCGGTGCGAACCCGGCCACTGGCATGTCATCGTCGTTACTGCGCGTGCAAGTACTCGCTCACTCAGCGCCGCAGCAGCTTCCAGACGGTCTCGATACCGCCGATGACCAGGTCAGAGATGTCGGCTTCGAGGAAGCCCTTGCGCTTTTCCCGCGTCGCCAGCGACTTGGCGCGCTCGTTGGCGAGCAGCGCGTCGGCGACGGCGTTCGGGTTTACATGCTGCTGTCGGCTGGCCTTTTCGCCAAAGTTGTCGAGTGCGTCCTGCACCGCGTCGGGATCGAGAATGACGATCGGCGAACGGCAGTGCGTGCATACGTGATCGCGGCGAATATCGACCGGCGCGCCGCAGCCCGAGCAGCGAATGGTCTGCACCTGCCGCGCCAGCTCGGCGACCTCGACGCCGTTGAGCTGACGGACAAAACCTTTTTCGATCATGAACGCGGCGAAAGCGCTGTAGCGACCGTGGCGCTGCGGGCAGCGGCTGTAGGCAAAGCGGCCGTTGCGCGTGCTGTCGAGCCGATGCATCAGGCGTTCGCGACAGCGCGGGCATTGCAGGATGTCGCGCCAGGGCTGGCGCAGGTCGGCGTGGTGTTCGTGCAGCAGGCGGAACAGTTCGAGAACGCCGGCCGGGGCGAGTTGCGCGCTTTCGAACTCGTCGAACCAGATGCCCTGGCAGGGAAAGCAGATGTCGAGCGAGACGATGCCGTTGAGCTGGCGCTGGAAATGTTGCACCGCCATCGGCGCCTGGCAGCTCGGACACGGTCCGCCGCGCGCCACATGTGCGGGTTGAACAGGTCGAGCATCGCTGAGATCGTTCATGGCATCGAATGCCTGCTGGCTGGTTTTACTCGGGCGGGGCCGTCGCTGCACTCCCCGACTTCTGCTCGGAGCCAGTGCTGCTCGCCGCAGCCCGAAGCGCACTTTCGCGAGTATAGCGGCCAGTCCTTCGGCAGGCGAGCCCGACTCAGAGGGCGGCCGTCCGGCCGCCCTCGCGCGTCCTCAGTGCAGGACGATGGCGCGGGCAGCGCCTGCGCAATAGGTGTCGAGGACGGCGTCGATCGACTCCTCGTCACGCTCGTGGTCGGGAATCTCGTCGAGCGTTCGGCGCAGGGCCCTGGCCACCGAGCCCTGGATGAAGAGGCTGCGACTGGCCGCCTTGTCGACCACCTCGAAACCTTCCTGCACCGGATAAGCGACGATCGCGTAATGCGCACTGTCATAGACGAGGTTCATGATCGCTCCTTATCGCTGCCCTGGGTCATGGCTATAGCCTATACCTTGTCGAAGCGCATGATGCCATTTTCGCATTGCGCACGAATCGTATCGCCGGCGACGAAACGCCCTTCGAGAATCGACTTGGCGAGCGAGTCCTCGAGTTGCGACTGGATCGCTCGCTTCAGCGGGCGGGCGCCGAAGACCGGATCGAAGCCGGCAGCGGCGATCTCGGACAGCGCGCTGTCGTCCACCTGCAGCTGCAGTTCGAGCAGAGCCAGACGCTTTTCGAGGTAGGCGAGCTGGATGCCGGCGATCGCCTTGATATGCTGCTCGTCGAGCGCGTGGAAGACGACGACTTCGTCGATACGGTTGATGAACTCGGGCCGGAAGTACGACTTCACTTCGCCCATCACCGCCAGCTTTATCACCTGGTAGTCGTCGCCAGCCATCTGCTGGATCATCTGGCTGCCGAGGTTCGACGTCATGACCACCACCGTGTTCTTGAAGTCGACCGTGCGACCGTGCCCGTCGGTCATCCTACCGTCGTCGAGAACCTGCAGCAGGACATTGAAGACGTCCGGGTGCGCTTTCTCGACCTCATCGAGCAGGATCACCGAATACGGCTTGCGCCGTACCGCTTCGGTCAGGTAGCCGCCTTCCTCGTAGCCGACATAGCCCGGCGGCGCGCCGATCAGCCGCGACACCGAGTGTTTCTCCATGAACTCGCTCATGTCGACGCGGATCAGGTGCTCGTCGGAATCGAAGAGGAAACCGGCGAGCGCCTTGCACAGCTCGGTCTTGCCAACGCCGGTCGGACCAAGGAAGAGGAAGGAGCCGTAAGGCCGATTGGGGTCGGCCAGGCCGGCACGCGAACGGCGGATGGCGTTGGCCACCAGGCGCACCGCCTCGTCCTGCCCGACGACCCGCTTGTGCAGGCGCTCTTCCATGAGCAGCAGCTTCTCGCGTTCGCCCTGCATCATTTTCGACACCGGGATGCCGGTGGCCCGCGAGACGACCTCGGCGATCTCCTCGGTACCCACCTGATTGCGCAGCAGCTTGTTCTGCTGCCCGCCCTGGTTTGGCTGTTCCGCCGCTTTCAGCTGCGCCTCAAGCTGCGGCAACCTGCCGTACTGCAACTCGGCCACCTTGTCGAGCTTGCCATCGCGCTGCAGGCGAACGAGTTCGATCTTGAGTTTGTCGATCTCTTCCTTGATCTGCGCACTGCCCTGCACCTGCGCCTTCTCAGCCTTCCAGACCTCGTCGAGGTCGTTGTACTCGCGCTCGAGCTTGAGCAACTCATCCTCGATCAGCTGCATGCGCTTCTTCGATGCCTCGTCCTTTTCCTTGCGCACCGCCTCGCGCTCGATCTTGAGCTGGATCCTGCGCCGGTCGAGCTTGTCCATCACTTCCGGCTTCGAGTCGATCTCCATCCTGATCCGCGCCGCCGCCTCGTCGATCAGGTCGATCGCCTTGTCCGGCAGGAAGCGGTCGGTGATGTAGCGCTGCGAAAGCTCGGCGGCAGCGACGATCGCCGGATCGGTGATGGCGACGCCGTGATGCAGCTCGTATCTGTCGCGCAGGCCGCGCAGGATGGCGATCGTCGACTCGACGCTCGGCTCGTCGACCAGCACCTTCTGGAAGCGGCGTTCGAGCGCGGCGTCCTTCTCGATGTACTTGCGGTATTCGTCGAGCGTCGTCGCGCCAACGCAATGCAGTTCGCCGCGAGCGAGGGCCGGCTTGAGCATGTTGCCGGCGTCGATCGCCCCCTCGGCCTTGCCGGCGCCGACCATGGTGTGCAGCTCGTCGATGAAGACGATGATCTGCCCCTCTTCCTGGGCGATTTCCTTGAGCACCGCCTTCAGACGTTCCTCGAACTCGCCGCGATACTTGGCCCCGGCGAGCAGCGCCGCCATGTCGAGACTCATCACTTTCTTGCCCTTGAGCGTTTCCGGGACCTCTTCATTGACGATCCGCTGCGCCAGGCCTTCGACGATCGCCGTCTTGCCGACGCCCGGCTCGCCGATCAGCACCGGGTTGTTCTTGGTCCGCCGCTGCAGAATCTGGATCGCCCGGCGGATTTCGTCGTCGCGCCCGATCACCGGGTCGAGCTTGCCATGACGGGCGCGATCGGTGAGGTCGATGCAGTACTTGGCCAGCGACTGACGCTGCCCTTCGACGTCCTGACTGTCGACCCCTTGTCCGCCGCGCACCGAGGTCACCGCCTGCTCGAGTGACTTCTTGACCAGCCCGTGCTGCTTGGCCAGGCGAGCGCACTCGCCCTTGTCGTCGCACAGCGCGAGCAGGAACATCTCCGAAGCGATGAACTGGTCGCCGCGTTTCTGCGCTTCCTTGTCGGAGACGTTGAGCAGGTTGCCCAGATCGCGGCCAATCTGCACCTCGCCGCCGTGTCCTTCGACTTTCGGCAGGCGGGTGATCGCCTGCGCGAGCGCCGCCTTCAGCGACGCCACGTTGACGCCGGCACGCGCCAGCAGCGGCGAGGTGGCGCCGTCGTCCTGCTGCAACAGGGCGAGCAACAGGTGCTGTGGCTCGATCAGCTGGTTGTCGTGGCCGACCGCCAGACTCTGGGCATCGGCCAGCGCCTGCTGGAACTTGGTCGTCAGTTTGTCGAAACGCATGCTGCACTCCTTCGGAGGTTTATGTTCATGCGCTACAAGTGGGGGCATGCCGGGCTAAGTCAACACCACGGCTGAGGCGATGGCTTATTTCTTGCGTGCCCTGCGCGGCGGGCGGGAAGCGCGGCGCGCGGCTCGGTCAGTCTGCGCCCGGCTCACGCCAGCGTTCGGCTGCCTGGTCGTCGGCGTCGCGGGCGTCCACCCAGCGTGCGCCGGCCGGCGTCACTTCGCGCTTCCAGAACGGCGCGCGCGTCTTGAGATAGTCCATGATGAACTCGCAGGCGGCGAAGGCCTCGCCGCGATGCGCGCCGGCCACCGCGACCAGGACGATCTGATCGCTCGGCATCAGGCGGCCAACGCGATGAATCACCAGCGCGTCGATGATCGCCCAGCGCCGGCGGGCTTCGGCGACGATTTCGGCGAGCGCTTGCTCGGTCATTCCCGGATAGTGTTCGAGGGTCATTTCGCAAACGCCGGCGCCGTCGTTCGTATCGCGCACCAGGCCGACGAAGGACGCCAGCGCGCCGATCTGCGGATTCCCCCGGCGCAGGGCGGCGAGTTCGCTGCCGACGTCGAAATCGGCCTCCTGGACGCGGATGCGCATCTCAGCCACCGGTCACCGGCGGGAAGAAAGCGACCTCGTCGCCCGCACGCAGGGGCGAGTCCGGCCGTGCCATCTGCTGATTGACCGCGTAGCGCAGGTTCTGCAGCGTTGCCAGGCTTTCCCAGGCGCCGCCGCGCGCGGCCAGCAGGTCGCGCAAGGCCGCGACATCGCCCACCCCGGCCGGCAGCTCGAGTTCCTCGCTGCCCTGTCCCAGTCGTTCACGCAGACCGGCAAAGTAGAAAATCTTCAGCATCTTCACGCTCTTCGCTGGCGTCGTTCGGCTCAACTCAGCAATTCGGAGAACGGTACGAAGCGCACCATGTCACCGCGCCGAATCGCCTGCTGCGGCGGGTTGTCGACCAGGCCATCGCCCCACACCGCCGAAGTCAGCACGCCCGAGCCCTGGTTGGCGAAGAGTTCGACGCCGCCAGCGGCGTTGATCCTCGCGCGCAGGAACTCGCGCCGCGCATCGGGTCGTGCCCATTCGCCGTCGGCGCGCAAGCAGTAGCTCAGCGGCGCGGTGCGGCGAACGCCCTGCATCTTGAGTACGAAGGGCCGCACCAGCATCAGGAAAGTGACCAGGCTCGACACCGGGTTACCCGGCAGGCCGATGAAGGCCACCTCGCGCTGCGCTCCGCGGACCTGACCGAAGGCCAGTGGCTTGCCCGGCTTGATGGCGATTTTCCACATCTCGAGCCGACCTTCGGCTTCGACAGCGGCCTTGACGTGATCCTCCTCGCCGACGGAAACGCCCCCCGAGGTGAGGATCAGATCGCTGTCCAGCGCCGCCGCGCGCAGCGCCTGCCGGGTCGCGACGAGGTCGTCGGGCACCTGCCCGTGATCGCGCACCTCGCAGCCCAGGGCGTCCAGCAAACCGGTCAACAGGAACCGGTTGGCATTGTAGATCGCCCCTTCCTGCAGCGCCTCGCCGGGCATGCGCAGTTCGTCGCCGGTGAAGAACACGGCCACCCGCAGGCGCCGCACCACCGGCAGCGAAGCGATCCCCACCGACGCCGCCAGCGCCGTGTCCTGCGGCCGCAGGCGCTGGCCGGCGGCGAGAATCTCGCTGCCCGCGGCGATGTCGCTGCCGGCACGGCGAATGTGGTCGCCAGCTTCGGGCAGATGATTGATCGTCACTTCGCCGGCGACGTGCTGGCAGAGTTCCTGCATGACGACGGCGTCGGCGCCGGCCGGGATCGCCGCGCCGGTGAAAATCCTCGCCGCGCTTCCCGGCTGCAAGGGGCTGCCGACGCTGCCCGCCGGGATGCGCTGCGCCACCGACAGGCGTGTCGGCACCTGGCAGACGTCGGAGACGGCGACGGCGTAGCCGTCCATCGCCGAATTATCGAGCGGCGGCGCGTCGATCGGTGCCCGCTGCGCCTGCGCCAGCACGCGGCCGGCGGCGGCCAGGGTCGGCAGCGAGCTCGCTTCGGCAAGCGCCGACGCCGCGCCCAGCAACTGCGACAGCGCCTGATCAAAAGACAGCATGGCTCGCTCCCCTCAGTTCAACGGTATCGAGAATGTAGCCGACAATCGCCGCCGTGTCGTTCAGGTCCAGCGCCACCAGGCCGGCGGGAAAACCCGGCGGCAGGGGCTGGTCGGAGGCCACGCCGACGATCTGGCGATGCGCCGGCCACAGCGGCGGCTTGCCGTTGGCCGGCCGATAGACCTCCAGCGTCGGCACCGCCTCGTCCTTGAAACCCTCGACGAGAACCAGATCACACGGCGAAAAGCGGGCCAGATATTCGGCCAGCGACGGCTCGCGAGCGCCGCGCAACTCGTTCATCAGCACCCAGCGCGAACTGCTGGCCAGCAAGACCTCGCCGGCGCCCGCCTGGCGGTGCCGGAAAGAGTCCTTGCCCGGACGATCGATATCGAAATCGTGATGCGTGTGCTTGATCACCGAGACGCGCAGACCGCGCGCCGTCATCTGTGGCAACAGCTTTTCGAGCAGCGTCGTCTTGCCCGAACCGGAGTAGCCGGCGACCGCGAAAACCTTCATCGACAGCCTCCGGAAGAATCCTGACAAGACACCGGCAGCACCGCCGCAAAACCGCCACCGCGGGTCCTGAAATTGGTCGTCTGGCCACGGTAGAGGCGTGCGGAAAGCAGCTGTACCTCGCCCCGGTAGACGTAGTTGCGCAGGTCCAGCTTGAAATCCTGGCCAACGCCATCGACCAGCAGGTGGCGCTCGGATGGCGCGACCAGTGCCTGCGCGACGTAGCCGCCGCGCGCGATCTCGGCGAAAACGCGGCGGGTGACCTTGTCGCCCCGATAGGCCGCCTTGCTGCCAAAACCGGCCGCCGGTTTGAAGAACCATTGCTTGCGACTGTTCCAGAACGCTTCGGCCGCGGCTGGCAGGACCTCCTCGGTACGCGGAATACTGCTCGCCAGGAGCCGCCGATCGTGCTCGCCGACGCCGATCTGCGCCAGCCATTGCTCGTCACCGAGCAGCGCCAAATTGCGCTTGTCGGCATACAGCGCGTGCATCTGTGGATGCGGGGTGAGGACCACCGCGTCGGCCAGATAGGCGGCACGCAGCGCTGCATGCTGCGCCTCGGCAAGCGCGAAGTCGGTCAGCCGGTTGTAGACCAGGTCGACGGTCGCGCCGCGACACGCGAGACGCTCGCCGTCAAAGGAAAGCTCTTCCGGGTCGGCAACCACCGTCGCGATGCCATGCGCTTCGAACAACTCGCGGAAGAGCTCGAACTCGGGCGCCAGATACTGCTCGCGGGGGCGGGTATCGACGATCGCGACGCGCGTCAGCGGCTGTTCGGGAGACTTTCCTCGCGCCAGCCGCCACTCCTCGCGAAACATGTTGACGAAAGCCGCCTCCAGCGGACGCGGGGCAGGCATCATTTTCGCCACCGGAGCGCAGCAGGCCCGCTGGGCACGCAAGAGACGGGCGTTGAGCAGTGCCCCGCCGGCATTCGAATTGACCTCGATCAGCTGCGGACCGTCCGGCCCGAGGTGAAAATCGTAGCCGAGGAAGACGCCCGCGGCGGCCGGTGAATGGCGGGCGATGGCCGGCGCGTAGGCGAGCACCCGCTCGCGATACGCGGGCAGCCGCAGCACGCGCTCGAGAGCGGCAATGGTCTGCGCCATGCGCAACAGGTGCGCTTCGCTGACAAAGACGACGCTGTCGGAGAACAGGTGTGGCCGCGTCGCCAGGAGTTCGGCATGCGAGACGCTCCCCTGGCCTTCTTCGAGCGCCCGCTTCAGCGACGGGTGATCGACGGAAATGCACGCGCAGCCGCGATTGAGCCACTCGGCTGCGGCGGCGCAGTCGGCGGGCATCAGCTCGGCCACCGCCGGCGGCAGGGGCGCGGCCATCAACTGCCCGCCACCGCTGGCGAGGCGAAGAAGGCCAGCGCCTCTTCGACATCGCGGCTGCGCTTCATCGGTGGCAGGCTGCGCCAGATGCGCTTGCCGTAGGGTTTGCTGATCAGGCGCGGGTCGCAGATCATCAACACGCCGCGATCGCTCTCGTCGCGAATCAGGCGCCCGGCGCCCTGCTTGACGTTGATCACCGTGCGCGGCAACTGGTACTCCATGAAGGCATTGCGGCCGGCGCTCTTCATGCGCTCGATGCGCGCCGAGAGCACCGGATCGTCGGGCGGGGCAAAGGGCAGCTTGTCGATGACCACCAGCGACAGGGCTTCGCCGCGCACGTCGACGCCTTCCCAGAAACTCTGGCTGCCGATCAGGATGGCGTTGCCGAGGCGGCGAAAGCGCTCCAGCAGCTCGTTCTTGCTGCGCTCGCCCTGCAGCAGCAAAGGCAGGTCGAGTCCTGCCCGCTCGAGCTGTTCGCCAAGCAGTTCATGCGTTCGCCGCATCGCGCGCAGCGAGGTGCACAGAAAGAACGCCCGCCCGTGACTGGCCTCGAGCAAGGGAAAGGCGGCCTTGACCACTGCTTCGCTGTAGCCGTGGCTGTTCGGCTCGGGGAGACCTTTCGGCACGTACAGCAAGGCCTGACGCGCGTAGTCGAAGGGGCTCTCCCAACGCGCCGAACTGGCGTCGGCAAGCCCCATCTCGGCGCAGTAGTGGCTGAAATCGTCCTGCACGGCAAGCGTCGCCGAGGTGAATATCCAGGCCCGCGGATGGCCGCTCATCTGCTTTTGCATGATCTCGGCAATCACCAGCGGCGTCGCGTTGAGCTGCAGGCTGTGGCTATGCGTTTCCCCCCAGCGGACGAAATCGGCGTGGGCGCCGTTCTGCCCGCCGTTTTGCCAGTTGCGCACGCGCAGCAGCAATTCGCCGGCACGCCGCCAGCAGCTGTCCAGGCCCTCGGAACGCTGCGCCTGCGTTTCCAGCAAACCGGCCAGCGCTTCGAGTCCGTCGACCACGCCGGCGACGCCACTCTCGAAGCCAGCCCTTCCCTCGAGTTGCAGGAGCGCGAAACGCGCCGGCTCCACCGGCAGCGTCAGACGCAGGTCGCGCGCCGCCTTTTCCAGGCTGGCGCACAGCCCGGGAAGGTCGAGGCAGTCGCGCGCCGACGCCAGAGCAGCGATCTGGGTATCACGAGCCAGCTCGCCGAACTGCGCCGTCGACACGCTCTCGCCGAAAAACAGGCTGGCGATTTCCGGTAGCTGATGCGCTTCGTCGAAGATTACCGTGTTGCACGCCGGCAGCAACTCGGCCGTTCCTTCGTCACGCAGCATCACGTCGGCAAAGAACAGGTGATGGTTGACCACCACCAGATCGGCGGCCAGCGCTTCGCGGCGCGCCGCCAGGACGAAGCATTCCTTGTGCTGCGGGCAGTCCTGCCCGAGGCAATTGTCGCGCGTCGAGGTGACCATCCCCCACACCGTCGCGTTCTCGGGAACGTCGGCGCAGTCGGCCTTGTCGCCGCTGCGCGTCTGCTTGGCGAAGCGGGCGATGTGCCGCGCATAGGCGGCATCGTCGCGCGACAGGAAACGGCCGTCGGCCAGCGCTCGCTCGAGATGATAGTGACAGAGGTAGTTGGCGCGGCCCTTGAGCAGCGCCACCTTGACCGGCGCCTTGAGCGCCTTGCGGATGGTCGGAATGTCGCGCGAGAAGAGCTGGTCCTGCAGGTTCTTGGTGCCCGTCGACACGATCACCTTGCCGCCCGAGAGCAGCGCCGGAACCAGATAGGCATAGGTCTTGCCGGTGCCGGTGCCCGCTTCGGCGATCAGCACGCTATTGTCGGCCATCGCGGCGGCGATGCGCTCGGCCAGTTCGAGCTGCTGAGTGCGCAGCCGATAGCCGGGAACACCGCTGGCCAGCGGGCCATCGGCAGAGAAGACGTCGGAAAGCAGGGCGGTCATGCGCGGATCGTCGGAAGCAGCGCGCATGCTACCAGAAGCCGGCGCAGCCAGCGCGATTCCCGACTGCGCCGCGACTATTGCCTGGCTTCGCGCAGCAGGTCGCTCAGGTACTCGGAGGGAATGGCAAAACTGATCCCCGACGGCTTGCTCAGCGTTGATTCCTTGCTCTCCTTGACGAAGACCATGTTGATGATGCCGACCACTTCGCCGCGGTCAAGCTCGTACAGGGGGCCACCACTGTTGCCCGGATAGGCGGTCGCGTCGAGCTGGAAAATGTCGAAGCTGCCCCGGCGCAAGCGAGCGATCACTTTCGCGTTGAGGTTGCGGGCGTTCGAGCTGGGCAGGACGATCGGCGTGATCGACGAAATGATTCCCCGGTGCGTGACCGGCGAAAGACCGAGAACGGCACCAATCGGAAAACCGGTGAATGCCACTGCCTGTCCCTCGCGTACCCGATCGGAGTCGTGCAGCGTCAGCGCCGGCATGCTCGGGCCGTCGACGCGCAGCAGGGCGAGATCGTGAATCTTGTCGACCGCCACCGTGCGCGCTTCGCGCCGCTGCAGTGAGGGCCCCGCTGGACGGGCCATGATCACCAGGCGCTCGCCGGCCGCCTCGTCGATCTTGTCCGGGAGGACGTGCGAATTGGTCGCCACCTGGCGGCCGTCGCCGACGACGAAGCCGGTACCGCGCATCATGAACTGCGGGCTGCGCGTCAGCTGATAGGTGCCGATGACGACGATCGAAGGCTTCACGCGATCGATCACGTCGGGCAGATCCGCCGCCGCTGGCGCGATGAAAAACAGCAAGCTGGCCGCCGCGACGGCCGACCAGCCGCGCAACGCCGCTGCCCGCGCCCGGGCTGCGGGCTGGGGGAAGCTGCCCGGCAGGTGGCCGAGGCGGTTGCGCAAGTGAAAACGAATTCGGGACCAGAGGCTCATCACGTTCCTTCGACGACGATCGGACGCTTGCTGACACGGGAAGCGGCCAGGGGGAGCGGGCAGCCGGCAGCGCCGCGCGTCGGCGCGCCCGCTTTCCTAGCTTCCCTGGGTCAGGCGGATGCGCGGCAACTCCGGCGAAGGCGTCGTCACGCTGGCGTCGTAGGGATGGGCTTCGCGCTGGAAAAGACTCATGATGCGTTTCACGTAGCCGCGCGTCTCGGCGTACGGCGGTACGCCGCGGTAACGATTGACCGCACCCTCGCCGGCGTTGTACGCCGCCGCGACCAGGCTGACGTCGCCCTCGAAATAGGCCAGCAGCCAGCGCAGATAGGCGAGACCTCCACGAAGATTCTGCTCCGGGTCAAACGGTTGCTTGACGTTGAAGCGCGCCGAGGTGTCCGGGATCAGTTGCATCAGGCCCTGCGCGTTCTTGTTCGAGAGCGCCTGCGGGTTGAAGTTGGACTCGGCGCGGATGACCGCCAGAGCCAGGCGCGGGCTGACACCGTACTGGGGCGCCAATTGCCGGACCAGGCCGAAAACCGCTTCCTGAGCTTCACCGCGGGCAACCAGCATATCGCGGCCGTCGTCGGCAAGAAGCGCCGGACGCATGCATTCGGGCGCCTTGGCGCCCGGCTCACCCACGAAACGCAGCATTTTCTGCGACTGCGCGTGCCCCTGTTTTGCCGCCAGAGCGAAAAAGTACGCCGCACGCGCGTCGTCGCGGTCGACGCCGCGACCGTTGGCGTACATCCAGCCAAGATTGAACTGCGCCTCGGCGTCGCCGAGCAGCGCCGCCTCACAGTACAGACGAGCGGCGCGCGCCGGGTCCTTGGCCACCCCTTCACCATGCTCGTAGCTCAGCGCCTCGGTGCGCAACGCCAGCCAGCGCACGGCATCGGCAGCCTTGTCCGCCGCCACCGCCGGTGCTGGCGCGGCGACGACGAGCAAGGCGCAAACGAGCATTGCGGCGCAGCCTGGCAGCGGACTGCGAACGGAGGCGGTCATCACGCATCGCCTCCGGTCACGGCGAAGCGTGACACATACCAGGGCATGGCGGCTTGCACCCCCGCCTGCAATGCGTGGCTCGGGAGATAGCCGAGCAGGCGCCTGGCCTTGCCGATATCGGCCTGCGAGTGGCGCACGTCACCGGCCCGGAACTCCCCGTAAGCGGCTTGCACCTGGCGTACGTCGGGGCGAACGTCGGCAAGCGCGTCGCGGAGGATTTCAAACAGCCGATTGAGCGTCGTGCGGTCATCGACGGCGACGTTATAGACCTGGTTGAGCGCCGCCGGCTCGTCGCTCGTCGCGGCCAGCAGATTGGCCTGCACGGCGTTGTCCACGAAACAGAAGTCACGGCTCGTCTCACCGTCGCCGTTGATCGTCACCGGCTCACCGAGGAGCAGAGCCCGTGTCCAGCGGGGAATGACCGCCGCGTAGGCGCCCTGCGGATCCTGGCGCGCACCGAAGACGTTGAAATAGCGCAGGCCGATCGACGGGAAGGCGTAGCAGCGAGCGAAGACCTCCGCATAGAGCTCGTTGACCAGCTTGGTCACCGCATACGGCGACAGCGGTCGCCCGATCGTGTCTTCGACCTTCGGCAGCGCCTGATGATCACCGTAGGTCGAACTCGACGCGGCATAGACAAAGCGCCTGACGCCCGCGTCGCGGGCGGCGACCAGCATGTTGAGAAAGCCGTCGATGTTGGCGGCGTTGGTCGCCTGCGGATTGGCCAGCGAGCGCGGCACCGAACCCAGCGCCGCCTGATGAAGAACGAAGTCGACCCCGATACACGCCTCGCGACAGGCGTCGGGATCGCAGATGTCCGCCTCGATGAAACGATGAAGCTGCCACTGCTCGGGAGCGAGCAGAGCCTGCACCTCGTCGATATTGCGACGATGCCCGGTGGCGAAGTTATCGAGACCGACCACCGTTTGCCCGAGCCCGAGCAGCTTCTCGACCAGATGCGACCCGATGAAGCCGGCGCTGCCGGTCACCAGCCAGCGTGCCCGCCGGGCCAGCAGGCGCTGCTCGAGGGCGGCAAGAGCGGTCGGCAATGCAGACATTACAGACGCCACACGGTGATGCCCTGGGCACGCAGCTGCGCCGCACTGAACATGCTCTTGACGTCGGCCAGTACACCGCCTTTCTGCAGCTTGCCAGCGATGTCGGCCAGCGGCCGCTGCTTGAACTCGCGGTGGGCGACGGCGGCGACGATTGCCGCCGCCTCCGGCAATTGCTCCCAGGGCGTCAGCTCGACACCGTACTCGTGGCGCGCTTCGTCGGCGTCGGCGACCGGCTCGTGCACCAGCACCCGTGCCCCGTACGACTCGAGTTCCCGGATCACGTCAATGACGTGCGAGTTGCGCAGATCCGGGCAGTCCTCCTTGAAGGTCAGGCCCAGGACGATGATCGGCGCGCCCTTGACCGGCAGGCCGTTGCGAATCATGTGCTTGATCGTCTGCTCGGCGATGAACTTTCCCATGCCATCGTTGATCCGCCGCCCGGCGTTGATCACCTGCGGGTGATAACCGAGCATCTCGGCCTTGTGCGTCAGGTAGTAGGGATCGACGCCGATACAGTGACCGCCGACCAGACCGGGACGGAAAGGCAGGAAATTCCACTTGCTGCCGGCCGCCTCGAGCACCTCGAGCGTATCGATGCCGATGCGATCGAAAATGATCGCCAGCTCGTTCATCAAGGCAATATTGAGGTCGCGCTGGGTGTTCTCGATGACCTTCGCCGCTTCGGCGACCTTGATGCTCGAGGCCGGGAAAATCCCCGCGGTGATGATTTCAGAATAGACGGCGGAGACCCGTTCGAGGGTCTCCGGCGTGTCTCCGGAAACGACCTTGACGATTTTCGTCAGCGTCCGCTCCTTGTCGCCGGGGTTGATCCGCTCGGGCGAATAACCGACGAAAAAATCCACCTTCCACTTCATTCCGGAGAACTTCTCGATGATCGGGATGCAGACTTCCTCGGTTGCACCGGGGTAAACCGTCGACTCGAAAACGACCGTCGCACCGCGCTTGAGGTTCCTGCCGACCGCTTCCGACGAGCCGACCAGAGGCCCGAAATCCGGCCGATGCGCCTCGTCGACCGGCGTGGGGACGGCGACAATCACGAAATCGGCTTCCGCCAATGCCGCCGGATCGGTACCCACCTCCAGGTGTGCAGCGGCCTTGAGGTCGGCGCTGCTGACTTCGCCGGTCGGATCGAGGTGCTGCCGGTAATGCGCAATCTTGCTCGCTGAGAGGTCGAAACCGATGGTCCGCCGCAGCTTGCCGAACTCGACTGCCAGCGGCAAACCCACGTAACCCAAACCAACCACAGCAACGGTAGTCATTTACTTGTCATCCTTTCACGATCATCGATTGCCAGACGTTTGCGCTCAGAGCCCCTTGAGCAGGTCGCTGACTTCGGCCTGCGCCGCAAACTTGTCGCCCAGCTTGGCAAGCTGCTCAAGCTCGCTCCTGGCTTCCTTCTTCTGTCCGGCCTTGATCAGCGCCTTGGCATAATTGAAACGGATCAGCGACGCCTGCGGAGCCAGTTCCACCGCTTCCTTGAGCAGCGCCACCCCGCGCGCCTTGTCGCCCTTTTCCATCAGCAGGACACCGAGAGTATCCATCACGGCCGGCTGCTTGGGTGCCAACTTGTTCGCTTTCTCGGCATAATCGACGGCCTTCGGATCCTTCAACTGACCGGCCACCCAGGCCATGTTGTTGAGCACCGCGGCGTTGTCCGGCTGGGCATCGAGCAGGATGCGATATTGCTTGGCGGCTGCGGCATAGTCCTTGCGGGCGGTATCCGCCTCGGCCAGATACAGGCGGAAGCGACCATCCTTGGGGTGATCCTTGAGCCAGGTCTGAGCAAACCTGTCCGCCTCGGCAGCATTTCCACCCGCGGACATGGCCACGTGCAGCTTGACGGCAAGCTCGGTCGCCGCGGGAATCTGCGTGAGACCGGCCCGGTAGGCCGTTGCGGCGTCCGTCCACGAGCGCTTCGCGGCGTAGGCATCGCCCTCGAAAATGTAGCCGACAGGCTCCTTCGGCCGCTGCTTCTGCACCGCACGAGCGACGGCGACCGCCTCCGGCAGGCGACCGGCGTCGAGTTCGAGCATGATGATTCCGCGCTGTGCCTCGAGCGAATCGGGCATGACCTTCAAGGCCTTGTGCAGGCTCTGCAAAGCCGCGTCCTTGTTCTTTGCCGCAACTTCGACTTCGGCCATGCGCAGATAGGGCAATGGCAGGTCAGGCTTGAGCGCGGCCAGCTTGCCGTAGGTGGCGAGCGCCTGGTTGAACTCTCCGGCGGCCTGCTGGGCACGTCCGGCAGCGTCCAGGATCTCGGCCTCGTTGGGCAACACGGCGACTGCATTCTGGGCCGCGGAAAGCGCACTCTTGGTGTCGTTCTTGCCGAGATAGAGACCGATCAGGCCGAGATGCGGTGCGGACTCGGTCGGGTTTGCCGCCATCGCCCGATTGATGAGGGCGGCAACGTCCTCGGTCGAGCCGCCTTCCTTGGCTCGCATCTGCGCGAGAGCGAGAAGCGCCTGCATGCTCTTGGGATCCTTGGCGAGCACCGCTTCGAAGCGCTTCTTGGCGTCGGCGGGCTTTTTCTCGACGATATCCAGATTGGCCAGGTTGGCCGCTGCCGGATAGAACGCCGCATTCACGGCCAGAGCTTTCTCGAAACTCGCCCGCGCGCCAGCCAGGTCGTGCTTGCCGAGCAGTGCCGTGCCGCGCAGGTTATGCACCAGCGGGTCATCGGGCTGCTTCTTCTCCATGCTGGTGATGGCCTTGAGGGCAGCGTCGAACTCACGACGCTGCAGGTGCGCGGCAATCAGGGCCAGGTCGGCGCGGTTGCCCGGGTCGGCAGCGGCAACCTGCTCGAGGTCGCGGAAGGCCACCTCGCTCTCGCCTTGCGCCAGATTGACCATCGCCAGCGAGGTCCGCTTGCCGGCATTCTGCGGGTCGAGCGCGGCAGCCTTGGCGAAGTATTCACCCCCTTTGTC
Source organism: Candidatus Accumulibacter regalis (assembly GCA_000585075.1). GTDB lineage: Bacteria > Pseudomonadota > Gammaproteobacteria > Burkholderiales > Rhodocyclaceae > Accumulibacter > Accumulibacter regalis. The sequence goes on along the minus strand of JEMY01000003.1, from coordinate 153,008 downwards.
GATCTCGCCGTTCTGAACATAGACCTGGCCGGCCAGCGCCAGCATGTTCGAATCCTTGTCGATCTTGCCGAGCACCGGCGTGAGAACGCTCAGCGCCTTGCCGGGCTGCGAGCTGCGCAGGTAACTGGCAATCAGCACGCGCCGCGCGATCCCCAGCTCGGGCGTGCTCGGAAGCGCCTTGAGCAGGTAAATCTCGGCCTGCGGATAGGCCTTCAGCTCGTACTCGATGAGGCCGGCCAACTGCAGGCCGAGAGGACTGTCGGGCGCGAACTTGAACATCTGCTGGATGGATTCCCTGGCCGCCGGAAAGTCCTTTTGCTGGTAAGCCATCAAGGCCGACAGATAGGTCGTCTGCGGATGGGTCGGAGCGATGTTCTTCATCGCCGCGATCTGTTGCCCCGCCTCGGCGAGTTTGCCGTCGGCCATGAACAGCCTGACGATCGCCGCATGCGCTGGCAGGTAGGTTGGCCGCAGCTCCAGGGCCTTCCGATACGCCAGCATGGCGCCCGCCGAGTCGCCCTGGGACGACAGGACGTCGCCCTTGAATTGCCAGGCGTCGTAGAGGTCCGGCGACTTCTCGATCGCCGAGTCGACCAGCACCAGCGCGGCCGGCAGCTCGCCCTTCCTCGCCTTCTGCCCGGCTTGGCCAAGCAGCGCCGGGCCGTAGCCCGGTTGCGCCGCGACGGCGGCCGCATAAGCCGTTTCGGCCTGCACCGGCTTGTTTTGCATCAGGTAGGCCGTCGCCAGCGACGTCTGCAGGTCGGCCTTGGCCTGCGCCGTGGACAGGTCGGCGTTGGCGAATTCGTCGGTCACCTTGTCGGCCTGCCCCAGCGCCAGCATGCTGCGCGCAAGAGCCGGCGTCACCTCGTCGGCAGGATACTGGTAGAGCTTGGCCTTGCGCAATTCGACCTCGGCGCCGGTCGCGTCGCCGGCCTCGAGCAGCGCCTTGCCGAGAAGAAATCGCGCTTCGGCCAGGTCCGGTTTCTGCTGCAGAGCGTTCTTCAGCTGGATGGTAGCGGCCTTGGCATCGTGCTTGGCCAGGTACTCCTTGGCCGATGCGAGCATGGCTTCCGGTTTCTCGCCGCCACATCCAACCAGGAGCAGAGTGGCCAGCAAACCCGAAACGGTCGCTTTACGCAACCGCTGCATTGATGAGTCACGCGTATTCATAGGTATCCCCACGGAGTGGTAAAAATTGGCAATTAGTCTACTTGAGTCCAAATCGATGCATCAGGTCGTACAGCGTCGGGCGGCTGACGCCAAGCAGTTCAGCGGCCTTGACCACGTTCCCGTCGGCACGCGCCATGGCGGTGATGATCACCCGCCTCTCGGCTTCGTCGCGCGCCTGGCGCAGATCCAGCGGCGTCGCTTCCGGCGGTTGCGCGGTGGATAAGCCGATGTCGTCGGCGGTGATCTGATTGCCATCGGCCATGATGACCGCCCGCTTGATGCAATTTTCGAGTTCACGCACATTGCCCGGCCAGCGGTGGGCTTCGATCGCCCGGGTGGCATCTTCGCGCAGGGTCATCGCGCCGCGATTCTGTTCCTCGGCGAAGCGTCTGACAAAAGCATGCGCCAACAAGGCGGGATCCCCGGAGCGTTCCCGCAAGGGAGGGATATTTACCACAATTTCGGCAAGGCGATAGTACAAATCCTCACGAAACCCCCCGTCGGTGATCAGGGATTTCAGGTTCTGGTGCGTGGCGCAGACGATGCGCACATTGACCGGAATCTCCTGCCGCCCGCCGATCCTCTCGACGACACGCTCCTGCAGAAAACGCAGCAGTTTGGCCTGCAGCGAATGCGGCAGATCGCCGATCTCGTCGAGCATCAGGGTACCGTTGTTGGCGGTCTCGATCTTGCCCGGAGTCATTCGTGCGGCGCCGGTAAAAGCGCCCTTCTCGTAACCGAACAGCTCGCTTTCCAGCAGGTTCTCCGGAATCGCTGCGCAGTTGATGGCCACGAAGCGTTCGCCACGCCGCGTGGACGACTCGTGTACCGCGCGCGCCAGGATTTCCTTGCCGGTTCCACTTTCGCCAAGCAGCAAGACCGTCGCATCACTGCTCGATACCCGCTCGATGGTTCGGCAAACGCGCAGCAGCGCGGGGTCGCGAGTGAGCAGGCCGGACAGCACATCGGGCTGCTGCATCGATTGCAGTCGCTTGTTTTCCTGCTGCAGTTCATGCAGGCGGTAGGCACGATCGATGGTCAGGCCGAGCATTTCGATCTCGAAGGGCTTGGCAAAGAAGTCGTATGCTCCGAGGGCAATCGCCCGCAAGGCATTGGCGCGATCGTTCTGGCCGGTGAGAACGATGACCTTGGTGTCCGGCGCCAGGGTCAGGACTTCCTCGAGCAGCTTGAAGCCCTCGGAAACGGAGTCGGCATCGGGTGGCAAGCCGAGGTCCATGGTCACCACCGGTGGCTGGAAGCGGCGTATCTGCGCCAGAGCACTCTCGCGGTCATCGGCAGTCAGGGTCTCGTACTGGTCGAAAGCCCAGCGAATCTGTTTCTGCAACGCCCGATCATCTTCGACGATGAGCAGATGGGGTAGCTTTTCGGAACTCATTCCGACTCCTCGGGCAAATCAGCGGAGTTCTTTGTCGAGCCCGCGTCGAACAACGGCAAGAGCAGGGCCACCTGCGTACCGACATCGACAGCGCTGTCGACCGACAGCTTGCCGCCCAACTCGTGCACGTACTGAAAACTCTCGTAGGCACCAATTCCCATGCCGGTCGGCTTGGTCGTCTGAAAAGGCTTGAACAGGCGCTCGCGAACGAATTCCGGACTCATCCCGTGGCCGCTGTCACCCACCTCGACCAGCGCATAGTTCCCTTGCCTGGCCAGGCGGATCCACACGCGCCCAGTCGGGTCCGTCGCCTCCAGCGCGTTCTGGACGAGATGGCCGATGACGCGCTCGATACGGTCTTCGTGGCCGCGGGCGACGAGCTTTTCCTCGATGGTCAGTTCGACCTCGCGTCCCTGACCCGACTTGGCGGTCTGGATGCGGCGCACCGCGTCAGCCAGATCGATGCCGCGGGGGCTGTCAAGCGGCGTTGCGCCCTCGCGCAGCTGCAACATCAACTGGCGCATTCTCTCGACCGAGTTTTCGACGGTCATCAGCATGTCTTTCTGAAATTCCGGGTTGTCGCGGTGGCGTTCAGCGTTCTTGATCATCAACGACAACTGGGCGACGATATTTTTCAGGTCATGGACGACAAAAGCCGACATGCGGTTGAAGGAGTCGAACTTGCGCACTTCAAGCAGCGCTTCGCTGGCCTGCATCTGGCCAAGAAACGCTCCCGCCTGCCGGCCAGCCGTTTTCAGCAGGTCGTTGACCTCCCAGTTCACGTCGATTCGGGCCCGTGCCGTGGCCAGCACGACAAAGGCGATCAGCTCGTTGCCGGTGGTCAGCGGCACAACCAGCCATGCGTTCGGCACTTCGACCAGCCACGACGGCAGGGCGAGGCCATCATAGCGCCGCGGCAGCGAGCGATACTCCTCAAGATTGATCACCCAGCCGCTATCGATCAGAAACCTGCACAAAGGACTGCCATCATCCTCCGTGGCCGCCGAAACGGGCATGTTCCAGCACGCGGCCTGGGCAAAGAAACGCCCCGAAGGATCCTTCAACCACAGCGCACCGCCGGGACTCTCGACCATGTCGGCCAGGCCGCGCACGGCGTGACGGCCCATTCCCGAGAATCCCCCTTGCGAGGAAAGCGTCTGCGTGAAGCGCAGCCACTCCTCACGGTAGTCATAGCGGTAGCTGAAGAAGTGCTTGCCAACCTGGACCCGCAAGCGCGCACGCATGGACCCCGAAAAGGTCAGTGCGACGAGCACCAGCAGGGCAGCAAAGAGCAGCGCCAACTGCAGGGCCCGCCCCCATTCGCCGCCGAACAAGCGAACGTAATAGCCGGCGGAAGCCATGAACAACAGATAGATGCCGACGATGACCAGGGTTGCCGACTGCATGGCGGCACGCTGCGACATCACCAGACGGCGCTTCCAGTCGTGGCTGCGGATCGCCGACAGAGCGACCATCGGCAGACTCACCGCGTGCGCAAAACCACGGATACTGAAGGCGTCGGCGTCGACCTGATTGAACAACAGCGCGTCGGAGTAAAGGTAGAGATCGAACAGAAAAGTGCCCCCAAGGCCCAGACACAGCGGCTTGATACTCCAGCGAAAGTCGGGCGAGACGTTGCGGAACAGTTGCTCGAGGAGGACCAGACCGAAGACGCTCATCGCCAGCGACGCGAATAGCGACAGGCGCTGCGCGGGCAGGAGCAGGTCAGTGCCGGTGACCACCAGGAGCTGTGCGCCGAAACCAACGACGACGAGCAGCAGGGCGATGCCACCCAACCAGCCGACACGCACGCGCGCCGGCGCACCGTCACCCGGCTCCGGCTTCATCAACAGGATCAGGAACAGATACCAGCCACCGAAGCGCAAGGCATCGGCGAGCATGCTGCCGGCGAGGAAGACGACGTTGTGGGTCAGCGCAAAAGCCATCCCCAGCAGCCCCCATACGGCACACAGGCTGACCGCCAGGAACATCGCGCGGCTGCGTCCGCCGACGCGCCAACCCGACGCCAGATAGAGCGCCAGGAAGGCGGCCAGCAGTCCGGTCAGCCCGTAGCTCCAGGTAGCAATCATCGCCATATTGGTTGCCATCACGATCGACCAGCCTCCCCAATCCGCGCCCACACGCAATCTGCCAGGATCGCCAGAAAGCTCACTGAGCGCCTTTGCCGGTCAACACCACGCCGACCGTCTGAAAGAGAATCACGACATCGAGAAACAGGCTGTGATTCTTGACGTAAAACAAATCGTACTGCAGCTTCTGAATCGAATCGTCGACCGTCGAACCGTAGTGGTAGCTTACCTGCGCCCAGCCGGTGACCCCGGGCTTGACACTGTGGCGCACGGCGTAGAAGGGTACGTCGCGAGTCAGTTGATCAACGAAATAGGGGCGCTCCGGACGCGGTCCGACCAGGCTCATGTCACCGGTCAGCACGCTGTACAGCTGCGGCAACTCGTCGATGCGCAGCTTGCGGATGATCCTGCCGACGCGCGTCACGCGATCATCGTTGGCCGTCGCCCAGCGCGGTTGGCCATCGCTTTCGGCATCCTTGCGCATGCTGCGAAACTTGATGACATTGAACAGACGACCGTCGAGACCCACCCGCTCCTGGCGGTAGAAGACCGAAAAGCCGTCTTCGAGGATGATCATCAGCATGGTCAGCAGCATCACCGGTGCGGCCAGCAGCAAGAGGAAGCTGGCGGCGACGATATCGAACAGGCGCTTGACGGCGGTCCGCCGCCAGCTCTGGCGAAAGCCGTCGCCGAAGATCAGCCAGCTGACACGCAGCGAATCGATGCGAATCTGCCCGAGGGCACGTTCGAAGTAACTCGCCAGGTCGAGAACCTTGACGCCGGACAGTTTGCAATCCAGGAGTTCGCGCAAGGGAAGCGCGCCACCGCGACGCTCGCGTACCGCGACGATGATCTCGTCCACCTTCAGCGAATGCGCGGTGTCGGACAGAGACATGTCGCGCGACAGGAGGACCTGCGCCGGAACGACGAGCTCGGTATCGGTCGGGCTGGGATAAAAGCCGACGATGTGGATATCCGGATCCGACTTGCGCAAGACGCGCCCGACATTTTCCGCCTCGTCGCCCGCGCCAAAGACCAGCACCCGGTGACTGAGCAGCAGGCCGCTGCGGCTGTGTGCCGAATGGACGCGGTGCAGCAAGGTCGCGAAGAGCGCCGCCAGGCCGGAGAGGAGCATGAAGCCACGATCGACCTCGGCCACGGAGAGCATGGAGAACACGACATAGGCCAAAGGAATGGCCAGATAGAGGGACAGCACGGCACGCGCCCGCGTCTCGGCGCGAGTGCGGCTATGAACCCGCTGATAGATACCCAGCCAGGCGTTGAAGGCAATGCTCATCAGCGCGAAGATCAGCGCATAGAAAGCCACCTTCTCGAGGGCTATCTCGCCGCCACGACCGACCCAGACGGCGACCAGGATCACGCAGACCACCGGGAACATCAGATCGATCGCCACCCGGGCGATGGTCGCCCGATAAAACCAATGATTGAAGACCTTGATCACGACAGACCCCTTGCAATCGCCAATCTGAAAGCTTTTCGTTGATAACGGACTTGCCGAACGCCGCCCTGGTGAAGGGGAAAGCAGGCAAGTATCACGAAACAGAGGTTATCAACGGAACAACGTCGAGACCGTGACCGAATACACAAGCGGGGGGCAATACCTTGTAAAACATACCGTCCAACTCCCTACAAGAACCAAACGTGCACTTCAATACAACGCGCCAGTACCTTGATACGTCTTGTTTTTTATTGATTTTTGACGAGCGCGTGCAGTCAGGAATTCTGCAAGCTGCGGCGTCTGTCAGGGTGTCCGAACGGGAACCGACGGCGCGGCAAGAGGGTTGGCAGCGGCGCATCCGTTCAGGAACAGGGCAAAGCATAGCAGCAAGAAGAACAGGAAAGCAGGCCGCGGCATGTCCAACAGGCTGGAAAACATGCCGACTACCATAAATGCAATTAATGCCGCGAGCAAATAAGGGGCCAAAACATGCGAACGTCCCGGCCCGCGAAGGAGGTTGACGCAGGCCAGCGCCAGCAGGACGAGCAGGAGCAGCAGGCCGCTGACGCCCTGATCGACGAGCATTTCGAGAAACAGGTTGTCGATGTGCCAAGGCACGAAGTAGTGGCGACCGGCAAAGAACCAATGCGCGAGCCCATCGGAAAAGTCGCCATTCTGCAGCAGGTCCCGCCCCGTGGCATCACGGAGGCGCAGCTTATCGACGTCGATGGCGTCAGCCGAACCGGGCAGGAGGCGCAAGCTGAGAAAGCCGAGGGCCGGTGGCCACGCGCCGGCGGCGCCGGCCGGGGGAGCGTTCAGGCGCAGCGAGAAGTGGTGCCATTGCGCTTCCCCTCCCGGAACTCGCACGAGCGTCCCACGGCAGGAAGCCTCGTACAGCAGATGCCGCTGGCAGACGGCCACACTCAGCCTGGCGTCCTGCGGCGCACGCAGGTCCATGGCCAGCGTGTAGCTCCCGTCGTGCAGTGGCGACACGCGTTGCAGCAGTTCGAAAGCGCCCTGCCGACGCGGGCCTTGCGACGGGCCGGAAAGGCGCAAATAGGTCCCGCTCTGGCGGTCGTCGACAAACAGCAGGCGGCCGGGGATTTCGCGCTCCGGCACGGCCTGTGAATAATTGGCAGGAAAACGTCCCAGGCCCCTGCCGAACATGATCTCTGACGGCGAGCGCAAAAGGCTCAGCCCGGCAGTCCAGTGCTCCAGACGCCCGCCCAGATCGCGCTCGCTGGCCGACAACCGGCGGCTCATGAAATCGCCGAAGCCAAGCACCGCGACCACCTCGAAGGCCAGGACCGCGAGCAGGACACGCCCTCCCCAAAGCCGCCAGGGCTCCGGCGGCGGGAATGGCGAGTCCGTCGGCGCGCTTGCCGGCAAGCCCGGCGGCGGAAACGACTGCCGCTGCGCCGACAAACGCCAGGCCAGCAGCGCCAGGGACAGCCCGACGCCGAGATAGACGCTGCGCGAGAAACTGGTCAGGCAGGCGTAGGCGACGAGCACCGCCAGCGCCGCGGCGATGCCCCAGCGCCAACGATCCGGCGCGCGCACCACGGCATGGACGGCAAACGGAACCGCCAGTGCAAGATAGCCGTCGAGCGCCGCGCCACCGACGTGCATCTCCCAGAACAGGGCCGTGCTGCGATAGGGAGTCGAGAAGTCGAACAGCCCCGGGTAGGTGCTGCGTTCCCAGACAATCGCCACGCAGAGCAGGCCCAGTCCGGTCGCCACGCCCGCGGCGAGGCGGGACGCTGCCAGCGCCGGCGCGCGTTCGTGCAGCTGGCGCAACGACGGCAAGAGGAGGAGTGCAAAAAAGAAAGCCTTGCCTACGCGCAAGCTGTTCAAGGGCTCTTCGTAGCCCTGGAACCATCCCGCCAGCGAGGGATCGGCGGCGCTCAGGCCACGCACCAGGGCCACAGCGTAGGATACGGAGAGCGCCGCCAGCCCGATTCCGGCCAGGCGAAAGAGGGTGAATTCCGCCGATCCCGCGCCGCCGTCCGGACGGCAAGAAAGGGGGAGGAGCGCCTTAAGCAGCCCTCGCTGCGCCGTCCGGGCGCCATGACCGGGGGAAGCTGGGGATCGCCCCCGGCGTGGCCAGCCATCGGCGGCCAGGCGTGCCTGGCCGCCACTCACCGCTGCCAGTAGCAAGAGGTCGAATTCGTCGACGCCGATCCAGCCGGTCCACGCCGAGAAACTGGCGACCGGCAAAAGTGCAGGGAGGACGAAGAGGAAGAGCGACGGGCGCAGGCCGACCGCCATGGCCCAGGCGACGAAAGCGACACCGAGCAGGTTCGGCCACAAGGGATGATTGGCGGCGATGTACAGCCCCAGTGCGCCCGCGAGAGCCGCCAGCACAGCGTGCACCCCGGGCAGCCAGCTCACGGCCTGCCGCCCGAGCAAACACAGCGGACACTCACAACGCGGCCTGGCTGCCGGCTTCCAGTGGTCATCAGCCCTCTTCTTTTCCGTTCGCCTGCCCGGCGCGAGACCTTGGCGCGGGAATTCTGTCGGTGCGACCCGTACCTGTCCGTCGATCGAGCCCCGCGACCGCGAAGCGAGTGAGCCGGACACAACGCCGACGCCAGCGCTCAGCGACGGGATCGGCGAGCGCGCAAACGGACGAGGCCACCGGTGGACCACGATCGTGCAGCATGGTCGAACGGCGGCCTCAACGCAGCAAAGCCCTTGCCCAGAGGCAAGCAGCCCTGCTAGCTAGCCGGTTTCAGCTCGTTGGCAGCAATCACCCGCGCACGCCGAAGCTGGACGGCAACAACCAGCCCCAGCAGCAGAAAGGCAGGAATAAAGAACCATTCCTTGTCCGGTCGCTCGGTGGGCACCTCGAGGGCAGTGATGACAAAACCCTGCTCGATGCCGAGCTTCGCCGCGCGGCTGCCGAACTTGACGCCCAGGATATCGACCTGATCACCCGACGCCATCAGGCTGAGGCCCATGGCATTGAGACGCTGCAGTGCGGGCGCCTGGACGCCGAGCGGCAGCAGGACGCCCTTGGCGACCTTCTTGCCGTTGATGTCCTCACCCTCGATCCAGACCCTTAGACCGGCACCATCGGGCGCCTTCTCGACAACCTCCATGATCTTGGTCGGCGGCAACTTGTCGTAAGGCGGTTGAATGATGTCCATCCAGAAACCCGGGCGGAACAGGGTGAAGGTCACCAGCAGCAGAACCACGGCCTCCCACCAGCGGTTGCGGGTCATGAACCAGCCCTGCGTCGCGGCGGCGAAAAGGAGATTGGCGATGATCGCCGTAGACACCGTCAGGAAGAGGTGTCCGAGGCTGTCGATGCCGATCAGCAAGAGCTGCGTGTTGAAGATGAACATGAAGGGCAGGATCGCCGTTCGAATGCTGTAGCCGAAGGCCGTGACACCGACCTTGATCGGGTCGCAGCGCGCAATCCCGGCCGCGGCATACGACGCCAGGCCCACGGGCGGTGTCACGTCGGCCATCAGTCCGAAATAGAAGACGAACAGGTGTACGGCAATCAGCGGCACCAGCAGACCGCTCTGCGCACCGAGTTCGACCACCACCGGAGCCATCAGGGTGGATACGACGATGTAGTTGGCCGTCGTCGGCAGACCCATGCCAAGGATCAGGCAGATCACCGCGACCAGACAGAGCATGATCATCAGGTTGCCGCCCGAGATCAGCTCGACCAGCTCGCTCATCACCAGTCCGATGCCGGTCAGCGTCACGGTACCGACGATGATGCCGGCGGCCGCAGTGGCGATACCGATACCGATCATGTTGCGCGCACCGGTGACCAGACCGTCAAGCAGGTCCTGGAAGCCCTGGCGAGCCGCTGCACCAAGGTCACCGTGCTGGCGGAAGAAAGCAATCATCGGCCGTTGCGTGACCAGGATGAACATCAGGAACACCGTCGCCCAGAACGCGGACAAGGCCGGCGAGAGTTCCTCGACCATCAGGTTCCAGATCAGCACCACCACCGGCAGCAGGAAGTGCAGACCGGACTTCAACGTCGGACCGGCATCGGGCAGGTGGTCGATAGGCGTATCCGGATCGTCCATGTGCAATTCGGGATAACGTGTACCGAACTTCAACAGGCCGATGTAGGCAGCCATCATCACCACACCGACGATATAGATGGAGGCGTCACCGAAGACATCCTTGAGCCAGCCAAAGCCGTAGTAGACGATGCCGGCAAGGATGACCATTCCGGAAACGGTCATCAGGAAGGAAATCATGCGCTGGCTCAAGGTGGCCTCGTGCACATGCGGAATGCCGCGAATGTCGGCCTTCATCGCTTCCAGGTGCACGATGTAGAACAGCGCGATGTACGAGATCAGCGCCGGCAGGATGGCGTGCTTGAGCACCTGCGTGTAGGGAATGCCGACGTACTCGACCATCAGGAAGGCAGCCGCACCCATCACCGGCGGCATGATCTGACCGTCGACCGAAGCCGCGACCTCGACGGCGGCGGCCTTGTCGGGTCGATAACCGACGCGCTTCATGAGCGGAATGGTAAAAGTCCCGGTGGTGACGACGTTGGCAATCGACGACCCGGAAATCAGGCCCGTACACGCCGAGGCCACCACCGCGGCTTTCGCCGGACCTCCACGCAGGTGACCGAGGAGCGAGATGGCCGACTTGATGAAATAGTTGCCGGCGCCTGCCGTTTCCAGAAGGGCGCCAAACAGGACGAAGAGGAAGATGAAGCCCGATGACACACCCAGCGCGACACCGAAAACGCCTTCCGTACTCAGCCACAGGTGCGACATGCCCTTGCCGAGCGAAGCCCCCTTGTGGGCGATCAAGTCCGGCATGTAGGGGCCGAGGAAGATGTAGCCGATGAAGATCACCGCCAGAATGACCATCGGCAGGCCAAGCGCACGGCGCGCCGCCTCGAGCAGGAGAACGATGCCGGCGACCGAGGCGACCAGGTCGAGCGTCGTCGGCTGACCGGGTCGCGTCGACAACTCGGAGTAGAAAACGAATAGATACGAGGCGCAGAAGACGCCCGCCAGTGCCAGAACCCAGTCCAGGGGCGGCACATAGGCACGCGGAGAGCTCTTGAATGCCGGGTAGGCAAGATAAGCAAGAAACATGGCAAAAGCCAGATGGACCGAACGCGACTCGGTGTCATTGAGCACCAGGATACCCAGCGAATACGGCAGCGGCGAAGCGATCCAGAGTTGAAACAGCGACCAGGCCAGCGCGGTAAACAGGATCAGCTTGGCGACCATGCCGGTCGGCTTGCGGCCACCGGTGTCTGCTTCGGCGACCAGTTGTTTTAGTTGCTCGTCCGTCAGGACGGCTTCAGCTTCTTTTTCAGCCATGTGCAAAATCTCCGCAGACTTCAACGTAAGACGGCCCCGTCGGGGCCGTCGGCAGGTCTAGCGGGAACGGCGAACTCCCTGCCGATCCCGCATGCTTCCGACCGATTACATCCAGCCCTTCTCCTTGTAGTACTTTACAGCGCCATCGTGCAGGGGTGCCGACAGACCGTTCTTGATCATTTCCTTCGGATCAAGGTGGGCAAAAGCCGGATGGAGCTTCTTGAAGTCGTCCAGATTGTCGAAGACGGCCTTGACCATGGCATAGACAACGTCGTTGGAAACCTTCGAAGACGAGACAAAAGCCGCCACCACGCCGAAGGTATTCACCGGGTTCGGGTTGTTGGCGTACATGCCGCCGGGGATCGTCACCGCCGCGTAGTAGGGATAGGTCTTCACCAGCTTGTCGACTGCCGGCCCGATGATATTGACGAGCTGCGCGTGACAGGTGGTGGTCGGATCCTGGATATTGGCGGACGGGTTGCCGACGACGTAAGCAAAGCCGTCGATCTTGTTATCACACAGCGCCGCGCCATGTTCGTCGGCCTTCATCTCGGAAACCAGCGAGAAATCGCTGGTCTTCATGCCCATCGCCGGAAGCAGGATATCCATCGTCGCGCGCTGGCCTGAGCCCGGGTTGCCGATGTTGAAGCGCTTGCCCTTGAAGTCCAGCAAGGAGGTGACGTTGGCGTCCTTGCGTGCGAGCACGACCAGCGGCTCCGGATGGATCGAGAACACCGAGCGCAATTCGCCAAAAGCGGCACCCTTGAACTGGTTTTCTCCCTTCAAGGCATTGTAGGCGACGTCCGACTGCGCAACGCCGAAGTCGAGTTCGCCGGCCTTGATGGTATTGACGTTGTACACCGAGCCACCGGTGCTCTCGACCGAGCAGCGAATACCGTGCGTTTTCTTTTCCTTGTTCATCAGTCGGCAGATCGCGCCGCCGGCGGCGTAATAAACGCCGGTGACCCCGCCGGTACCAATGGTCACGAACTTCTGTTCCGCAAAAGCTGCCGGGCTGACGATACTGGCGGAAACGGCAAGGGCGGCAGCAAGGGTGGTAAGTTTCTTCAAGAGTTTGTCTCCTCAATTATATTCAAGCAATTGGAACGAGCCATGCCGCGACCACGCAGACGAGCGGCTTGATCATGGGAAGGTGAGCAAGACTTCTCTACCCTTCCTTCAGCACTGATCCGCCGCCAGAGCAATGATTCATGAGTCAAGTTCCGGGCCTGTCGGCGCGTTGGCCAACGTCAATTTACCCGAAACATTGCGTCTCGTGCAACGGACAAAAGCCAACGCTGAGCGACTCTACACATAAAACCCGCTGACATTTAGACCAATTCCAGAAAACTTGCTGATACCAATGCAGCGCCACAATGGCTCGCTGGCGACCCATTGGCAGTTTGCTGCGGGGAGCTGAGGCGAAGACATCGACCATCGTCGTGCGCTGGTGGTTCCGGCGCCGACCGCCGCCGCAGTCATTCCTTGAGCATTCTGTGCACCGCCTCCAGATGCTCCGCTTCGTTATGGCACATTCCCTGGAAGGAAGCGCAAAGATCGAGAAAGTCTTTTAACTCCATGCGTTGAGCCATTTTCATCAATCGCTTGGTGAGGCGCAGCGCCTTCGGCGGTTGGGCTGCAATGCGCCCCGCGAGGTCAAGCGCCGTCGGCAATAAATGCTCGGGCTCGACGACGTCGAGGACAATCCCCAGTGCCTTGGCCTCGTCGGCGCTGACGATGCGTCCGGTCAGCGTCAGCTCGAAGGCCTGCTGGTAACCAATCAGCCGCTGCATGAGCCAGGCGCCGCCATCCCCGGGGATAATGCCCAGGTTGAGAAAGGTCTCGCCGAACCTGGCACGCCGCGACGCCAGGCGAATATCGGCCATGTTGGCCAGATCGAAGCCAGCGCCGATCGCCGCACCGTTCACCGCCGCGATGACCGGGACCTCGACTTCGCACAGCGCCAGCGGGATGCGCTGGATGCCACGACGATAGCGCTGCGCGACCTCGGCCACGTCGCCCGCGAAATCACCGCTGCGCCCGGCCATGTCCTTGACGTTGCCGCCGGCCGAGAAAGCGGCGCCGGCGCCGGTGATGACCAGCACGGACACGTCGTCGCAGCGGTTGACCCATTCGGCGACGCCGACGATGTCTTCGATCAGTTGCGTTCCGGTCAGCGCGTTGCGCACGTCGTCGCGATTGAGCGTCAGAAGCGCGACCCGGCCATCGACCTCGAGCAAGGCATCGGTGACTGGCGGAATGTTCATCGGCAAGCCTCCTTTGCGGCCAGCGGCTTGCGGCTGACGATTATCCGCGCGTCGACCACCGCGTAGCCGTCGGGCCGGGCGATGACCGGGTTGAGGTCCAGTTCGATCAGTTCCGGGTAGGCCTCGACGAGGCTCGAAACCTTCAACAGCAGATCGACCAGCGCCGCCTTGTCAACGGCCGCTTCGCCGCGCACGCCGGCGAGGATCTTGCGCGACTTGATCTGCTCGAGCATCGACGACGCATCGTGCGGCGACAGGGGGATGGCACGGAAAGCCACGTCCTCGAGGATCTCGACGAAAATGCCGCCCAGGCCGAACATCAATACCGGGCCGAAAATGGGATCCCGAATGACGCCGATGATCACCTCGACCCCTTTGCGCGCCATCGGCGTGAGCAGGACGCCTTTGATCACCGCCTGCGAATCGTAGGCCCGGCTGGCGGCCATGATCTCGTCGAAAGCGACGCGCATGCCCGCTTCGCCACGGACGTTGAGCTTGACCCCGCCGGCGTCCGACTTGTGCAGGATGTCCTTGGAAACGACCTTCATGGCCAGCGGCTGATCGCCGAAACGCGCGGCGATGCTGGCGAGATCTTCGGCCGAGCCGGCCAGCAGTTCCTCCGGCACGGCAACGCCATGCGTGCGCAACAGGTTCTTGGCTTCGTATTCGAAGAGATCGCGGCCTGCCGCCTGCGCATCGGCGAACACGAGCTGCGCTGCGCGCTCGGGAACCACCGTTGGCACGGCCTTCTGGCCCGTGCACGCCGCCAGATAGATGCCGCGTTCACCGAGTGCCGCCAGGACGCGCACCGCGTGCTCGATCGAGCTATAGACCGGCAGACCGGCCTCGTGCAGGCGGCGCAAGGCCGGTGGATTGACCGGTGCGTAAAGGCTATAGACGATCAGCGGCTTGTCGCTCCTGCGCGCCAGCTCGATCATCGCCTCGGCGCCACGCATCTCGCCGCCGAGCAGGTCTTCGGCGAAGCGCGTGTAGTAGCCGCCGAACATGCCGACCAGGAAGATGCTGTCGACATCATCGTCTGCGGCGACGATCTCCAGGCAATCGGCGAGCAGAGCCGGGTTGGCGTCGCTGCTGCCGGCGACATCGACCGGGTTGACCAGCGATGCCTGCGGGAAAAGGATTTCGCCGAGACGCCGCCGTGTCGTTTCGCTCAGCTCGGCCAGTTCCAGGCCCGCTTCGGCGAGGCGATCGGAAGCGATGGTCGCCTGACCGCCACCGTCGGCGACCACCGCCACGCGCTTGCCGCGCGCTTTTTGCAGCAGTCCCAGCCCCTCGGCGACGGGCAGAATCTCGTCCGAATGCTGGACCACGCTGACGCCGACCTGACGCAGGACGTCGACCGTCATCGCATAGCTGCCGGCCAGTGCGCCGGTGTGCGAACTGGCCGCCCTCTGGCCCGCTTCGGTTGACCCCGACTTGTACACCACGACCGGCTTGAGCGCGGTGATTTCACGCGCCGCGTCGAGGAAGCGCCGCCCGTCACGAAAGCCTTCGACGTACAGCGTCGCCACTCGGGTGTGTGGATCCTCGCCGAGATAGCGCAGGTAATCGTTGAAGCCGATATCCGCCTGATTGCCCGGCCCGGCGTAGGTACTGAAGCCGACGTGACCGTTGCGCTCGGCCTCCAGCACCAGCGCCAGCAGCATGTTGCCCGACTGCGAGATGAGTCCGATGTCACCCGCCTTGACGTTGTTCAGGGCCAGCAGATTGACTTTCTTGTGCAGGTTGAACATCCCCGAGGTGTTCGGGCCGATGACCCGCACGCCGCTCTGGTGCGCGGCGGCCAGCATTTCCTGCTCCAGCTTGATGCCGTCCGGACGGCCTGTTTCGCGAAAACCGCTGGCCAGGACCACCGCCCCCTTGACGCCTTTCTTGCCGCACTCGACGAGCAAGCCCGGAACGCTGGCTGCGGGAGTGCAGATCAGCGCCAGGTCGGCGGTTCCCGGAATGTCGGCCAGCGAGCGATACGCCTTGACGCCGAGAACCCGGTCGACCTTGGGATTGATCGGGTAGATCGTGCCGGCGTAGCCATCCTTGATCAGCCCGACCATGGCCTTGTAGCCGCGCTTGGTGGGATCGGCCGAAGCGCCGACGATGGCGATCGAATTGGGAGCGAGAAAACCGTGCAGCGGGCTGCTCTGAGTTGCGTTGGCCATGGTCGTCATCTCAGCAGCCCTTGAAAACCGGCGGACGTTTCTCAGCGAAGGCGTCGATTCCCTCCTGCCAGTCCTGGGTGGTACCGACGAAGGTCATCGCTTCGAGTTCGGCGGTAAGCGCGGCATCGAAAGTACGCTCGGCAGCCATGTTCAGCTGCTCCTTGGCCAGTTGCATCGACAAGGGCGCCTTGCCGGCAATGCGCCCGGCGAATTCGCGTGCCGCAGCGAGAAATCCTTCATCCGGCAGCACACGATTGGCCAACCCGATGCGCACCGCCTCGTCGCCTCTGATACGCTCGCCGAGAAAGACCAGTTCGCGCGCCTTGGCCAGCCCGACCAGCCGCGGCAGAAGCGAGGTAACGCCACCGCCGAGAAAAGTGCCGATGCTCACCTCGGGCAGTCCTATCTGCGCGCTCTCGGCCATCAGGATGAAGTCCGAAGCGATGGCCATTTCTGCTCCGGCGCCGACGGCAAAACCATTGACCGCGGCCACCACCGGCTTCGACAACAACAGCAAGCGCTTGCAGACGATCTGCTCGCCGCGCAGGTACTGGCGTCGATCGTAGGCGGTTCGCCCCGCCTTGTGTTCCTTGAGGTCGGCGCCAACACAGAAAGCGCGGCCCTCGCCGGTCAACAGCACCACGCGCACGTCACCGTCGGCTTCGGCGACGCCCAGCGCAGCGTTGAGCTCGTTATAGAGCTGTTGCGTCACCGCGTTGAGGCGATGTGGTCGGTTCAGGCGAATTTCGGCAATCCCGCCGCTCGCTTCATAGATGATCGTTTCACTCTGCATAGGCAACGACAGTCCTCTTCAGTGGATGAACGATTGGGCGCGACCCGAAGAGTGGCGAACCGCGCCGGCTATTGTCAAGTGGGCAGTTCCTGAATCGACGACGGTGATGCCTCGAGTACCGCCAGTGCCTGCTCGGTAAACACGCGCAGGCCAAGCTCCGGCCGGTAGCCATGAATCTCCTTGACATCCAGCGCCCGCATGAAGGTAATGATTTCCTGACTGATCACCTGCCCGGGGACCAGAATCGGAAAACCCGGCGGGTAAGGGATGACGAAGGTCGTCGATACCAACTGGCGTCCGGCGGCGATTTCCCTCTCGATGGCCTTGCCCGCGATCGGCACGTATTCGCACTTGCTTTCGTCGTAGGCGAGGAAGAAGGCCGAGCGAATGTCGCCTTCAGGCGTGCCGTTGCCCGAACTCAAGCGGAACGAATCGTGAAAGCAACTGAAGTCGGGCAGCGGCGGCAGGTCCTCGCGCAAGGCCTTGACCTGGCGTTCGAAGATCTTGCGCTCGACGTTGCTGGCGTCATCCAGGCGGTCATCAAGATCGCGCGCGATCTTGACCAGCACCTCGATCAGATAGGCGACCGACGAGCGCGTGGTGCCGATGTTGGTCATGAACAGCACCGTGTTGCGCGAGGTCTTGTTGATCTGGATGCCGTGCTTGTTCATCAGGATCTCGTTCTTGAACGTATCGCCGTCCCAGCCCGAGCCGGCCACCGACAGGGTGATCCGCGTCGCGTCGAGAACGAATTCGTCTTCGCTCCAGGCGGCCATGATGTCGGTCCAGCCATGCTCCGGATCCCAGTAGCTCTTGATCCCCGACTTGCGATACTCGGCGGGAATCATCTCGGCGACGGTGACGACGTGGAAGTACTTGCTGATCAGCGGGTGCGTATTGATCACCTTGCGCAGCGACATCGCCTGCTCGACCTGGCGCTGGATGAACTCGAAGCCCTCGAGTTCCACCTGCCGGCGGCCGATATCCAGCGAGGCGATGATCTGGTAGTTCGGCGAGGTCGAGGTGTGCGTCATGTAGGCCTCATGGAAGGCCTGCTCGACCTCGTCCTTGAAGTCCTGGTCGTGCACGTGGATCATCGAACCCTGGCGCAGAGCGGTCAGTGTCTTGTGCGTCGATTGGCAGGCGTAGGCACGCACTCGCACCTTGTCCGGGTCTGGCATCAAGCGGCTCTTGAGCAGGGTTTCGTCGTCGGCATTGGCCATTTTTTCCTGGTACTTGGCGTAGTCCGCTCGGTATTCCGGCGAGCGGTAACGCTCGCGCAGCTGACCGGCGCAGTACATCGCCGTGCGCCGCCGGTAGGCGGGGCCGAAACGGGCAAAGGCAAACCACGCCTCGTCCCACAGGAAGACCAGATCGGGTTTGATCGCCAGGCACTCCTCCATCACCCGTTCGACGTTATAGACCACGCCGTCGAATGTGCAGTTGGTGAGCAGCAGCATGCGCACGCGATCGAGCTTGCCGGCAGCCTTCAGTTCGAGCAGGCGGTGCTTGATTTCCTTCATCGGCACGGCGCCGTACATTGAAAAATCATTGAGCGGGTAGCTGTCCAGATAGACCACCTGCGCCCCGGCCAGGACCATGCCATAGTGATGCGACTTGTGACAATCGCGATCGACGAGCACGATGTCGCCAGGGCGGACGATCGCCTGCACGACAATCTTGTTGCAGGTCGACGTACCGTTGGTGGCAAAGAAGGTCTGCTTCGAGCCAAAGGCACGGGCGGCCATCTCCTGCGCCTTCTTGATCGGCCCGTGCGGTTCGAGAAGACTGTCGAGGCCGCCCGAGGTGGCCGACGTTTCCGCGAGAAAGATGTTCATCCCGTAGAAGTCGCCCATGTCCTTGATCCAGTGCGAGGCGGTGATCGACTTGCCGCGACTGATCGGCATGGCGTGAAAGACGCCGGTGGGGATGCGCGCATACTGCGTCAGGGCATTGAAGAACGGCGCCTCGAAGCGCTCCGCAACGCCGCGCAGGATATTCAGGTGCAGATCGAGATGATCCTCCTGGTTGTAGAAGACCCGTCGGCAGTTGCCGAGCTTGGCACCGGCGATCTCCTCGACCGATTGATCGGTGAACAGGTAGACGTCGAGCTCGGGACGAAGCTTGGCGATCATCCGGCACAGCTCTGGCCCATACTCCTTGGGTTCGACCTCTTCAAGGACGGCCTCTTCGAGGCGCGAGAGATAGCGATGCAGGAGCTCCAAGGTCTGCTCCGAATCGCGCCGGAGGTCGTTGCGAATGACCACTGCCTGGACGTTGTGGTTGAACATCACGCCGATCAGGGCGTCGGTGAGGCTGGGTACGAACACCGGTTCATAGACGAAGGGGTCCTCGATGCGGCGTAGCGAACGCAGGGTTCGGCGCAGGTTCTCTTCCTGCATTGGCGAGAATTTGTCCACGAACAGGACTTCGAAGTAGAGCAATTCCTTGCCGGCATTCTCCGTGGACTCATCGTCGGGACTGCCCTCGGTCAGTTCCTCGACGTCATGGTGGTGAGGATTGCGTCGATAGCTGTTGCTGAGCAGGGAATGACAGATGTTGCGCACGGTAATTGCCAGCACATCGAAGCGTCCCTGGATGACCAGTTCGCCGAGTCGGCCGAAAGTGTCGTGCCCCGGGAATGCCCAGTAGAGCTCGATCGGGCGCAAGGCATCGATCAACTCGCCGACCTTTCGCTCGGCCTCGTTGCGCCGGCGTTCCGAGTGACTCTGGGTGAGTTGCTCGCAGGCTATTTTCAGGGCGCTCCAGCGATCGGTGCGCAGTTGCAGCGCACTGTAATATTCACCGAGCGACTTCTTGTTCTTGCTATCTGCCTTCATTGCTCGTCTCCTCACGCAGGTCCATGCCTCGCGTATCGTTGTTAGGTGGCGGTGGCGAAGCGCCAAACTCGATGAGCCGATCGCCGACGGTGAAATCGGCAAATGATTGCGACCAGCTGACCCCGGGCCAGAAGAAATCGGCGCGCCCTTCGCCGGGCCAATACGCCGCCGAATAAAGGGTGCCGAGGCCGCGCGCGAAGGCGTTCGAGTAAATCGGCGGCCGCAGGAAGGCGGCGATCAGCGCCTCGCTCGTCATCGTGCTGTCGTCGAGCATCTCCATCAACCGCCGCAGGCGCTCGACCGTCGACGTCGCGCGGGCGTGCTGGTGCCATTCGACCTTCTTCTGGTGATTGGTCGCCGCCGCCAGGCGACGGATGTCGCCGCTCTTGCCCGGGGCGAGAAAGACCGTCGAGAAATCGCCGCTGCGGTCGACCACCGTTACGTTGTAGCTCATATGCACCGGAACCCGCGCCAGTGCCGCGCAGGCCTCGTCGGTACGCGTGCAGGTTTCCAGGACGTAGCGCAAGACCAGCGGCACGCCAAAACCTTCGCCGACCTCCTGGCGACCGCCAAACGACAAGGCCACGACCAGGCCATCCTCGTTGATGCCATCGAGCAGGCCCCACATGCAGTCGCTGAGGCCGATCACTTCACGACCGTTCCAGGCCGTCTTCAGGATGACGCCTTCGCACAACTGTGGCGGATAGTCGTAGTTGCGCACCAGCAGCGGTCGCTCGCCGGGCCAGACCAGCTGCGAACAGCCCGTGACGTACGGCGGCGGGCAGAAAAGCGACAGGAAGCGGGCCTCCACGTCGCCGCCACCCGAGAGTTCGGAGAGCGCCTCGTAGGTGGGCAGCAGTTCCGGCATGTGCTTGCGCAGCGCCCGCACGCACGGCAGGTAGTAGGGGCGCGCCGCTTCGCCGCTTTGCAGATACCAGCGGCGATACGACGGCCAGAATTCCCTGAACAGGTTTTGCCAGACTGCCCCCGGTCGTGCTTCTTCCATGGCCCGGAAGAGCAGCGACTGGGTCTGAATGAGAGGCATCTACCTCCTCAGCCGGCGATCAGAGGATCTTGAACGCGCCGGCCGACGGCACCTGTTCGGCGACGGCGGTATCCAGAGGACGACCCTTGTAGAAGCCCTTGATCCCACGGATCCAGTTTTCTGCGCGGGCGTTGATCTTGAATTCCTCGGTCATCGAACGACCGCGGGTGATCAGGATACCCAGATCGGCGCCTTCATAGCGGTAGTCACCGGGACCGGTAATGCGCAGCCAGAAAGCCTCGTTTTCCCCTTCAACCGCCAGGCGGTGATAGTCGAAGCGGTGAAAACTGACGTTGCCGGCGTCGTCCATGCGGTAGATTCCCGATTCCGGAGCCTGGTCGACGATATCGACTTCCTCGTCGGTGTATTTCATGACCAGCTGGCTCCAGCTGTCGATGTACTTGGGGTTTTTCCAGCGTTCGTTCATCGCTGCAACGTCCAGCTTGAAGTCAACGCCACTGAATTCGAGCAGGTGAAAGAAGAACAGCGGTGCGTCGGCATACGCGAAAGCCGCGTGATTGGTCATCGGGCTCGCGCCGCAGACGCGCGGGTTGAGTTCGCCGAGATAGACTTCCTCGGTATCCTGGTCGATGAGAAAGTCCAGATCGAAGTAGCCGCGATAGCCTTCCTCGAGCAGCTGGTTGCCGAAGGCATAGGCGTAGTCGCGCGCGGTGATGCGCGCTTTTTCCGGGAACGCTCCCGGGAAGACCTCGTTACCGCACCAGCCGCCCTTGTAGGGGGTCAGCTCCTTGGCGCCGACGATTTCAGTGAGCAGCGGACCAACGACCGTGCCGCAACGGGTGACGCAGGCTTCCAGGGTGCCGCCGCGGCAGTTGATCCGCTTCATGACCTTGACCTCGGGATCCTTGACGATCTCGTCGGCATACTTCTTCCATTCCGTTTCGTTGGAGATGAAGAAGGTGGTGTGGCCGGAGTCGCCAAAAGCCGACTGAATCACCAGGTCGCTGCCGAGTCCGTTTTCCTCGGTCAGCTTGATCAGCTGTTCGTAACTCTCGACCTTGGCCAGCACGTTCGGCACCGACGGTACCCCCGCCTTGTTGCCGATGCGCACGGTTTCCATCTTGTTGTCGCAACGCGTGCGCAAAGATGCCGGCGGGAACCACAGCTCGATACCCAGTTCCTTGCACAGCTCTTCGGTTTTCTCGTCGAACATCAGGAAGACGGCGACCGGGTCGCCGCCGCGACGCTTGATGTAGTCGATGACCTCCTTGTTCTGCAACAGATAGTTGTTGATATCCTCGATCCCTTCGAACTCCGGATGCGGCTGCTCGCTGGGAACGAAGACGTTCGGATGGCGACCGTCGTAACAGTCGATATAGTTGATGTGCTTGAAGTGCGGCACCCGCTCATCCATGCCGGCCAGGTTGAAGTTGGTGGCGCTGATGAAGTAGATCGGGCGCGTGTTGCGATGGAAGAACAGGCGCAGGTCCGACATGCTGGTGATCGTCGGCATCGTGGGTTTTTCTTGGGTCATTTCTTGTCTCCTCTGTGGCGATGTATTTTTCTGCGGTACTACTTTCTTGCGGCGCTGCTGGAGCGCAAAAATCCCGAATCCGAGGAGGGTGCCGATGGCCAGCCCGAGGATGATCAAACCGATACCCACCTGTTTACCCCCTCTCGTCCGAAAACCGACTTGCTCACGGACCCGTGTGGTACGGGGGCGCAGTCTCCGTCGTTGCCGCAGTGACGTCGATGTGCGGCGTCAGATCGGCAACCTGGAAGATCGAGCCATCCGGGCCGGCCACCGTGCCCGCGGCCAGGACCGCCGCTGCGCCGCGCGATCCTCGGCCCGGTTTGACCAACGGCCCCAGGCTGTTCAGATAGTCGTCCTGGCGCCCGAGGTGTTTCTGATAAACCGGAAACTCGACCGGCCGATCACGGAAACTCTTCAGTGTCTGACCCAGACCGCGGATACCGACCTCGCGTTCCCGACGCACCCGCGACAGATCGATTTCCACCGGGATGATTTCCTCGCCGCCACCCGCCACGTGAATGACGTAGCCGGAAGGGCCGACGACGATCGAGTGCCCGGTGCCGCAGTCGCCGACACCGTTGACATCAAAAAAGTAGCACTGGTTGATCGTTGCGCTGGCACGGGCAATCGGCAATTCCACATCGCGGTCGATAGTGTCGGTCATCGTCGGATGGAGAATGCATTCGGCGCCCATCGACACCAGCGTGCGCGTCGTTTCCGGGAACCACATGTCGTAGCATATGGAAACACCGAAGCGCCCGACGTCGGGCACGTCGAAGACACAGAAATCGGTACCCGGCTTGATACCCATTTCGTAGGGCAGGAAGGGGAACATCTTGCGGTAGCGGGCGACCACTTTCCCGTTCGGATCAATCACCGAAGTGGTGTTGTAGATGTCGTCACCAACCCGTTCGAACATTGACCCCGGCAACAGCCAGAGGCCATGCTTGGCTGCCATCTGGCAGAAGATCTGCTCGGCCGGCCCGCCCGTCGGCTGGGCGTGATAGGGCGCCGGCCCGTAGGGAGCCAGCTCGCTGAAGACGACCATCTGCACCCAGGGAAAGCGGGCCATGACGACGTCCAGCTTGTGCCCCATCGCGGTGATGTTCTCGCGCTCCATGGAGACGTTCATCTGGATGCCGGCAATTGAAAAAGGAATCATGAAATGGGCTCTCCTGCCGCTCTAGGTAGCGCTACGAAAAACTGTCGAATCGACGTCAAGCTCCGGCGCAGCGAACTCGACCGGTCCACAACGGGGAGGTCACGGGCAGACGCGCACTTCCTGAACCAGCCGGAATGCCGAAAAACGGCATCCGGCCATGGCCGCGAGGTCGGCAAACTCAGGCGCCAATCGCCTGCAATGACGCCTCGATGACGTCCAGTCCCTCATCGAGCAGCGCCTCGGAGATGGTCAGCGGAATCATTACCCGCAGTACATTACCGTGCGCGCCGCACAACAGCAACAGCAAGCCGCGTTTCGCCGCTTCGTTCTTCAGGGCCAGGGCCATGTCGCCCGCCGGCTGCTGCGGGTCACCATTGCGACAGAACTCGACCGCCGTCATCGCCCCGAGGCCGCGCACATCGGCAATGCTCGAATATTTCTTCTGCATCGCCGTGAAGCGAGTGCGCATGCGCTCGCCGAGGGCCATCGAGCGACTGCACAGCTTTTCCTCCTCGACAATGTCGAGCACCGCCAGCGCGCCGGCGACGGCAATCGGACTGCCGGCGTACGTGGAACCAAGCCCGCCGACTTCGGCAGCATCCATGATCTCCGCCTTGCCGACGATCGCAGCAACCGGCAAGCCGCCGCCGAGCCCCTTGGCCAGGGTAATGATGTCCGGCTCGACATCGTAGTGTTCGGTGGCGAACAACTTGCCGCAACGGGCGATGCCGGACTGCACTTCATCGGCAACCAGCAGGATTCCGTGTTTGTCGCACAGGGTCCGCAGGCGACGCAGGAAACCGAACGGCGCGGGCAGGTAGCCGCCCTCGCCCTGCACCGGTTCGATAATGATCGCTCCGACGTCGGCCGCTTCGATGCTGTAGGCGAAGAGGCGCTCGATCGCCGCCATGGAGTCGTCTTCCGAGACCCCGTGCAGGGCATTCGGAAACGGTACGTGGAAGATGCCGCCGGGGAAGGGTCCGAACTTGACCTTGTACGGCGCGACCTTGCCGGTCAGCGCCAGACCGAACATGGTGCGACCGTGGAAGCCACCGCCGAAGGCGATGACACCGGTGCGGCCGGTGGCCGCACGGGCGATTTTCACCGCGTTCTCGACCGCTTCCGCACCCGTGTTGACCAGAAACGATTTCTTCGGCGTACTGCCCGGAGCGGCCGCATTGAGTCGCTCGCACAGTTCGACGTAGGACTCGTAGGCGACCACCTGGAAGCAGGTGTGCGTAAACGCCTCCAGCTGCTCGCGCGCCGCGGCGACCAGCCGGGGATGACAGTGGCCGGTATTGACCACCGCGATACCGGCGCAGAAATCGATCCAGCGGCGACCCTCGACGTCCCAGATCTCGGCGTTGCGCGCACTTTCCGCGAACAGCGGGTGCGCCTGGCCGACACCCCGCGGCAAGGCCGCCTGGCGGCGGGCCATCAGCCCGGCGTTGGTTTGGGTGTTCGGCTTTTCGATCGGTGCATTCATTAGCTTCTCCTGTGCAATTCGTCAATTCGCCCGCAGGCTCAGTTGATCCCGCCAATGCAAACGTGCTTGATTTCGAGATAATCCTCGATCCCGTACTTGGAACCCTCGCGGCCGAGTCCCGACGACTTCATGCCGCCAAACGGGGCCACTTCGGTCGAGATCAGGCCGGTGTTGACGCCGACGATGCCGTATTCCAGAGCACTCGAAACGCGCATGCTGCGCGCCAGATTCTCGGTATAGAAGTACGACGCCAGGCCATACTCGGTATCGTTGGCCATGGCCACCGCGTCGGCTTCGGTCTTGAACGCAAAAACCGGCGCGACCGGCCCGAACACCTCCTCGCGGGCGATGCGCATCGCCGGGGTCACGTTGGCGAGAATGGTCGGCTCGTAGTAGGTTCGCCCGAGGCTGTGCGGCTTGCCGCCGCAGACGACGCGAGCGCCCTTGCTGCGCGCGTCCTCGACCAGCTCCTCGACCTTGGCGATGGCCGCAGCGTCGATCAGCGGACCCTGCGTCACGCCGTCGTCGACACCGTTGCCGACACGCAGCCCGGCCACGGCAACACCGAGTTTTTCAACGAAGGTGTCGTAGACGCCTTCCTGCACCAGCAGGCGGTTGGCGCAGACACAGGTCTGACCCGCGTTGCGATACTTGGAAAGGATCGCGCCCTGCACCGCGGCATCGAGATCAGCATCATCGAAAACGATGAACGGTGCGTTGCCGCCCAGTTCCAGCGACAGCTTCTTGATCGTCGGTGCGCACTGCTGCATGAGAATGCGGCCGACTTCGGTCGAGCCCGTGAAGCTGAGCTTGCGGACGGTCGGATTGGCACACAACTCGCCACCAATCGCCGGCGCGTCGCCGGTAACGACATTGAAAACGCCTGCCGGGACGCCTGCGCGCTCGGCAAGTTCGGCCAGCGCCAGCGCCGACAGAGGCGTCGCTTCGGCCGGCTTGAGCACCACGCAACAGCCGGCGGCCAGCGCCGGGCCCACCTTGCGGGTGATCATCGCCGCCGGAAAATTCCACGGCGTGATCGCCGCACAGACGCCAATCGGCTCCTTGGTCACCAGGACGCGTTTATCGGCGTGATGCGGCGGAACGATATCACCGTAAATGCGCTTGCCTTCCTCGGCAAACCACTCGATGAACGAAGCGGCATAGGCGATCTCGCCGCGCGCTTCGGCGAGCGGCTTTCCCTGCTCGGCAGTCATCAGTTGCGCCAGATCCTCCTGGTTGGCGAGCAGCAACTCGAACCAGCGCCGCAGGACCTTCGCCCGCTCGCCGGCGGTGTGCGCCCGCCAGGCTGGCTGCGCGACCCGCGCCGCCTCTATGGCCCGCCGCGTTTCGTCAGCGCCCATCTCCGGTACCGTCGCCAGCTGTTCGCCGCTGGCCGGATTGGTCACCGCAAAGCTGCGCCCGCTGTCGGCAGCAGCCCATTGGCCGTTGATGTAGCACAGCTGCCTGAGCAGTGTGGAATCGCTAAGTTTCAACGCTGTTTCTCCTTCTCGCGTAGTCAATTGCCGGAAAGCACACCGGCTGGATAGACGCCGCAACCAGCGCCGGCTATCCCGGATTGACTGTACGCCCCAAGGCGGTGCACAATCGAACCAATTAGTTGCTCAATTCTGATACCAATTCGACCCACTCATCGGCCCTGATTGATGGACAAGTCGCTGCGCATGGATCTCATTCGTGATCGCTTCGCGACCAGCGAGCTGCGCGGATCGCGAACGCAAGCCGCCCTGCACCTGGTCCTGCGACGACTGATTCTGGACGGCGAACTGCCCTCCGGCAGCCCGCTGCCGCCAACCCGGCGTCTGGCCGGCGAACTCGGTGTCAGTCGCAGCACGCTGGTCAGGGTCTATGAGCAACTGCTCGTCGAAGGCTATCTGCAGAGTCGCGGCGGCTCGGGCACGCTGGTGTCGGAGGCGCTGCCCGCGTCGGCACCCGCCTGCGCACGCCGGAGTCGCCCGGCCCAGCACGCCAACGACGCAACGAGACTTTCCCGGCGCGGCAGCGAGATCACCCTGCACGCGAGCAGCAGCCGCATCCAGGGCGGCGCCTTCGTACCCGGAGCGCCCGACGTTGGCCTGTTTCCCTTCGCCACCTGGCGCCGCCTGCTGGCGAAAAACATTCGCTTCGAACAGCGCCACCTCGCCCGCTACAGCCACGGCGGCTACGGGCCCTTGAAGGCGGTGCTCGCGGACTACCTGCGTGCCTCACGCCGGATGAGCTGCTCGCCGCGGCAAATCCTGATCCTCAATGGCTCGCATCAAGCCATCGATCTCTGCGCACGCATGCTTTGCGACAGCGGTGATCAGGCGTGGATGGAAGACCCCGGCTACTGGGGAGCGAGCACTGTACTGCGCGCCAACGGCCTGCAGATCGCACCGATTCCGGTCGACGACGAAGGCATGTCGCTGCCGCCGCCGGGTGCGCCAGCTACGCCGCGTCTGATCTTCGTCTCCCCATCGAGCCAGTACCCCACAGGAGTGGTGATGTCGCTGAGCCGGCGCATGCAGCTTCTCGATCTGGCCGAAACGAACGACGCCTGGGTCATCGAGGACGACTACGACAACGAGATCCGCTATCACCCCTACACCATCGGCTCGCTGTTCGGGCAAGCCCGTTCGCAGCGGGTGATCTACCTCGGCACCTTCAGCAAGACCATGTTCCCCGGTTTGCGCCTGGCCTACCTGGTCGTCCCGGAAGAGCTCGCCGAAGCCTTTGCCATCGGCAACGCCGAGCTCTACCGGGAGGGGCGCATGATCGAGCAGGCCGCACTCGCCGAGTTCATCGACGAAGGCCACCTCGGCGCGCACCTGAAGCGTGTTCGCAGCATCTATCAGGAACGCCGCAACGTGCTGCGCCGGGCCATCGAATCCCGCCTCGGCAACCTGGTGAGCACCAGCGGAGGTCTCGCCGGCCTGCACCTTCCCTACTTCTTCAGCCAGCCGCTCGACGACGTTGCACTGTCCAACGAGATGCTCGCAGCCGGCATCGTCGTGCGTCCGCTGTCCATGTATTACGCAGACACAGCGAACTGTCGTTCCGGGATGGTTCTCGGTTTTGCCGCGATCGACGCCCAGACCAGCGAAACCGCCGCCGCGCAATTGTGTCGTGTCGTCGAGCGCCGCTGCCGGCGCGAGCACGACGGCAAACCCTGCACGGCCTGAAGGGGCGTCCTGTCGCAAGACGACAACGTCGATTTCCTGGCAAGAACTTGAAAACCGCAAGATCTGCTATAGGCTCTTCATTGAGAGCGCCCCTGACGAACGCTCGCAGCCGCGACGCATCAAGAGCAAAGCGACGCAAGGCGAGCGGAGGCAGCGCCCCCGGCACTGCCTCCATCAAGTGCTGCATGCACTCTCGATACGGAGGTCTGTCATGAGTATGGAATCGATAAGAGAAAGCGTTGGTTCCCTGTGGGACAACCTGGCGGAGGGCTGGCGGCATCTGACCCGCTCGGCCGTGGGAGCGCTGACCCGCTTCAGGGCCGGGGAAAAGTCCAATTTGCCGACACCGGCCGAGGTCGATGACCCGTCCTACCTACCCACGCGTGGCTGGGCCATGCTCGGAGGCAACATGTTCGAGGACGACAGCCGCCTGGTGGTGCGCCTGGAACTTCCGGGCATGGACAAGCAGGACATGAACATCGAAATCTGGGACGACGTTCTCGTGGTTTCCGGCGAGAAGCATTTCCAGCGGGAAAGCAGCGAAGGCCGCTATCGCCTGCTGCAATGCGCCTACGGCAGTTTCCGCCGCGTCGTACCGCTGCCGGTTCCGGTGCTGGCCGATGCGTCCACGGCCAGTTACACAGACGGCATACTACGGATCGAGCTGAGCAAGGCGGAACCCGGGCGACCCAAGGTGCGCACGATCCGGGTCAGCTGAACGCGACCGGCAGCCTGGACGCCTTCAGCGGCTTGACGGTCGACGGGTGCGAGGGCCGCTCCAGCGCAGAGTGCGGCGTCCGGGCTCGCGAGACGAATGTCTCGACGAGTCCCGGTCGCTTGCTGAATGCCCAACCGACGGGGCCGGTTTCGACGCCTAGCTGATGGTCAGTTTCCGGGTCTTGGAAACCGTCTTCTTGGGCAGCGACAATTCCAGAACGCCGTCCTTGTAGTGCGCTTCCGACTTGCTCTCGTCGACGTCCTGCCCCAGGGCAAACGAACGCGACACCTTGCCGTAATAGCGTTCACTGCGCAGCACCCTGGTGCCTTCCTTGACCTCCTTTTCCTTCTTCGTTTCGGCGCTGATCGACACCTGCCCGCCGTCGATGGTGACCTGGATGTCCTCCTTGTTCACGCCCGGCATTTCGGCATGAATCGTGTAGGCCTTGTCGTCTTCCTTCACCTCCAGCTTGATCTGGACCTCCTGCTGTCCGCCAGGGCGGACCGGACGCATCCAGAAGCCGCGGAAGAGATCGTCGAGTGCGTCGGCCGGGTCAAAGCGCGCGATGTTGGCCATTTCCATTCTCCTTCCTGGTTCCGGGATTCCCCGTACCGCCTTATCCTATGCACGGCCTATGGGTATTGCAAGAAAAGAACCATGCGCCGGCTCCTGGAGACGGCAGGCGACATTTTCGACGCCCTTATGGGTCTGCTCAAGGACCCGCAACTAATCGGACGCGTGACCGAAGAGATCGCGCACGTCAGTTTCAAGCGACCAGGGCGTCGCCCGCGTGCCGATGAGCCCCTGGACTGCGGCACGCGCACCGCCCGCCATCCGCCGCCACAGGAGCTGGCCGCCGACGCAACCGAGCGGCGACGGAACGCGAAGTACGCAGCCCGAAGCGGTGCTCGAGGCCATCCGGGTGTATCCTATCGCCCCCGCCTGCGAGCAACCGCCTGAACCCGTCTCTCGTTCTGGCCTTGACCGCAGCAAAGCGGGCTGATCAAGCCCGCCTGGCCGCTGCGCGGCTCGACCAGACGCCTCCAATTCCGCCGACTTACCCGCCCCCGCCATGTCCTTGATCTTATCCTCATGATGCAGGCCCCACCGCCAACAAGCCTGAACGGATCGGGACTGATTCGTGCGTTTTCCGTGTTCGCCGATTCCGCGGGTGCGCAAGGCGCAAGCTCGCCGAGGTACTTTGCCGAGCGGCTTGGCAATCTCATCGACCTGCCGGCCTCGATTGCCCTGGCGGCGGCGCACGGCAATCTCGCGACGATGACATCCGAAGGCGGCGCCGGGACGGGCGCCGCCTTTTCAGGCGCTTCCGCAAGCGAGGAGTTCCTCGGCGCGCGCACGGCGATGATGCAATCGATCGTCGACAGCTTTGCTCCTGCCGCGAGCGCCTCACGATCCAGCTTTCCCAGGGTAAGCGCTGCGACGGTGGCGAAAGAGGCGGCGAGCTACGCGCACTATCGGCTGTTCTACCTCGCGCAACAAAAAGCGCTTTCGCGCAGGGTGGACGGGCTCAGGGCCAGCATCCGGGCAGCGCTTGCCGCTCACTCAAACAGGCTCGCCGGGCTGGCAGCCCTTGATGAAACACTCGACGAGACACTCTCCGCACCTGCGCAACGCCTGTTTGCCGAGGTGCCACGGCTGCTTGGACAGCGCTTTGAACTTCTCTATCAGCGCCACCGCGAGACCACCGCCGGGCAGGCGGGGGAGGACGACCCGCTGCGCTGGGGTGCAGCAGGAGGCTGGCTGGAGCAGTTCGCCGCTGAAATGCGTGCGGTGCTCCTGGCCGAGCTCGACACCCGATTGCAACCGCTAATCGGCTTGCTGGAAGCCCTTGACGAAGAGGTAGAAAGAAATTGATCAGTAGATTTGTCTTCGCGACGGCTTTCTTACTGGGAGCCACGGCGATCGTCGCCATGGGGCTGGCGTTTGTCGGCTCGAATCCATTGGGACTCATGGTGACCGTGGTGATTGCCGGCGTCTATGCGATCGGCGTCATCGAGATTCTGCGTTTCCGGCAGGCGACCGCGACGCTCTCGA
Organism: Candidatus Accumulibacter regalis; assembly: GCA_000585075.1. GTDB lineage: Bacteria > Pseudomonadota > Gammaproteobacteria > Burkholderiales > Rhodocyclaceae > Accumulibacter > Accumulibacter regalis. The sequence continues at coordinate 122,355 of JEMY01000003.1, read as the reverse complement.
ACGCGCTCGCGGGATTGTCCGCGACGGCGCCGGAAGTCGCGCCCGATTTTCTCGAGCACTGGCTGGCCAGGCTCCATCCATCGCTGCAAAACCCGGTGCGGCTACGCATCGAAGGCGAACGCGTCGGATTGCCCGCGCCGGTGCTTACGCCCTACCTGGTCGGCTTACTGGTCATGCTGGGCCTGCTGGGAACCTTTCTCGGCATGGTCGCCACTCTGCAGGGCGCCGTTTTCGCGCTGGAAGGAACGACCGAGCTGCAAGCCATTCGCGCCGGTCTGGCAGCGCCGATCAAGGGTCTCGCACTGGCCTTCGGCACCTCTGTCGCCGGCGTCGCGGCATCGGCGATGCTGGGCCTGATTGCCACCGTCAGCCGACGCGACCGCATGTCCGCCACGCGACAGCTTGACAGCTCCGTGGCCACCGTATTCCGTGGCTTTTCCCTGGCTCACAACCGCCAACAGACTTTCAAGGCGATACAGGGGCAGGCCGCCGCGCTTCCCGAAGTGGCCGACAGGCTGCAGGCTCTGGCGACTGCCATCGAGCGCATGGGCAACCAGTTGGGGGAGAAGTTGCTAGCCAACCAGGCGCAGTTTCACGAGTCCGCAAGCAACAGCTATGGCGAACTCGCCAGCTTGGTGGAGCGATCACTCAGCGCCAGCGTCGCCGAGAGCGGTCGCCAGGCCGTCGAGAGTGGCCGACTGCTCGGCGAAAGTGTCAGACCACTGCTGCAGGCGCTGATCACGGATCTCGCCAGGCAAACACAGACGACGCATCAGCAGCTGGCCCTCACCGTTCAACAGCAACTCGAGGGGGTCACCGGCTCGCTGGTGCAGTCCTTCGACAGCAGCGCCGCGGACTGGCTGGCAAGGCAGCAAGCGGCCGATGACCGGCGACGCGAACTGTGGACCGATTCCTTCGCCGCGGCAGGCGAGCGGTCGCGCATTGAGCAGCAGGCGTTGACGGACTCGTGGCAGCGGGCGGCCAGCGAGATGGCGAACCATTCCCGCGCCAGTGCCAGCAGCCTGCTGAGCGAAGTAGGCAGCCTGGTGCATGCCTCGGAGGCCCTGGTGCGCACCCGGATCGAAACCGAAGCGTCATGGTTGCAGGGCCATGGCGAGCGTATGAGCGAGCTGACGTCGACCCTGCGCACAGAACTGCAGGCGCTCAGAAACGATGAACAGGTTCGTGGCCAGGCCGCCGTTGACCAGCTTGCTGCCCTGACGGCGACGATCACTTCGCAATTGGCCAGCCTCGGCAAGGAACTCGCAGAACCGATGGCCCGCCTGCTCGATACGGCAACGGAAGCCCCGCGTGCTGCCGCCGAAGTCATGCTCCAGCTTCGCGGCGAGCTGGCGAACGTCAGCGAACGCGACAACGCCCTGCTTGCCGAGCGCCAGCGGATCATGGCCAAGCTCGACAGCTTGACCGCTTCACTGCAACAGGTCACTGACGAACAGCGGCAAGCCGTCGCCTCACTGCTCGATGCCTCGGTAAACAGGCTTGACGACGTCGGTGCCCGGTTTTCCGGCCAGCTCGAACGGGAGACGTCGAAGCTGTCGGGACTCGCCGAAAGCCTCGCCGGCCACGCCACCCGCATCGCCGACGACTTCGCCGGCAGCGCGGTCGAGATGTCGAGCCTCGGCGAGGCCTTCACCCTCGCCGTGAAGCTGTTCGATGACTCCAACCAGAAGCTGGTCGCCAGCCTCGATCGCATCGAGCAATCGCTGGCAAGGTCGAGCACGCGCAGCGATGAGCAACTCGCCTATTACGTGGCCCAGGCGAGGCAGATCGTCGATCACAGCATGCTCTCGCAGAAGGAGATTCTTGACGAACTGCGCCAGCTTCACCAGCCGGGCAAAAGCACTTCTGGGCAAGCGTCGGAAACGATCGTCTGATGGAAGAACTGGAAGACGGCTTCTCGCAGGACACGCCAATCTGGGCGATCTTTGGCGACCTGATGTCCGCGCTGGTCGGCGTTTTCGTCTTGCTCCTGGTGTGGGTGCTCGGGGTGCAGCTCGAACTGGCGCAGTCACTGGCGCAGGAAGTCGAGAAGCGGCAGGCGGAGGAGCTGCGACGCATGGCTCTCGAACAGGCGCTGGCGGATCCGCTTGCCGCCGGACGGGTAACCCTGCGCGACGGCCGCATCGGCATCAGCGGCAGCGTTCTCTTCTCCCTGAATTCCGACGAACTGCAACCGGACGGGCGGGCGCTGCTGCGCACCCTGGTGGCGCCGCTCAAGGTCTACCTGGACCAGAGGGACCAACTTCTGATGGTCAGTGGCTTTACCGACGACCTGCCGATTCAGAAAGGCAACAATCGCTATACCGACAACTGGCAGTTGTCGGCGGAAAGAGCGCTGACCGTCACCCGGGCTTTGATCGAGGAGGGCATGCCGCCCTCGCTGATCTTCGCCGCCGCCTTTGGCTCGCAGCAGCCGGTGGTCGCCAATCAAGGCGCCGAAAGCCGCTCGCAGAATCGTCGCGTGGAGATGGCGCCCGTTCCGAGAGCAACGAGTGACGGCAACCCGGCGACGCCCCCTGCCGATTGACATGGCCGACACTGTCCGCGCCGGGAAACTGAAGGCCTCGCCAGCGTTCGATTGGCCGGACGCCACCGTCGCCAACGTCACGCCGCTCATTGCCGACCTCGCACAGGGTGCCGTTCGTCGCTTCGATCCGCTTCGTTTTCAGGTCATCGAGGCCATGGCCAGGAAGGCCCTCGCACAAAGAGCGGCGGTGCGCGCGATCCTGGAAAGGAAGGCGCTCCTTGCTCTAAGCGAATACCGGGCCGACTTCCTGCAGGCACAGGCAGAGGCGGCAGCGACGGTCGATCGTCTCCTTGAACGCTTCCCCGACGCCAGCGAAACCGTTCGCGCACTCTTCGCAAGCGGCGACTTCCGTGCCGTGAAGCGCCTGCAGCTGAGGCTGAACCGGGAAGCAGCGCCCGATCCGGCGGGCGATCGACAAAGTGCCCTCGCCGCCCTGACACAAGCGATCAAGCAGGCTTCCTCTGCCGCAGCCGGTAGAAACCGGCGACCGTCTCTTGGCGAGCTTCTGCAACAACAGGAAAACGCCGTCCTGCAGTCGGCTGGCCTGGCACGATCGCAGGCACCAGCCAGGCCTCCGGCAACCGCTGACGACCAGGACGGCGAGGATTCTGGCGACGACAATGCCGCCTGGATGGCAGCTTCAAGCGCTATGCGCCAGCTCAGGGAAACCCTGGTAAAACGCGCCTACGACAGATTGGCCAGCCGCGCCATCAGCGCCGGTCCCGAAGCCCCCGGACCGCTGAATCCGCAGGCCCTGGTAATCCGCTCCCTTGTCGCCCTGCGCGAGTTGTCACCGGCTTACCTCAACCGCTTCCTCTGCTATGCCGACACGCTGCTCTGGCTCGAACAGGCGGGCGAAGGCGACAAGGCAGCCCGGCATGGAACCAGAAGCAACAAGTACCCATCGACCTGAGCATTCCGCCTGAGCAGCGCCCCGCGACCAGAAGGACACCTGGCCTGAAAACGAAATTCCCGAGCGGGTCGGGCAGGTCGGGGTCGGACAAGGTGATGCCATTTACGCCGGCATCGAGAACCCGTGTGAGATCGTCGGGAATCAAAGCATCGTCTTCTTGCCGTCGTGAACGTCGCAGCCTCAGTAGCCTTGGTAACCGTCAAACCTCCCAGCCGGGCGTCCGGACCGGTTCCCAACTTGCCAGCCACCCCGTTCTGGCGTCTAATCCGCAGGCATCGCCACGCGTGTGATCGACGGCTGCAAACGGCACGCTTGTGAACCGGCGCGCTTTGGCGCGGACGATCGGCGGACGAATCTACAGGGGAACACGACATGTTTTCGCCGCAATGGTGGCACTGGTTGGTACTCGGACTGCTCCTGACGATGGCCGAGCTGGCCATTGTCTCGTTCTTCGTGGTCTGGTTCGGGATTGCGGCGGCGGTGGTCGGGTTGATCCTGCTGGCTGCGCCAACGCTCGCGCTGCCGACTCAGTTGCTGCTCTGGGCGAGCCTCTCGACAGCGCTGGTGCTGATCTGGTTTCGCTACCTCCGGCCGCGAACGATGACCGCCGTCGGAACTTCGGCGGCGGCGGTGACCGGCGAAGTCGGCATCCTGGTCGCCGACCTGACGCCGGATTGCCGCGGCCAGGTGCGTTTCCAGAAACCGATTCTCGGCGCCGACGTCTGGGAGGCGTACGCCGATGCGGCGATCGCCGCTGGCGAAAGGGTTCGTGTCGTCGCTGTCGACGGCAGCTATATCAAAGTGGAGAAGGCAAAATGACCGAGCTGTTGAACGGAATGACCATCGTATCGCTGGTCATCCTGCTGTTCGTGGTGGTGACCGTCGCCAACGGCGTGCGCATCATTCCCCAGGGCGAAGAATGGATCGTGCAGCGGCTTGGCAAATACCGCACGACACTGCTCCCCGGGTTGCGCTTCATCATCCCCTACATCGACATCATCTCCCACAAGGTGACCACCAAGGACATCATCCTCGACGTTCAGGAGCAGGAGGTGATCACCCGTGACAACGCCGTGATCGTGGTCAACGCGATCTCGTTCATCAAGGTCACCGACCCGGTGAAAGCGGTGTACGGCGTCGAGGATTATGCCGAAGCGATTCGCAACATGATCATGACCACCCTACGTTCCATCGTTGGCGACATGGAACTCGACGAAGCGCTGTCGTCACGCGACATGATCAAGGCGCGCCTGAAAGCGGGCGTCGCCGACGAGGCGCTGGACTGGGGGTTGACCGTCAAGTCGGTCGAGATCCAGGACATCAAGCCTTCGCAATCGATGCAGCGGGCGATGGAACTGCAGGCTTCGGCAGAGCGCGAGCGCAAGGCGATGGTCACCCGCGCCGAAGGCGAAAAGCAGTCGATGATCCTCGGCGCCGAAGCGCGCCTGGAATCGGCCAAGCGCGACGCGGTGGCCCAGGTCACCCTCGCCGAAGCCTCGGCACAGGCGATCAGAAAGGTCAACGCCGCCTTCGGCGACAACGAACTGCCGATGCTCTACCTGCTCGGCGAGAAATACATCAGCAGCGTCGGCAAGCTCGCCGAATCCGAAAACGCCAAGGTCGTTCTCCTGCCGGCCGATCTGCAGAGCACGCTGCGCGGGCTCTTCCAGCGCGTCAACAAGAGCGGACAAGGCTGACCTGTTCCCGATGGAGTGATGCCATGAGCGCTGGCTGGATCGTTTTCGTGATTTGTATCGTCTTCGTCGTCGGCGCGGCGCTGCCGCTGATCGGCAAGCGTGGCGCCGGCAGCACACCGCCGATCCCGCGCAAGGAGACGCTGCGCGACTGGCGCAACGAGAAGTAACCCCGCGCTGCCCGTACGCTGCCCCTGCTCGCTAACCCGAACTCTGGCCCGTCGAAATAGCTGGAACCCTTGCGCGATGCGGGTTCTGGCTATTTTTTTGGCTGGATTAGTACCCATGTAAATAGACGCATTGGCCCTTGCTTTTTGATCCGCTTTGTAGCATGGTAGCGCCATGTATATCGAGGCCGTCCCCAACCGTAACTCGCCGCCGGCAGTGTTGCTTCGCGAGGCATTCAGGGAGCAGGGCAAAGTCCGGAAGCGCACTCTGGCCAATTTGTCATGCCTGCCTGCGGAAGTCATCGAGGGTCTGAGGATTCTCCTCAAGGGCGGCGTGGCCGTACCCAGTGCGGAGGAAGTCTTTACCATCGAGCGCTCATTGCCACACGGCCACGTGGCCGCCGTGCTGGGTGGTGCAACCGCCTGCGGTGCGCGCGACTGGTTCGCCGCCGCCCCCGAACGGCTGCGCAAGCTCCTGCTGGCAATGGTCGTCGCACGCATCGTGTCGCCGGCTTCGAAGCTCGCCACCCACCGCATGCTCAGCGACGATACGGCGGCACACTCACTCGGAAGGGTGCTGGGCCTGGGACAGATCGAACCGAAAGATTTGTATCGTGCGCTCGACTGGCTGCACGCGGCACAACCGGACATCGAGCGGCGCCTGGCGCGCAGGCACCTGGTCGGTAGTACCCTGGTGCTCTACGACCTGACCTCGACCTGGCTCACCGGCCGTTGCTGTCCGCTTGCCGCCCGCGGGCATTCACGCGACGGCAAGCGCGATGATCCGCAGATTGTCTTTGGGCTGATCTGCGCCGCCGATGGCTGCCCGGTCGCGGTGGAGGTGTTCTCGGGCAATACCGCCGACCCGGCGACCGTCGCCGCGCAAGTGACCAAACTCAAGTCACGCTTCGCGATTGAGCAGATCGCCTGGGTGGGTGATCGGGGGATGATCACCTCGGCACGCATCCGAAACGTCCTCAAGCCCAATGGGATGGACTGGATCAGCAGCCTGCGGGCGCCGCAGATCGCGCAACTGGCGCAGGAACACGGTCCTTTTCAGCCGTCTCTGTTCGACGAACGCAATCTCCTTGAACTCACCAGCGAACACTTCCCCGATGAGCGCCTGGTGGTCTGTCGCAACCCCCTGCTAGCCGAGGAGCGGGCGCGCAAGCGCAGCGAGCTGCTGGCGGCGACCGAGGCTGAACTGGCGACCGTGGCGGCAGCCGTGACGCGGGCTCGTAACCCGCTGCGCGGTTCGGCGCAAATTGCGCTACGCGCGGGCCGCGCGATCGACCACTATCACATGGCCAAGCACCTGGCGCTGACGATCACCGACAGCAGTCTCACCTGGGTGCGCAAGACGGAGAAGATTGCCGAGGAAGCGGCGCTTGATGGCCTGTATGTCATTCGCACCAGCCTCGCTGCCGACAAGTTGGAGGCCAATGCCGCGGTCGCCGCCTACAAGAGTCTGTCTCAGGTCGAGCGCGCCTTCCGTTCGATCAAGACGGTCGATCTGAAAGTGCGCCCGGTCTTCCACTACAGCGCCGAGCGGGTGCGGGCACACGTCTTCCTGTGCATGCTTGCCTATTACGTCGAGTGGCATATGCGCCGCCATCTGAAGCCAATGCTCTTCGATGATGAGTTCATTGACTCCGCACAGTCCGACAAACCTTCCGCCGTCGCCAAGGCACAGCGATCGGCCCACGCAAAGGCCAAGGATGCCACCCGAGGCGCCGACGACGGTATGCCTCTGCACAGCTTCCGCACCTTGATGCAGGATTTGGGCACGCTCGCCTATAACGTTACCTATACGGCGCTCAACCCCAAAGCCAAGATCGTCCTCACCACCCGGCCAACGCCCTTGCAGGAAAAAGCCTTTGCGCTTCTCGGGGTCAACCCCGCGCGTACCCAGTAAGCAGCCACAAAATACAAAATTAATGCCAAATAAACAGCTGCTTACTGTGGTCGCATGGTCAAAGTTCGGGCTAGCCGGCGCAGGCCAAACCGAGCGCTTCGCGGACGGCAGACAGGACGCCCTCGTGCTCCGCGTGCTGGCTGACGGACAAGGCCGGCATCGCCGGCCAGCCGCCGTCAAGCCACTCAAGCCCGGCAAACCGGCGTGCCGCCTGGTATCGGGGGATGACGTGGAAATGGACGTGCTTGTCGACCATCATCAGCATCAGGTAATTGATCACGTCGTAGCCGAAGGCGCACTTGACGGCCTTCTCCAGCTGACCGACGAGCACCGCCATCTCGGCCAATTCCGCGCCGCTGACGTCGGAAAAGCTGGCCGCGTAGCGATTCAGCGAAAGAACCCCTGCTCCCAGCGTCGCCTGCGCTGGCCTGAGCGACCATGACCAGGCCGGTGTGCTCGCGATCAGCAATTCGTCAACGCGAAACTTGCCTCGAAAATCAACGAGCAGCTGTGCTTCATCGACGTCCATATTCGTCCTCCAATCGAAGCTGAAAGAAAAGGCGCCCGCGTGCGAGTCCGTCCGGGCCTGGCTTCGCCACACCCGCCCCCTGGCAAGCGCCTTGATGACCCGACGGTAGCACATAAAAATGGCTCGGCCGAGAGCCCCCGAGTTCACGCCGCCGCATCCAGCCGGTGAGTGAACTGCCCGCTTGGCGGACCCTTCCCCCTCCTCGCGCCCGCGCAACTGTGGCACAGTCGACCGCGCGGCTGGCACTCGCCGGCAGGCGACCAAAAAAGGGGGTAAGAGTATGACCAGGTACGGTTTCGTCGCCTCGGGCGGCGGCTATCGGAGCTTCTACACCGAGGGCGTTCTGGTGTGGCTGAAGCGGAACGAAGTTCCGCTGGTGCACATCACCTCGACCAGCTCGGGCAACAACATCGTCGTCGACTACCTGCTCTGGGACCCGCAGACCGAGGAACTGCCGCCGGTGCTGACGCGCACGACGCGAATGAACGCGACCGACATTTTCCATATTTTCTCCAACTTTCTCGGTCTGCGGCCGCAGCTGCTGCCCACCGGAACGCACCTGTTCACGGTCAACAAGGACAAGTGCCGCAAATCGTTGTTGCTCGACGAACCCGAACGGCGGGCGCTCCTCGGCGAACATCTCGAGACGCTGCGCTGGGACATCCGGGCGACCAATCTCAGCAAACGGACGGGGCACTTCTTCAAGGTCAACGAAATCCTGAAAACGGTCGACGACGCCAGCCTCGACATTTTCATGGACGCCTTCCTCGCCGGCATCACCACCATTCCCTACTTCAAGGCGATCACCATCGATGGCGACTACTTCATCGAAGGGGGTTACCTGGACAACACGCCACTGCGCACGCTGTTCGAGGACGACGAGGTCGACGAGATCATCGCCGTCGATTTCACCGACTACGACTATCACCGCGAACTCGACAAGCTCTACAACTCGAGCACTTTCAGCCTGCCGTTCACGAGCATCGATACCCACCTGCTGGTCAGCGACATGCAGCTCTCGCTGCCCAACGCCCGCGTGTTCACGCAGGCCAGACTGATCAATGACATGCTCGAGGCGATGGGCAGGAGAAGCGTGGATATCGACGGCAAGCGCTACTACGCCAAACCCGTACACGTGCTGCGCCCGAAAGACCTCGAAAGCATGACCATTTCGCTGCAGGACAGCAGCGCCCAGAAGCGCTACTTCGAACTCGGCCAGGAAGAAGCGGCGACGCTGTTTTCAAGACACGACAAGGGGTCGTAAGAACCGCCCGCGTCGACGGAGTCTCTCAATGCGAGAACGCAAGTTCATGGGCGACAGTGGATTGATCGACGGTGGACTTGACTGCGAAGTACTTGTCGCCGGACTTGAAAATATAGCGACACCATTGCTCGGTCGTCCTCTTCCACTCGAGAAGAACGCAATAGGTACCATTGTCGCTCAGCTGCCAGGTACCGCGGGCAGTGCTCTTGGCCCCGGCGGTGAAGGACGAGTTCCCTCCGCGCCCGTCCGAGGACGCGACGAGGCTGCCGTCCGCCGAGTTTTCCCAGAACCGGGTCGAGCCCTGCGCGGTCTTGCTTTCCACCTTTGCCCCGGGGAGCAGTGCTTGCAGTTCGTCCTTTGCTAGCTGCGTTGCGCCCTGGGCAGTGAGATCGCTGAGCCTCAAGCTGCCCGATTCCTGCCCGAGAACCTGAGTTGACGGACAAAGCGCGAGTACGGCGACGACGACGAGAATTGTTCTCACGGCGAACCCCTTTCAGTTGAATGATTTGGATCGATTCGACACCCAGGCGTGGCGGTTCTCTGCCGCCCCGCGACCCCCTGCCTCGCCGCCGACGGCTCGCGACAGCCCGATCACCTTGACATCACGTTCCTGTAGCCCAGGGCTGCTCCTGATTCTAGGCCAAGCGTGCTGGTGGTCAAGCCGCTCGCATGACCGGCGCGGGCGCCACAGCCGTCATCGCGAGCGCAGTCGAGAAATCGCGCGCTGGCCAGCGGGCGCGCAGTCAGGCAATCAGCGCGGACCGCGAAACGCCAGGCTGAGCCCCGACGCGCCGATGACCATCATTCCGACGACGGTCAGGAAGTCCGGAAAATGGTCGAAGACCAGCCAGCCGAGCAACGTCGCCCAGACCAGCTGGGTGTAGATCAGCGGCGCCAGCAGCGACGCCGAAGTTGCGTGGAAGGCGCGGATCAGCAGGAAGTGACCGATGCCGCCGTAGAGACCGAGCGAGACGATCAGTAGGCTCTGCGTCGGCGTCGGCCAAATTCCATCCCAATAGACCGGGAGGGCGGGCAGCATGGCCAGCGTTCCGAGCAAGGCGGTGTAGAACAGCAGACGCATCGGATGCTCTGTGGCGGCGAGCTTGCGGGTCAGAATCTGGTACGCAGCGTAGCTCAGCGCCGCGCCGAGCGCGTACGCCACGCCGGGCCCGAACAGGCTGCCGCCGGGGCGGGCGATGAGCAACACGCCAACGAAACCGGCGATCGTCGCCAGCCAGGTGCGCAACCGTACCTTCTCGCCGAGCAGCGGCGCGGCGAGAAGCGCCACGAGCAGCGGCGCGACGAAGATCAGCGCCGTCGTTTCGGCGAGCGGCAGCGTCTTCAACGCCAGTTGGCCGAGCAGCGTCACGGCGACCAGCGTCAGGCCACGCAGGCTCATCAGCCACGGCCGCCCGGTGACGACCAGCCGACGCCCCATGCTTGGCGCGACGACCATCAGCATGATCACCAGGTGCACCAGGTAGCGCGCCCAGACGAGCAGCGGTACGGCGAGATAGGCGCTGAGGTGTTTGGCGGTCGCGTCGAGCGCGGCAAAAAGGAGCAGCGCGGCCAGGAAGAGCAGGGCGGCGTGCAGGCGAAGCGGCGCGCCACCCTCACCAGCCAGGCTGACCTGAGCAGCCTGGCCCGCCTGGCTAACGGCCATGCGCAATCCAGTGGTTGAGACACAGGCGGGCAGTGGTTGAGACACAGGCGGGCGCTGTCGATGATCTCGCCGGCGGTCAGCCCGACCGGCCCGCAGCCGCTGGCAACCCGCTCCTCGGCGGCGGCGCCGTGCAGGTGTACGGCCGCGAGCAAGGCTTCCAGCCCCGGCCAGCCCTGCGCGAGGAGCGCGACGATCATGCCGCTGAGGACATCGCCGGTGCCTGCCGTGGCCAGCGCCGGATGGCCGGTGGTGTTGACGAACCAGCGCCCGTCGGGCGCGGCGACGATCGTGCCGCAGCCTTTCAGGACCGCCAGTGCCCGATACCGGCTGGCGAGTTCGAGCGCCGCACCCGCGCGATCCGCCTGCACCTGCGCGGTGTCGCCGGCGAGCAGGCGCGCGGCCTCGGTCGGGTGGGGCGTAAGCAGGGTCACGGCGCCGCGGTGCGCGCGCGCGCGCACCGCTTCCTGCAATCGCGCCTCTCTGGCCAGCATGTTCAGCGCATCGGCATCGAGCAGCAGCGGCAGCTCCAGGGCGCAGGCGCGCAGCAGCAGCTCGCACGCTTCGTCGCTGCCGCCCATTCCCGGGCCACAGGCGAGTGCGCTCAACGCGGTGGCCAGCAACGCCTCGGGGCGGCGCAACATGAGCTCCGGCTGCAGCGGATCGAGCGCCGGCGCCCGTGCATCGATCAGGCCGAGATAAACGCGACCGCTGCCCAGCTTCAGCGCCGCGCGTCCGGCGAGGAAGACGGCGCCGACCATGCTGCTCGCACCGCCAAGCACGCCGGCGTTGCCGAAGCTGCCCTTGTGCGTGTTCTTGGCGCGCGGACGCAGCCAGGCGGCAAACAGATCGCTGCCAATGGTGCGCGCGCTGGGCGGCGCCAGGCGCTCGGCATGCAGATCGAGCGCCGCATGGGTGATGCTGCCGCAGTACTCGGGGCCGTCGCCGGTGAACAATCCCGGCTTGCCGGCGATGAAGGTGATCGTGTGGCTGGCACGAATCGTCTCGCCGCAGCGTCTGCCGGTATCGGCGTCGAGGCCGCTCGGGCAGTCGAGGGCGAGCAGGGGACAATGGTGGCGCAACGCCAGCGCGTTGGCCGCCGTCACCATTGCGGCGAAGGGACCGCTGACCGGGCGCTGCAGGCCAATCCCGAACAGGCCATCGACGATCAGCGACCAGCGCGGACCGGAAGGAATGGCCTCCAGCGCACTGCCGCCGTCGTCGTCGAAATCCCGATACGCGGCGGCGGCGTCCTCAGGCAAGCGACTGATTTCGCCGAGAAAAACGACGCTCACGGCGAAGCCGCGCTGGCGCAAGTGACGAGCGGCAACGAAAGCGTCGCCGCCGTTGTTGCCCGGGCCGGCGAGAATCAGCACCGCGCCGCCTTCGAAACGTGACAGCGAAGTGGCCAGGTCGGCTGCCGCCTCCCCTGCACGCTGCATCAGCGGTTGCGCGGCGGCAGCGGCCTCGATGCGCCGCAAGTCGGCGGCGCGATAAAGCGGTTCGGATCGGATCGGTGTGGTCATCGTTGGATACTAGCCCAGAAGAGGATTGAACATCTGCCGCGCGGCAAGCACCGTTTGGCAATGGATGCGCACCGTGTCGTCGATGTCGCGTGCGTAGCCGCCGGCCATGGCGATGGCCACCGGGACAGCGCGCTGGCGGCAGGCGGCAAGCACCATTTCGTCACGCGCCGCCAGGCCCGCGAAGCTCAGCGCCAGTCGCCCGAGACGGTCGTCATGGTAGGGATCGGCGCCGGCCAGGTAGATCACCAGTTGCGGACGGGCAAGCGCGAAGACACGTTCGAGCGCGCCTGCCAGTTGCTCCAGGTACGCCGCATCGCCGGTCGCGTCGGGCAATTCGATGTCGAGATCGCTGCTCGCCTTGCGAAAAGGGAAATTGCGCGCACCGTGCATCGAAAAAGTGAAGATTGCTGGATCGTCGGCACAGATGCTCGCCGTACCGTTTCCCTGATGGACGTCAAGGTCGATCACCGCGACGCGTTGCAGCAGACCCTCGGCCCGCAGCGTGCGGGCAGCCACCGCCGCGTCGTTGAAAACGCAGAATCCCTCGCCATGCGCCGCATGCGCGTGGTGCGTCCCGCCCGCCAAATTGACCGCGCAGCCGGTGTCCAGCGCCGCCCGGCAGGCGGCCATCGTCGCCCCCGCCGAACGCCGCGACCGTTCGACCATGCCCGGGCTCCACGGAAAACCGATGCGCCGCACCTCGGCAGCGCTCAATTCCCCCGCGCTCACCCGCGCGACGTAAGCCGCGTCGTGGGCACGGCAAAGCTCTTCGGTCGTGGCGGCCTCCGGGGTCTCGAAGTCGCCGTGAACAAAGGCGCCGGAAGCACGCAAGCGCTCGCGCAGGCGCGCGTACTTTTCCATCGGAAAACGATGGCCGGCGGGTAGCGGCAGGACGAAGACGTCGGTATAGAAGAGTTTCACGAGGACGGCCAACGGGAAAGGCAGCCCGATTCTAGCCGACGTGGGTTGCCACGGGCCGCTGGAGATCGCCCGATGAATCGGGCTCCTCCCGGCCGCCACGGGCAAAATCGGGGACGTGCCGCGAGAGCGGCCCCGCTTGGACAGGTGATCTTGACGCAGGGGACGCACCTCGACAGTTTGAACTTGTGCCCTTGAGCAGGGGTCAAGACCCCGACTTGCGCGCCAATGGTGGTCGGACTTGAAATGACATTGGCGATTATTTTGGATGACACTTTTTTGTTAGAGGTTGCCTGACGATGCACATCTCCGTTCTATGCATGCTGTTTCTCGTAATCACGCCAACGATCGGAAACGCCCAGATTTCATTCGACAGCCTGAAGGAAGGCGCCGCCCGGGCAGCCAGTGCGGTCGGCGAAACGACGGGAAGTGCGGTCGATGCCGCCGGAAAAGTCGCGGGAAAGGCCACCGGAGCGCTCAAGGAGAACGTCGATGGCACCACGGAGAGCCTGGGAGACGAGGCGACGCCCGAAGCGACGCGTGCCAAGCTCGATGCAATGGCGAGAAGGACGCTGGCGCGGCTGTTCGCGGAGCAACCGGATAGCCGCGACCTGTTCGATCGCAGCGCCGGTTACGCGGTTTTCGACAAACGCGAAGCAAGCTTCTACCTCGTCGCCGGCTACGGGCGAGGGGTTGCGGTCGACGCCGACAGCGATGCCCGCGTCTATATGAAGATGGCGACCACCGGCGGCAGCCTGAGTTTCGGTCTCGGCGGCTTCGCGTCGCATGTGGTAATCCTCTTCGAGAACAGCGCCGAGCTCGAGAAATTCATTGCCCGGGGCCTGGATGCCGCCGCCGAGGTGGGCACCATGGCCGGCGAGCAAAAGGATCAGTTCGCGCTGCGTTTCAACGAAGGCAAGGCCGTGTTCGTGTTGACCAACAACGGTTGGAAAGTCGAGGCCAAGCTCACCGGATCGCGCTACTGGCCGGACAGAGCGCTCAATCCGCAGACGAATTAGCAGCCGAATTAGCAGCCGAACTAGCAGGCAGCCGGAGCCCGCGCAAGCGACCTGGGTCGGCCGCGACAGGGTCTTCCCGGCGCCTCGTCTCGCTCCGATCGGCGGGGCATGGCAGGACCTCCCGCAGCCCCGCCGGCAAGCGCACGACCGCCGGGGCAGCGCTGCGGTCGGCTATAATCGCGGCTCCTCGCCGGTCTTTCCTGGCTTCCCTTCCGCGCAGCCTTGCCTGCCCTTCTCTGCAGCCCGCCCGCCATGGCCGATATCCTGTTTCTCCGCGGTGCCACCGCGTTTTCGTCTTTCCGTTTGCAGGGTCTGCAGCAGCGTGTCGCTGCCAGCGTTCCCGGCGTCGCCGGGATGCGCGTCGCCGCTGCCGACTACTGGCACTTCGTCGCCCTGCGCAGCGCACTCGGCGAGAATGAGCGTCGCCAACTCGCCGAACTGCTCGAAGAACAGGCCGCGCAGTCCACCGACGGCGAAGGCGAACTCTTCCTGGTCACCCCCCGCGTCGGCACCATCTCGCCGTGGTCGTCGAAGGCCACCGACATCGCCTGGAACAGCGGCCTGCGCGCCGTCGAGCGCATCGAACGCGGCGTTGCCTTCCGGGTCGACGCCGGCAAGCGCCGCTTGTCGGCAGCCGAGCGCACGACGGTCGCCGCCCTGCTCCACGACCGCATGCTGGAAACGGTGCTCGACGACTTCGCGCAGACCGCCGACCTCTTCCGCCACTTTCCACCGCAGCCACTGGCCAGCGTCGATCTGCTCGCCGGCGGTCACGCCGCACTGGCCGAGGCCAACGTGCGCCTGGGACTGGCTCTTTCGGACGACGAAGTCGATTACCTCGTCGACCTTTTCCTGAAGGCGCAGCGCAATCCGACCGACGTCGAGCTGATGATGTTCGCACAGGCCAATTCGGAGCACTGCCGGCACAAGATCTTCAATGCCTCGTGGGTAATCGACGGGCAGGAACGCAGCGAGACGCTGTTCGGAATGATTCGCGAGACGCACGCGGCGCACCCGGCGGGAACCGTCGTTGCCTACTCGGACAATTCTTCGGTCATCGAAGGTGCCACCGTGCCACTGTTCCACCCCGGCGCGGATGGTCGCTACGTCTGGCACGAGGAACTGACGCACATCCTGGCCAAGGTCGAGACGCACAACCACCCGACGGCGATTTCGCCATTTCCGGGCGCGGCGACCGGTTCCGGCGGCGAGATTCGCGACGAAGGCGCGACCGGCCGCGGCTCGAAACCGAAAGCCGGCCTGTGCGGTTTCTCGGTCTCCAACCTCAACATCCCCGGTGCCATGCAGCCCTGGGAAGCCGAATCGGCCGCCTACGGCCGACCGGCACGCATCGCTTCGCCGCTGGCCATCATGCTCGAGGGGCCGATCGGCGCCGCCGCCTTCAACAACGAATTTGGCCGCCCGAACCTGGCCGGCTATTTCCGCACCTACGAGCAGTTCACGGGGAGCGCCGACAGTCCTCAAGGGCGACTGCTGCGCGGCTACCACAAACCGATCATGATCGCCGGCGGCGTCGGCAACATCGCCGCCAGCCAGTCGTTGAAATCCGAAACCCTGCCCGCAGGCACCTTGCTGATCCAGCTCGGCGGTCCCGGAATGCTGATCGGCCTCGGCGGCGGAGCGGCCAGCTCGATGACCACCGGCAGCAACGCCGCCGACCTCGACTTCGCTTCGGTACAGCGCGGCAACCCGGAAATCCAGCGCCGCGCGCAGGAAGTCATCGACCGCTGCTGGCAGATGGGCGCCCCCGCTGGCGATGGTTCGGCGGCCGGCGACGGCAATCCGATTCTCTCGCTGCATGACGTCGGCGCCGGCGGCATTTCCAACGCCTTGCCCGAACTGGCGCACGGCGCCGGCTGCGGCGCGCGCTTCGAGCTGCGCGCGGTGAACATCGAGGAACCGGGAATGTCGCCGGCCGAAATCTGGTGCAACGAAGCGCAGGAACGCTACGTGATGGCCATCGCACCCGATCGCCTGGCCGAATTCACGGCGCTCTGCGCGCGCGAGCGCTGCCCCTTCGCGGTCGTCGGCGTAACCACCGGCGAGAAGCGCCTGGTCGTCGCCGACAGCCACTTCGGCAACCAGCCCGTCGATATGGACATGGACGCGCTGCTCGGCAAGCCGCCACGGATGACGCGCAGCGCCACGCACCTGCCACCGCTGGGCGTGCCTTTCGACGCCACCGCGGTGGATCTCAGGGAAGCAGCCGGCCGTGTGCTGCGCCTGCCGGCGGTCGCCGACAAGACGTTCCTGATCAGCATCGGCGACCGCAGCGTCGGCGGTCTGACCGCGCGTGACCAGATGGTCGGCCCGTGGCAGGTGCCCTGCGCCGACGTGGCGGTGACGCTGATGGCCTTTCACGGCTACCTCGGCGAAGCCTTCGCGATCGGCGAACGCACGCCATTGGCGGTGCTCGACGCGCCCGCTTCCGGGCGCATGGCCGTCGGCGAGGCGATCACCAACATCGCCGCCGCCGACATCGCCGCGCTCGGCGACATCAAGCTGTCGGCCAACTGGATGGCTGCCGCCGGTTTCCCCGGCGAAGACGCGCGCCTGTTCGACACCGTGCGTGCGGTCTCCGACCTCTGCCAGCAGATCGGCGTCGCCGTCCCGGTCGGCAAGGATTCACTGTCGATGCGTACCGCGTGGCAGGAAGGCGGCGGCGAAGAAGCGGGCGAACAGAAGCAGGTCGTTTCGCCCCTGTCGCTGATCGTCACCGGCTTCGCGCGCGTCCAGGATGCCCGCCGGACGTTGACCCCGCAACTGGTGCTCGACGCCGGCGAGACCGACCTCCTGCTGATCGACCTCGGCGGCGGTCGCAACCGCCTCGGCGGTTCGGCGCTGGCGCAGGTGTTCAACGCCACCGGCAGCGAAGCACCGGACGTCGACGACCCGGCCCGCCTGGTCGCCTTCTTCGGCGCCGTCCGCAAGCTGGCCGCCGGCGATCTGCTGCTCGCCTACCACGACCGCTCCGACGGCGGCCTCTTCGCCGCCGTCTGCGAAATGGCCTTCGCCGCGCACTGCGGCGTTTCGATCGACACCGACAGCCTGTGCTACGACCCGCTGATCAACGACGTCGACGGCAACGAGAAGCGGCCCGATCTGCTCGGCGGACGTTCCTTCGAGCTGCTGATGCGCGCGCTGTTCAGCGAGGAACTCGGCGCGGTGCTGCAGATTCGCCGGGCCGAGCGCAGCCAGGTGATGAATATTCTGCGGGCCGCCGGGCTCGGCGCCTGCAGCCAGTTCATCGGTTCGCCCAACCCCTGGGACCAGGTGCGCATCATCCGCAATGCCAAGGCGGTGCTCGCCGAACCGCGCGTCGAACTGCAACGCGCCTGGTCGGAAACCAGTTTCCGCATGCAGCAATTGCGCGACAACCCGGAATGCGCGCAGCAGGCTTACGACCGGATTCTCGATCGCGCCAAAAGCGGCCTTTCGGTGACCCTGAGCTTCGATCCGGGCGACGATATTGCCGCGCCGATGATCAATAGCGGCGCGCGCCCGCGCGTCGCGATCCTGCGCGAACAGGGCGTCAACGGGCACGTCGAGATGGCCGCCGCTTTCGATCGCGCGGGCTTTGCCGCCATCGACGTACACATGAGCGACATCCTCGCCGGCCGCGTCGCGCTCGCCGACTTCAAGGGCGCCGTCGCTTGCGGCGGCTTTTCCTACGGGGACGTCCTCGGCGCCGGCCAGGGCTGGGCGCGGACGATCCTTTTCAACGCGCGCGCACGCGACAGCTTCTCGGCTTTCTTCGCCCGCCCGGACAGCTTCGCCCTCGGCGTCTGCAACGGCTGCCAGATGATGAGCGCGCTGAAGGAAATGATCCCCGGCGCTGGCGCCTGGCCGCGTTTCGAGCGCAACCGCGTCGAGCAGTTCGAAGCGCGCTTTTCGCTGGTCGAAGTGCCCGACTCGCCGTCCGCTTTTTTCGCCGGCATGACCGGCAGCAAGCTGCCGGTGGTCGTCTCGCACGGCGAGGGACGCGCGGTATTCACCTCGGCGGAGCAGCAGGCACGCGCCCTGGTAGCGATGCGTTACGTCGATCCGGCCGGGCAGCCAACCGAGCGCTATCCGGACAACCCGAACGGCTCGCCGGCCGGCATCACCGGTGTCACGACCGCTGACGGCCGTTTCACGATCATGATGCCGCACCCCGAACGCGTTTTTCGCAGCGTCCAGATGTCGTGGCGCCCGGCCGATTGGGACGCGCGCGGCTGGCACGATTCGCCCTGGCTAAGGATGTTCCGCAACGCGCGGCGCTGGGTGGGCTAATGCAGGACTGGTGTATGTAGAGATGCCGGAATGGCCACCGCGGGCCAGCTCGTCATCACCTTCAGAGGGCTGCCAGAATTGAAAAAAGCGCCGGCTTTGCCGGCGCCTTTTCTCATTGCGTACTACAGAGGCGAGTTACTGAATCTTCGCCTTGGCGCGCAGGTCGATGACCAGTTTCTGGATCTGTTCCTGCTGCAGCCGTTGCGCCAGTTGCTGCTTGATCTGGTCGAAGGGCGGCGGGGTCAGCGGGCGGCTGTCCTCGAGCAGGATCACGTGATAACCGAAATCGGTCTTCACCGGCGTTTCGGTGTACTTGCCCTTGGCGAGCCCGGTGACCGCGTCGCCAAACGGCTTGACGTAGTTGGCCGGGCTGCTCCAGCCGAGGTCGCCGCCTTTCTCGCGTGACCCCGGATCCTTCGACTGCTTGGCCAGGTCTTCGAATTTCTCGCCTTTCTTGAGCTTGACGATGATCAGCTTGGCGTCTTCTTCGTTTTCGACCAGCACATGGCGCACCTTGTACTCGGTACCGCCCATCTGGGCCTTGACGCGGTCATACGCGGCCTTGACCTGCTCGTCGCTGATCGGGTGCTTCTTGATGTAGTCCTGGATAAAGGCGCGGATAAAGATCGCCTGCCGTGCCAGATCGGCCTGCGCAGCGACGTCAGCTTGCTTGTCGAGGCCCATTTTCTTGGCTTCCTGGGCGAGCAACTCGCGGCGGATGAGTTCTTCCTTGATCGCGTTCTTCAGTTCGGGCGTCGCGGGGGTTCCCTGCGCCTCCTGTTCGGCCAGGAAGGCGCCGGCAACGTTGTCGGAAATGGCGACGCCGTTTACGGTCACCAGGGTACCGCCTTTGGCCGCGACCGCCGGCAGGGAAATCATTGCGCCGAGCAGCAGCGCGCTAGCCAGCTTGGTGAGTTTGTGCATGTCTGTCTTCCTTCTGTTGGAGTGAGATTCGATTTGTGGATTGGTGAAACAAGCCTGATCAGGAGTTGACCGCAGACGTCGAGGCAGCTTCATCGGGAGTCAGCGCCTTGATGCTCAGTGCGTGAATCGCACTCCGCATCAGATCGCCAAGAGCGTCATGAACCATGCGGTGCCTGGCGACACGGCTGTGGCCGACAAAGGCGGGCGATACGATCAGCAGGCGATAGTGCGCGCCGCCGCCACGGGCCCCTTCGTGACCGGCGTGCCGAGCCGAGTCGTCGATCAGCTCGCTACGTAGTGGTGTCAGAACCGCCAGCCTCTGCTGGATGACCCCTTCCCTGTCGGCAGGAGCACCGGCAGCGTGCTGATCGCTCACGCCGGCAGGGCTTTCTTGAACGGCTTGACGGAGACCGACTGGTAAACGCCGGCGGCCACATAGGGGTCAAGGTCAGCCCACGCGCGCGCCGCTGCAAGCGAGGAAAACTCGGCGACTATCAGGCTTCCCGAGAAACCGGCTGGCCCGGGGTCCGGAGAGTCGATCGCCGGAAAGGGGCCGGCCAGGAGCAGGCGGCCTTCTGCTTCCAGCGCCTGCAGACGGGCGATGTGCGCCGGCCGGGCCGCGAGCCGGTCGGCAAGCGAATCCGGGCGGTCTTCGCCGACGATGGCGTAAAGCATCATTCCTTCTCCTCGATATGCTTCGACAACAGCAAGCCCTGCGCGAGCACAAAGACCAGCGTCAGGCCAGTGGCGCCGAAGAGCTTGAAGTTGACCCAGTCGTCAGTCGAAAAGTTGAAAGCGACCAGGAGATTGACGATTCCCATGAACACGAAGAATCCCATCCACGCCCAGTTGAGCTTGTCCCAGGCAGCGTCGGGCAGATCCATCTGTCCGGCCATCAGCAGGCGAATCAGGTTCTTGCGGCGAAAGAGCACGCCGCCGAGCAAGGTCGCGGCAAACGCCCAGTAGAGGATCGTCGGTTTCCACTTGATGAACGCTTCATCATGCAGGAGCAGGGTCATGCCGCCAAAGACGGTGATCACCGCCAGGCTGACCCAGAGCATGGTGTCGATCTTGCGGCCCCTGAAGAGCAGCCAGGCGATCTGCGCAAAAGTGGCGACGATGGCCACTCCGGTGGCGACATAGAGGTCGGCGACCTTGTAAGCAACGAAAAAAAGGATGACGGGAAAGAGGTCGAAGAGAAACTTCATCAGGACGAGCCGCAAAAATATCCGTCGATTATGGCCGATTTGCCGCGCCGCTGTCCATTTTCGAGAAACCCGTGCGGCCGTTCACGGCAGCGCCCGACGCGCGCGCCAGGAAAATCGGGTAGCCTTGGTGGCCCCGTCGCTCTGACCACCGATGCTCGCCCAACAATCCCGCCTGATTGTCGCGCATGCGACACCAATGCTGATCGCGCAGCTGACGTCGATGGGCATGATGGTCATCGACACCGCCCTGCTCGGCCACTACGGGACAGAAGACCTGGCGGCGGTGGCCGTCGGCGGCGGCATCTACATCTCGGTGCTGTTTGCCTTCGCCGGCATCCTGCAGGCCGTCGCGCCATGCGTCGCCCACCTGCGTGGCGCCGGCCGGGGGAACGAGATCGCCGGCGCCCTGCAACAGGCGTTCTGGCTGGCGCTGCTGCTGACCGTGCCCGGCATTCTCATTCTGCTCCACCCCGAGCCGCTGTTCGCGCTCTCGCGAATCGACCCGGGCGTCGAAGAGAAAGCACGCGCCTACCTGAGCCTGCTCGCCGTGGGACTGCCGGCGGCGCTCATCTACCGGACCTTCCACGCCTTCTGCAACGCGCTTGGCAAACCCCGCCCGCTGCTGGTCATCAGCATCGCCAGCACCCTGCTGCACGCGCTGCTGGCATCGCTCCTGGTCACCGGGCGCTGGGGTGGCGAAGCGCTCGGCGTCCTCGGCTGCGGCATCTCGAACGCCGTCGTCGGCTGGTTCTCGATGCTCGCCGCGGCCGGCTACCTGATGTTCGCCAAGGCACTGCAGCGCTACCAGCCACTCGCCAACTGGCAGGCGCCGCGCCGCCGCCCGCTGGTTGAACTGCTGCGCCTCGGCGTGCCGATGGGCTTCTCGAACTTTGTCGAGATCTCCTCGTTTACGCTAATGGCGCTGTTCATCGCCCAACTCGGGGCGACGGTGGTCGCCGGTCACCGCATCGTCGCCAACCTCGCCGCTCTCTGCTACATGTTGCCGCTGGCGCTGGCCATTGCCACGCTGGCGCAGGTCGGCTACAACGCCGGCGCACGCGACTGGCCACGCGCGCAGGCTTCGGCAACGGCCGGCCTGTTGCTCGCCGGCGTCCTGTCGACGCTGCTCGGCGGGCTGCTCTGGCTGCTCGCCGTGCCGCTGACCGCCGCTTACAGCGACGACCCCGCGGTCAGGTCCGTGGCCCTGGGGCTGCTCGGCTACGTCGCCTTCTACCAGCTTTTCGACGCCGTGCAGACGATCGCCGCGCACGCGCTGCGCGGCTACCGGATTACCTTCATTCCCATGTTGGTGCACGTCGTCTGCTTCTGGGGTGTCGGCCTCGGCGGCGGCTGGGTGCTGGCCTTCACGGGCAGTCGCCCGCTCGGTGCCGCCGGCTTCTGGTTGGCCTCCCTGCTGGGCCTCGTACTCGCGTCGATCCTGCTCAGCACCCTGCTGCGACGCGCGCTGCAGTGGGTGGAGGAGTAGCCTGCGACCGCGCTCGGCGCGGGCGAAGCGACGGCAGTCGTCGAGTCCCTGTACGGCGAGTTCGACGGTCTCGCCGAGCGAGCATCTTCCTGCGGCAAGGAGTGGGGATCGTCCGAGTCCGCGCGATGCACTGGCGCGGGCCAATCCGGCAGCGAAGGGGCGGAACACTGGGTCGAGCCATAAAGTTTCCGCTCGGATTGCCGTTTCATGACCTGAATCGCGGCAAGACCAAGGCCGCGCAATGCTTTCTTGACCCCTTGCAGGAGAAATCCCGATGTTCACCAGACTGTTACTGAGCCTCGTCGTTGCCCTGACCCTCGCCAGCACGCCGAGCGCTGCGGTCGACTCGAGGCCGGAAACGCCGACCACCATCAGTCACGCAAAGATCATCTCCGTCGACGAGGCCAGGATCTTGCTCGAGACGAAAGCAGCCCGCGTCTTCGATACCCGCAACGCGCTCAACTTCGGCAAGGGCCACGTCCCTGGCGCGACCCTTCTCGCCTACAAGGAAAAAAGCGAGTTCGCAGCCGATTTCGACGCGTCGCAGGACTCCTTCGACCTCAGCAAGCTGCCCGCCGACAAGAACGCCACGATCGTCATTTACAGCCATGGCCCGCAAGGCTGGAAGTCGTACAAGGCGGCCGTATTGTCGGCCAGGGCGGGATACCGGAACGTGCTCTGGATGCGCGAGGGTTTCGCCGGCTGGACGGCGCTGGGTCTGGCGGTCGAATAGCCGGCGCGACACGCCGTCAATGGCGAAGGCACCCATGACACTACGCGCCCGGCTGCTCAGTATCGTCCTGCTTTCACTGGCCTTGGTCAGCTTTCTGATCGCGGCAGTGGTGCACGGCTACGGAAGCATCGAGAACAAATCGGCAATGGCCGATACCGCTGCCGAGCAGTTCATCAGCCTGCAGCTGGCCTTGCGCGGGCTCGACGAGACGGTCCTCACCGAAGGCACCGCTGCCGCCCGGCGGCTGGTTGCCGAGAGCATGCACAGGGTCGCCAGAACATGGCCGACATTGATCGCGAAAAGCGATGACCCCGCGCAGCAGGCGCAACTGAAAAGTGTCTTGCAGCCCCGTTGGCGAGAATTCAGCGATGGCGTCGACAGCTTTCTGGCGATTCGACTGCCGGGCCCCGATAACGACGAAGCGATGATCGCCTTCGGCAGATTGATCACCCAGGCCCAGCGGTTGAGCGCCGAGCTCGACGAGCTGCGCGTCTCGGCCAGGGCGTCGGCTGTGGCCGAGGCAGACCGCCTGAGGGGTCTCGCAACCGCCGGTGTGGTGTTCATGACCATCGCTCTGCTGGCGACCTTCGTCTGGGCTTACCGCGGCATCATGCGGCCGATCTCGAGCCTCGTCGGAGCCATGAGCGAGGTGTCGCAGGGCGGCAACTACGGCGCCCGCGCGGCGGTCGCGTCAAACGACGAGATCGGCGCCCTGGCCAGGGGGTTCAACGTCATGCTCGAACAGATCGAGGATCGCGACCAGCGCCTGGCCGCGCACCGCGACGTTCTGGAAAACGAAGTCGAGCTGCGCACCAGCGAACTGCGCCAGGCCAAGGACCTGGCCGAAGCCGGCAGCCGCGCCAAGAGCGAATTCCTGGCTACCATGAGCCACGAGATCCGCACGCCGATGAACGGCATCCTCGGGATGACCGAACTGCTGCGCAGCACGACGCTCACCGCCCAGCAACGCCGCTTCACCGACGCCGTCTACCAGTCCGGCGAGCACCTGCTGAACATCATCAACGACATCCTCGACTTCTCGAAGATCGAAGCCGGCCGGCTGGAGATCGAGAGCATCAATTTCAACCTCCGCCAACTGATCGAGGACGTTGGCTGCCTGTTCGCCCAGGCGGCCGAGGCCAAGGGCCTGGAGATGGTCTGCAGCGTGCCGCACGACCTGCCGGTGGCGGTCCGTGGCGACCCGGTACGCATCCGCCAGATCATGACCAACCTGGTCAGCAACGCGATCAAGTTCACCGCCGCGGGCGAGGTCGTCGTTCGCCTCACCCTGCTGGCCGAGGACGCCGCGCAGGCCCGCTTCCGTTTCGAAGTCGAGGATAGCGGCATCGGCATCGACGCGCAGGCGCAGGAGCGCGTGTTCAGCGCCTTCATCCAGGCCGACAGTTCGACCACCCGCCAGTACGGTGGCAGTGGCCTGGGCCTGGCCATCGCCAGGCGCCTGGTCGAGACGATGGAGGGAGAAATCGGCCTGCACAGCGAGCCCGGGCACGGCACGCTGTTCTGGTTCGAGATCCCGCTGCTCAAGCAGGATGAGCAGGCGCGCGCCGTGGTCGATATGGCCGAACGCCTGAGCGGCTTGCGCGTGCTGGTCGTCGATGACAACGCCACCAATCGCGAGATCCTCGCCCACCAGCTCGCCGGCTGGTCGATGCACGCGGCCGACGCGGGCAGCGGGCGCGAGGCGCTGCAGACCCTGCAGCAAGCGAGTGCCGAGCCTTTCGACCTCGCCATCCTCGATCTGCACATGCCCGAGATGGACGGTTTCACCCTCGCCCAGGCGATCAAGGCGGAAACCCGTTGGCAAGGCCTGCCGCTGGTGATGCTGTCGTCGGTCAGCGTCAGCAGCGATCAGGCACGCCGGCGGCAGGCACCGATCGATTACTACCTGACCAAGCCGGTGCGCCAGTCGGATCTCTACGACGCGATCGCCACGGCGATGTCGCAACAGACGCTGGCCGGCAGGTCGGCACAGGCCCTGTCCCTGCCTTCAGCGCAGGCGGGCGTCGACGAACTGCCCGCGAAGCTGTGCGGTCGGGTTCTGGTGGCCGAAGACAACCCGGTCAATCAGCAGGTGGCGGCGGCCATGCTCGAGTCGCTGGGGCTGCATTGCAGCCTGGCCGACAACGGCCGCCGGGCGATCGAACGACTGCAGCAGGGCACCTTCGACCTCGTGCTGATGGATTGCCAGATGCCCGACATGGACGGTTTCGAGGCCACGGCCGAAATCCGCTCCCGGCAGGGCGACGGCCGCCTGCGCGGCGACTTGCCGATCATCGCCCTGACCGCCAACGCCGTCGACGGTGACCGCGAGCGCTGCCTGGCGGCGGGGATGGACGATTACCTGAGCAAGCCGTTCTCGCGTGAGCGCCTGGCCGTTCTCGCGTGAGCGCCTGCTCGCCACCTTGCAGCGCTGGCTGCCGCCGGCAAGCGACGACGCCGCGACCACCCCGCCGGCGGCGGATGCCCAGAGACCGCCCCTCCCCCGCGACGAGGACGCGGCCGGCAGCCGCGACGGGCCGCTCAACCCGCGCGCGCTCGACGCCATCCGCCGGCTGCCGGGACCGAACGGCGCCCTGCTGGTGCAGAAAGTGATCGCTGCCTATCTGGCCGACACCCCGCCACGTTTCGAGCACTTGCGCGCCGCCGCCGACGCGGGCGACGCCGAAGCCTTGCGCAAGGCCGCGCACGCGCTGAAATCGAGCAGCGCCAATGTCGGTGCCGAGCAGCTCGCAGGGCTGTGCAGGGAACTCGAAGCAATCGGCCAAAAAGGCAGCACCGCTGGCGTGGAAACGCTGCTCTCGGCTGCGGAAGACGAACTGGCACGTACCCTCGTGGCGCTGACGAACGAGCGGAGGCGGCCCGCCGAACATGTACTCGCCGAGCAGGAATTGTGATCGCCGTGTGCGTATTCAAGAAAGCTGCGCGCGTGCAGCGGCAGCGCCTTCCTCGGGGCTGCGGCATTGGTTTAGCGGTGGACTCAAGACCATGACCCGCCTGCCGAAAGCGGTAAACGCGCAAACGGCAGCAGCGTTCGATGCGGCCGGGCGACCCCGCGCCGCATCGAGCGTCGTGGAAGATCGGATCCCGGTGAAGCGCGACCAGCGCGTCCAGGCACAGTTGCTGCGTGTTGGCTACTCCCGACTGAGGGTTTCGGCGCTGCTGTCGATTGTCGTGACCCTTGCCTTCGGCGGCCTGCTGGTTCCCTACTTCCCGGCCGCCAGCCTGCTGCTGATCACGCTGTTGATCGTGGGCGTCAACGTTTGTCGATTGGCGCTCTGGTACGGACACCGGTACGCGAATCCGCCAGACGAGGCAACACCGGTGTGGACACGGGGCTTCTTCATGGGCGCAGTGGCGGCGGCGGCGACCTGGTCGTTCAGCATTGTCTTCCTGCATCAGGGCGCGAACGGCTTGCAGACCGCCTTTCTCGTCGTGTGGGTGATTGCCGTGACCGCTGTGGCCAGCAATTCGCTCGCCTCCCATCTTCCTTCGGTCATCGCCTTCATCTTTACGGCACTCGCTCCGATCGGCACGCTCCTGTTTGTCGCTGGCGAGCAGTTGGAGTCACTCGTCGGCCTTGCGGTATGGGGCGCCATCGTCGCCCTCGGCCTGACCGCCTATACGGCACATGTGACGACCCGGAAGATCATCGTTGGCGAGATCGAGCGCGCCGACGCACTGGCAGAAGCCGCTGCCGGCCGCAGTGCGGCCGAAGCCGGCAGCCGGGCGAAGAGCGAGTTTCTGGCGACCATGAGCCACGAGATTCGCACGCCGATGAACGGTGTTCTCGGGATGACCGAACTACTGCGCCAAACCAAGCTCAACGCGCAGCAACAGCGCTTCGCCGACGCCGTTTATCAGTCCGGCGAGCACCTGCTGGCGATCATCAACGACATCCTCGATTTCTCGAAGATCGAAGCTGGCAAGCTCGAACTCGAAAGCATTGACTTCAACCTCCGCCACCTGATCGAGGACATCGGCTGCCTGTTCGCCCGACCCGCCGACGCCAAGGGCCTCGAACTGGTCTGCAGCGTGCCCCACGAGTTGCCAGTGGCAGTCAGCGGCGATCCCGGTCGCTTGCGCCAGATTCTGACCAATCTGGTGAGCAATGCCGTCAAGTTCTCCAGCCGCGGCGACGTTGTCATCAGCGTCAAGGTCGTCAACGAAAGCCCGCAGCAGGCGCGTTTCCGTATCGAAGTCCAGGATAGCGGCGTCGGTATCAGCGAGGAAGCGCAAGCCCGGCTGTTCAACGCCTTCGTCCAGGCTGACAGCTCGACGACCCGGCAGTTTGGCGGCAGCGGCCTCGGGCTGGCCATCGCCAAACACCTGGTCGAGCTGATGAGCGGGCAGATCAGGCTGCTCAGCGAGGCCGGCCACGGCACGCTGTTCTGGTTCGAGATTCCGCTGCGCAAGCAGCAGTTCGCCGCGCAAGCGGTCTCGAACGGGAGCGATCACCTCGCCGGCCGGAGCGTGCTGGTCGTCGATGACAACGCGATCAGCCGCGAGATCCTCGCCCAGCAGCTCGCTGGTTGGTCGATGCGCTACACCGCTGTCGCCGACGGGCAGCAAGCGCTGCGGAAACTCGCTCAGACCGCCGGGCAGCCCTTCGATCTGCTGATCGTCGATCAGCACATGCCCGGCATGGACGGCTTCGAGCTGGCGCGCGCGATCCGCAGCGATGCGCGCTGGGCGAGCCTGCCAGTGCTCATGCTCTCGTCGGTCAGCGTCGCCACCGACCATCCGGATCGGTACCGCGCGCGCATCGACCACACCCTGAGCAAGCCCGTGCGCCAGTCCGATCTCCACGCGGCGCTGGCCACCGCCCTCGCGCGCCAGGCGCAGCGTCCCGCTGCCGCGCGGCTGCTATCGCCGCCACCGGCCGCCAGGATCGCGCCGCTGCAGCTGAGCGGGCGGGTACTGGTCGCCGAGGATAACCCGGTCAACCAGGCCGTGGCAGGCGCCATGCTCGAATCGCTCGGAGTCGCCTACAGCCTGGCCGACAACGGCCAGATCGCGCTCGATCGCCTGATCAACGAGGCTTTCGATCTCGTCCTCATGGATTGCCAGATGCCCGAAATGGACGGCTTCGAAGCGACGGCGCAAATCCGCGTTCGCCAGCGCGAGGGCCTGCTGCGCGACCATCTGCCGATCGTCGCGCTGACCGCCAACGCCGTCGAAGGTGACCGCGAACGCTGCCTGGCGGCGGGGATGGACGATTACCTGAGCAAGCCGTTCACGCGTGCGCACCTGGCCGCCGCCTTGCGGCGCTGGCTGCCGGGAAAAACGGCCACCGCCGCGGCCAAGCCTTCGCAGCCGAGCCCGCCGAGCCCCCCTGCCTCGTCGTCGACAGCCACCGACACTCCCTGTCGGATCAACCGGCGAGCGCTCGAGGCCATCCGCAGCCTGCCGGGACCCCATGGCGCCACGCTGCTCGGCAAGGTGATCGATGCCTACCTGGCCGATACGCCGCCCCGTCTTGCCCAGATGCAGGCGGCCGCCGCAGCCGGCGACGCCGAAGCCTTGCGCAAGGCCGCGCACGCGCTGAAATCCAGCAGCGCCAATCTCGGCGCCGAGTATCTGACAACGCTGTGCAGGCAACTCGAAGCCGTCACTCGCCAAGAAACCCTGGTCAGCGCAAAACCCCTCCTGCAGGAGGTAGAATTCGAGGTTCCACGCGTACTCGCCTCGCTGGCGACGATCATTGGCAAGAGGACAGACCATGACCCCGCCTGAGGAGGCCAAACGACCGACTGTGCTGATCGTCGACGACGACCACGTGATGCGCATGCTCGAACAGGAAACGCTGACCCAGTTCGACTTCGAAGTCAGCGTCGCCGCCGACGGCGAAGAGGCGCTGGCACTGCTGACCGGACAGCCTCCCGACCTGATCCTGCTCGACGTCGACATGCCCGGAGTGGACGGCTTCGCCGTTTGCCGACACATTCGCCAACGCTGGGACATGAGCGAAGTGCCGGTCATCATGGTCACCGGCATGGACGACATCGAGTCGATCAACCAGGCTTACCAGTCGGGCGCCAGCGACTTCATCTCCAAACCGATCAACTGGCCGATTCTCGGCCACCGTGCACGCTACGTGCTGCGCTCGGCGCAGGAGGCTCGGCAGTTGCGCGAACTGGAGGAGAAGCAGGCAGCGATCGTGCGCGCCATGCCGGACATGATCTTCCTGATGAATCGCTACGGCGTCCACCTCGACTACAAGGCGGGTTTCGGCGCCGAGCCCTACGTCCCGGCGAACGACTTCCTCGGCCGCAAGGTGTCGGAGGTCCTGCCGGGCGACGTTGCCGAGATCATTCTGCGTGGCGTGGAGCGCGCCAGCGAGTGTGGCGATCTGCAATCGGTGGTGTACCAGCTGTCGATGCCCGACGGCATCCATCACTATGAAGGGCGCATCGCACCGAGTGGTCCGGAAACCGTGGTCATGGTGGTGCGTGACATCACCCTGCAGAAGCTCAACGAGGAGAAGATACGGCGCCTGGCGTACTTCGACACGCTGACCGGCATGCCGAATCGGGAGAGCTTCCTCGAGAAGCTCGACCTGGAACTGCTGCGGGCGAGTCGCGCCAAGCGCCAGGTGGCGCTGCTGTTCCTCGATCTCGACGGCTTCAAGCGGGTCAACGACACCCTCGGGCACAGTGCCGGCGACTATCTTCTGCAGGCCGTCGCCGGACGACTGAAAGAAAAGCTGCGCGCCGGCGACCTGCTCACCCGGCCGGCACTGGAAAAAACGGGCCTGCACCTCGCGCGGCTGGGCGGCGACGAGTTTACCGTCGTCCTCCCCGACCTCGACGGCACGCAAACGGTGAGCATGGTTGCCGAGCGCCTGCAGGCGTTGCTCGGCCGGCCTTTCAGGATCGGCGGGCAGGAAATTACCGTCACCGCCAGCATCGGCATCGCCATCTTCCCCGAAGACGGCGACGACGCTGCGTCTCTACTCAAACACGCCGATACGGCGATGTATCACGCCAAGGACCAGGGTCGCAACAACTGGCAGCTGTACAACAGGTCGCTGACCGCCGAAACGATGGCCCGCATCCGGCTCGAGAACGACCTGCGCAAGGGCCTGGAGCGCGACGAATTTCGCCTCCTCTACCAGCCGCAGGTACGCGCCGACGACGGCACCATCGTCGGTCTCGAGGCGCTGATTCGCTGGCAGCACCCGGAGCACGGCGTCGTCTCACCGGCCCAGTTCATTCCCGTCGCCGAGGACAGCGGCCTGATCGTCGCCATCGGCGACTGGGTATTGCGCACCGCCTGCCGGCAGTTGTGCAGCTGGCAGGCGACGGGTCTGGAGACGCCGCGCGTGGCGGTGAACGTTTCGGCTCGTCAATTGCGCGCGCACGATTTCCTGGGCTCGGTCGCGGCGATCATCGCGGAAACGGGAATTGAACCCGGGCAGGTCGAACTGGAACTGACCGAGAGCATCCTGATGGAACCGGAGGCCCGGCGCATCGACGGCTTCCATCGGCTGCGCGCACTCGGCGTGCATTTCTCGATCGACGATTTCGGCACCGGATACTCGTCGCTGTCGTATGTCAAGCGCTTTCCGATCGGCATGTTGAAGATCGACCAGAGCTTCGTCCGTGGCCTGCCGGGCAACGCCGACGATGCGGGGATCACCACCGCGATCATCGCCATGGCCCACAGCCTCGGGCTGGAAGTGATCGCCGAAGGCGTCGAAACACGCGCCCAGCTCGACTTTCTGCGCCGGGCCAACTGTCAGAAAATCCAGGGTTATCTGTTCAGTCGACCGCGGCCGCCCGACGAGGTCGAGCAACTGCTGCGGCAGGGCAGCATTAGGCCGCCGCCATGAGCAGCCCCGGCAGGCAAACGACTGGGCAGGAACGGCTTGCAGAGCATCAGGACAAGAGAGAACAACAATGAGATACGAGCACACTTTCGCGCAAAGCGCCGAGTTCCTGCGCCAGGTGGTGAAGCGCATGGGTCAACAAAACGCCGGCCTGCATCCGTTCAGCTACGCGATCTGGTACGAATACGTGTCGGGAATCAATCGCGACCTGCAGATCGCGCTCGACGCGCGGATCAAGAGTGAAGGCAAGCTCGATGACGCCGCCACCTGCGCGCTGTATTACAAGCACGTCGCCGACCTGGACGCGAAAACGGCGCTACGCATCGGTGCCAGCGTCGGTCATCTGGTCGACCAGGTTGCCGACTCGGCGACCCACGCCGGCGACCAGGCCTCGCACTACGGCGAGTCGCTCGAACGCTGGGGCGAGACGCTGCAGCGCCCGGCAACGGCCAAGGGGGAGCCGCCACCCGGCCTCGCCGACATCCTGCGCGGCACACGCGAAATGCAGAAGGCGATCAGTGACCTGCACGAGCGCCTGGAGGAGAGCAGGCGCGAAGGGCAGGAACTCCGCCGGGAGGTCGCTCGCGCCCGCGAAGAGGCCCTGGTCGACGGTTTGACCGGACTGGCCAACCGCAAGGGATTCGATCTGGCCCTGAGTGCCTGCCTGCAAAAGGACGCCCCCGCTGGCCCCGGGCCTTGTCTGCTGATGATCGATCTCGACCGCTTCAAGCGGCTCAACGACGCGCACGGTCACCTGTTCGGCGACAGGGTGCTCGCCGGCGTCGGCGAAATGCTGCGCGCCAACGTGAAAGGCAAGGACACTGCCGCCCGCTATGGCGGCGAAGAGTTCGCCGTCATCCTGCCGCACACGCCGCGCGGTGGTGCGGTCGGGCTCGCCGAGGCCTTGCGCGCGCTGGTCGCTGCCAGCCGGATCAAGAATGGCAGCAACAACCAGACCTTGATCGGCAACATCACCGTGTCCATCGGCATCGCCGACTACGTCGCCGGCGAGTCGGCCGCCGATCTCATTGCCCGCGCCGATCAGGCGCTCTACGCCGCCAAGGCGCAGGGTCGCAATCGCGTCAATCTGGCACCGCGCCCGCAGCCTGAAGCGGTCAGCAAGTGAGCTCGCGGCAAGTCTTCGCCGCCCGCGCCAACGGCGCTCGCTCCAGCCATCGGAAGCGCTCGGGCACTGCGCCTTGCGCGACCCTTGGTTAGCAGCGGCGAAGCTCGTATACTCGCGCGCCAGCAAGCAACGAAACTGGCGTCGAACCGCGCTCCTCTCGCGCAGGCGCCAAGCCACCGGGGGATGAGCCAGCGATGATCGAAGACGACATGCTGCACGACGCGACCACGGACGGCGTCGTCCCGATGGCCGGGCTGCTGGCGATGCTGATGAATACCGGGTGCGCCGTCGGTTTCGGCGTCAAAGCGCTGGATGGATCGTACCGGGTCGCCAACCAGACGCTGGAACAACTGCTTTCCCAGGGCGGCAGAGCACTGCTCGGAAAGTCGGACAGCGAGCTTCTGCCCGTCGACGTAATGACCGCGCTGGCGCGCGCCGATCGGCGCATCCGCGCCGGGGCGACAGCCGCTGCCGAGGAGGTCGAGCTGGCGGTCGACGCTCGACGCGCTCGCTATCTCTGGCTCGAACTGCCGGTCCTCGACCAGGACCGGATGCTGCAGGCGATTGCTTCGCTGGTTTATGCGTGCTCGCCGCAGCAAGCGCCCGACAGCCTGCTGCAAACTCTCGATCGCCTGCAACAGGCCAACCAGGAATTGCAGCAGACGGTCGCCGAGCTCGAACAGCTGGCCAGCACCGACAAGCTGACCGGCCTGTGGAACCGGCGCCGGCTGGAAGACTGCGTACGGCGTGAAATCGAGCGCTTCGAACGTTACCAGCACCCGCTGAGCCTGCTGCTCTTCGACATCGACTGTTTCAAGGCGATCAATGATCGCTACGGTCACGCCACCGGCGACGAGGTGCTGCAGCGAGTGGCCGCCCTGCTGCAAGGCGGACTTCGCGGCGCCGACTCGCTGGCCCGCTGGGGCGGCGAGGAATTCGTCGTCCTCTGTCCCGACACCAACCGGGCGACCGCGAGACGGCTCGCCGAACGTCTACGTGCGCAGGTCGGAAAAGCGCGCTTTCCGCAGGTCGGGCAGCTGACCGTCAGCGTCGGCGTCGCCGAATGCGACGCCGGGGAGAGCTGGGGCGAGTGGTTCCAGCGTGCCGACGAAGCGCTCTACCGGGCCAAGGCGCAAGGTCGCAACCAGGTCCAGTTGGCGCCTGGAGCGGACAGACCCCTTGGCACCGGAGAAGGCGCCGCCGCCAATTTCGTGCAGCTGGTCTGGCGATCGGCGTACGAATGCGGCAACGAGACCATCGATGGCGGCCATCGGCAACTGTTCTCCAACGCCAACGACCTGCTCGCGGCGATTCTTTCCGAGCGTAGCGCTGACGATGTCAAGGCGCTGGTCGATCGCTTGCTGGCCGACGTCCGGCAGCACTTCGCCGAAGAGGAAGCGGTTTTTGTCGCCGCCGGCTTTCCTGACGCCGCGGCGCACGTCGCCTTGCATCGGCAGCTGATCGCGCAGTCGCTCAGGATGGGCGAAGACTACAGCGCCGGAAAGCAGGGCCTGGGTGAGATCTTTCAGTTCCTCGCCCACGACGTGGTCACCAAACACCTGCTCGGTGCCGACCGCAAGTTTTTCGACCACCTGCAGCGCAAGGCGACATTCGCCGGCTGACGCCGGCAACGGCGCTGCGGGCGGGTCGCGCGCCGATGGCAAAGGGATCGACATGAAACCGAGCTTGGCCATCGATGCAGTGCTGGGCGCCGCGCTGAGCGAGCTGATCGCCAGCGACAGCGGGAGCGAACGGCCACCAGCCGGCATCGACGCCATCACGCCAATTGGCGGCGGCTCGATCTCGCGCACGCTGTTGGTCGCCAGCGGCCAGCGGCGCTGCTTCGTGAAATTGAATGACGCCAGTCTCGTCGGCATGTTCGCCGCCGAAGCCGACGGGCTGCAGGCGCTGGCCGCCTGCCCGGCGCTGCGCGTGCCACGCGTCGTCGGCCACGGCATCGCCGGCAAGCAAGCCTACCTGGTCCTCGAGCACCTGCGCCTGCACGGCCTGCGCGAAGCCAAGGAGGTGGCGGCGGCAGGCCGTTCGCTGGCCGAACTGCACCGCATCAGCGGCCGGCAGTTCGGCTGGCAGCGCGACAACTTCATCGGCAGCACGCCGCAGGTCAACACCGGGCATGCAGACTGGCCGGCGTTCTTTGCCGAGCGGCGGCTGCGGCCACAGCTCGACCTGGCGCGAACTCGGGGCCACCACGGCCGCCTGATCGCCGACGGCGAGCGGCTGGCCGAAACCCTCGGCGTGCTGTTCGTCGATCATCAGCCACCCGCCAGCCTGCTGCATGGTGACCTGTGGTCCGGCAACGCGGCCATCGACGAGTCGGGCATTCTGGCGCTCTTCGACCCGGCCGTCCATTTCGGCGACCGCGAATGCGACCTGGCGATGAGCGAACTTTTCGGCGGTTTTCCGGAGCGTTTCTACGCCGCCTACCGCGAGGCCTGGCCGATACCCGGCGGCTACCGCCAACGGCGAACGCTGTACCAGCTCTACCACATACTCAACCACCTGAATCTTTTCGGCGGCGGCTACCGGCAACAAGCCGAAGCAATGCTCGCTGCGCTGTTGGCCGAAACCGGCCACTGATCGGCAGCGGCGCGCAGTCGCAGGCAGCGCACTTGCGGCGATCGCCGCGATGACCACCGCAGCGGGCACCGCGGTCGACCCGCGTTGCCGCGCGCGGCAGCAGATGCCTTCCTGCCGGCAAGGGAGTACATTGTCGATGGTCACGGCCACAGCGGTCATCGACTCGGATAAGCGACCCGCGCGCGGGTCAGTGGGCAGCAGCCACTGAGTGCTGACGGGCAGGCGCCGAGACGTGCCCCCAGCAAGCAATCCGGCGTCAGGAAGGTCGTCGCGTGCGTATCCACACCGTCACTGTCGAACAGTCACTGGCCAGCCTCAAGACGGCAGCCACCGGTCTCAGCGCCAGCGAGGCGGGGCGCCGGCTCGCCGAGTACGGACCCAACCATTTCGAGGTCGTCCAGCGGCCGCACCTGCTGCTGCGCCTCGGCAAGGAGTTCACGCACTTCTTCGCGATCATTCTCTGGATCGGCGCGGGACTTTCGTTCCTTGCCGAGCATTTCGATCCCGGCCAGGGAATGGCGCGCCTCGGCCTGGCCATCGTTGGCGTGATCCTGATCAACGGTGTCTTCTCCTTCTGGCAGGAATACAAGGCCGAGCGCGCGGTCGCCGCACTGCGCCAGTTGCTGCCCCAGAAAGTGAAGGTCTCGCGCGCTGCGCAGATCGTCGAGATTGTCGCCAGCGAGCTGGTACCCGGCGACGTCATTCTGCTCGAGGAAGGCGATTTCGTTCCCGCCGACTGCCGGCTGATCGAAGTCGCCCGCTTGCGCGTCAACCTGTCGACAGTCACTGGCGAAGCGCTGGCCAAGGCACGCGACAGCGCGCCCAGCGCCGAGGAATCGCCACTGCACGCCAGGAACATCGTCCTCGCCGGCACCTCGGTCGTCTCCGGACAGGGACGCGCGGTGGTGTACGCGACCGGCCGGCATACCGAATTCGGCCGCATCGCGCAGCTGACGCAGACCGCCGGCGAAACCAGCTCGCCGCTGCAGCGCGAGATCGCCCGTCTGTCGCGCCTGGTCGCCAGCCTGGCAACGGGGATGGGCGTGCTCCTCTTTCTCGTCGGCCAGGCGATGGGCCTGCCGCCCTGGGAGAACATGCTCTTCGCCATCGGCATCATCGTCGCCAACGTCCCGGAAGGCCTGCTGCCGACGGTCACCCTGTCGCTGGCCATGGCCACCCAGCGCATGGCCCGACGCCAGGCGCTGGTCCGCCACCTGCCGGCCGTCGAAGCGCTCGGTTCGACGACGGTGATCTGCAGCGACAAGACCGGCACGCTGACCGAGAACCGGATGTCGGCGCAGGGACTGTGGCTCGGTGGCGCATTCATCGCGCGTGCCGACCTGGCGACGCGCACGCAACTGGTCGACGAGCACCGGCAGCTCTTCGCCAATGCGGCGCTTTGCCATAACGTCAGGGAAATCGACGAAAACGGCAAACGGGAGCTGCGCGGAGACCCGATGGAGATCGCACTGGTCGACATCGGCCGCCAGGCAGCCGGCGACCTGGACGGCTATCACGTCGTCGACGAGATTCCCTTCGATACCGACCGCAAGCGCATGTCGGTACTCTGCCAGACGCCGCAGGGACGCATGCTGTACTGCAAG
The DNA here is from genome assembly GCA_000585075.1 of Candidatus Accumulibacter regalis. Classification (GTDB taxonomy): domain Bacteria; phylum Pseudomonadota; class Gammaproteobacteria; order Burkholderiales; family Rhodocyclaceae; genus Accumulibacter; species Accumulibacter regalis. Next base: position 86,381 of record JEMY01000003.1, on the reverse strand, counting down.
GGCGCCCTCGAAACGGTCCTCGACTGCTGCCGCTTCATCCAGTTCGACGCCGGCCTGGCGCCGCTCGACCCGGCTAGCCGTACCCGCCTGCTGGCTGCCCAGGACGAGATGGCCGGCCGCGGCCTGCGCGTCCTCGCCTTCGCCCATCGCGCCGTCGACGAAGGGCTATCGGGCGACGAGCAGGAGATGATCCTCGCCGGGCTGATCGGCCTCGAAGACCCGCCGCGCGCCGAAGTTCCCGGGGCCATCGCGCGCTGCGCGGCAGCCGGCATCCGGATCATCATGGTCACCGGCGACCACCCGCGCACGGCGCTGGCCATCGCCCGCCAGATCGGCCTGGTCAGGAGCGAAGAGCCCCTGCTGATCAGCGGCGAGCAGTTGCGCCAGATGTCGCCGACGCAACTGCAGCTGGCGCTCGATGCGGCGGAGATTCTCTTCGCCCGCGTCGCCGCCGAACAGAAGATGCGTATCGTCGAAGCGCTGAAGCAGAAAGGCGAGATCGTCGCCGTCACCGGAGACGGGGTCAACGACGCGCCGGCCTTGAAGAGCGCGCACATCGGCATCGCCATGGGGATCGCCGGCACCGACGTGGCCAAGGCGGCCGCCGACGTGATCCTGCTCGACGACAATTTCGCGAGCATCGTCGCGGCGATCGAGGAGGGACGCGCGGTGTACGACAATATCCGCAAATTCCTGACCTACATCCTCAGCTCGAACATCCCGGAGATCGTTCCCTATCTGGCTTTCGTTCTGTTCCGAATTCCGCTGCCGCTGACCATCCTCCAGATCCTGGCCGTCGATCTCGGTACCGACATGCTGCCGGCGCTGGCGCTTGGCGCCGAGAAGCCCGACCCGGCGGTGATGCAGCGTGCGCCACGCGCCCGCGGCGAGCGGCTGCTATCGTGGGGCCTGATTGCCCGCGCCTACCTGTTTCTCGGCGTCCTCGAAGCAGCGGCGGCGATGGCCGTCTTCTTCTTCGTTCTCGGCAGCGCGGGCTGGCACTATGGGCAGGCCCTGGCGCCGACCGACCCCCTCTACCTGCAGGCCACCTCGGCCTGCCTGATGACGATCGTGGTGATGCAGATCGGCAACGTCTTTCTCTGTCGGCACCCCCTGCGCTCGACGCTGGACAGAAAATCCGGCGGCAACCGCCTGCTCCGCCTCGGCATCGCCTCGGAGCTGGCGCTGATCGCATTCATACTCTATACACCGGCCGGAAACTGGCTCTTCGGCAGTGCGCCGATCAGCGGCACGACGTGGTTGCTGGCCATTGGCTGCGCGCTGCTGATGTGGTCGCTCGAAGAACTGCGCAAAGCTATCCTGCGCCGCGCAGGCAAGGACTGAAGATGCCCCAAGCTCTGCCGCCGTTGATCGCTGCCCTGCTCGAAGCGAACCGCTACCCCGACCCGGCGACCTGCGTCGAACTCGTCGAAACGCACGCCTCATGGCTGCTGCTGGCCGGTGCCTTCGCCTACAAGATCAAGAAGCCGCTGGTCCTCCCCTTCCTCGACTACGGCACGCTCGCCAAGCGGCGAGACTGCTGCGAAGCCGAGCTGCGCCTGAACCGCCGCTTCTCAGCCGACCTCTACCTGCAGGTCGTCCCCATCGTCGGCACGACGGCAGACCCGCGCATCGGCGGCACCGGCACGGCCATCGAGTTCGCCGTCAAGATGCGCCGCTTTGCCGAGGTCGGCCGTCTGGACCGCCTTTGCGCGCGTGGACAACTGCATGCCAAGCAGATGTCAGCGCTGGCCGCAACGATCGCCGAATTCCACGCGCAGGCTGCAACAGCACCGGCAGGCACGCGCTTCGGCGACCCCGAGCAGGTGCTGGCACCCGCTCTCGCAAATTTTGCCGAGCTGGCAGCGCTGCTGCCGGGCAGCGAAGAGCAGACGCCGCTGACGTGGCTCTGCGAGTGGACGCGCAGCGAATTCGACCGCCTGGCACCTCGTTTCGCGGCCCGCAGGGCGGCCGGCCGGGTACGCGAGTGTCACGGCGACCTGCATCTGGGCAACCTGGTGTTGATCGACGACCAGATACGCCTGTTCGACTGCATCGAATTCAGCGAAGACCTGCGCTGGATCGATGTCGCCAGCGAGATCGCGTTCACCTTCATCGACCTCGTCGACCACGATCAGCCGGGCCTGGCCGGCTGGCTGGTCAACGAGTGGCTCTCTTGCAGTGGCGATTACGACGCCGTGCAGGTCCTGCGTTTCTACGCGGTCTATCGCGCGCTGGTGCGCGCCAAGGTCGCGGCGCTACGGGCCAGGCAAACAAACGGCGATAGCAGCCAGGCCCGCCATTATCTGGCGCTCGCCGAACGCCTCGCCAAACCGCCGCCGGCACGCCTGATCATCACCCACGGCGTCGCCGGTTGTGGCAAGAGTCGCGCGGCGCGAAGAATCCTGCTGCACGATCCGGAGGCGGCGACCTTGCGCGTGCGCTCCGACGTCGAACGCAAGCGGCTGTTCGACCTCGACGCCACGGCGCGAAGTGGCTCGCCGGTAGACGGCGGCATCTACGCCAGTGACGCCAGCGAACTGACCTACGCCCGCCTGTACGCGCTGGCCAGGGAACTGCTCGTGGCCAACTGGTCGGTGATCGTCGACGCCGCCTTTCTCGAAGGCAACCGGCGCGATCGCTTCCGGGCCCTGGCCGCGCACACCAACGCCGCTTTCTTCATCGTCGCCCCGCAGGCGACCCCGGCCGTATTGCGCGCCCGCATCCGCGGTCGCCTGCACAAAGGCCACGATGCCTCCGAAGCGACGCTGGCGGTACTGGCGCAACAACTTTCCAGGACGCAGCCGCTGCGCGCCGACGAACGCGACTGCCTGCTGCAAGAGGCGGTGTACGCTTGAAAGCTGCCGCGGAAACGGCGCAGTCAGGCCGACGATCGCCATGTTGAAGACCGCCCACGCGCCGCGAGTGTCGGAAAATTTTACAGACCATTTCCTGCCGCCTACCAACGAAAACTCCAAGCTATTGCTTTAATGGCTCATAATTGTCACCGCCAAAACTGGCAAGAGTCTTGCTACTGGTTAAGTGCGTCTGTTTGATGCGGCAAATGCCCGGGTTTCCTGACCGGCCTGCAGAAACTCAGCCGCACGCGACGACCAGCTCGTGCTGGCGGCGCATCAAGCCGCTTTCGAAACACGAACGGTGCGCCACTTTGCTTGCTCCGCCGCAAACAACTGACCTGCTTTCGCGGTGGCAGCGATAGGTCACTTCCCGCGTTCGGGAAGGGTGTTTAACAGGGCTTTCTCTTGGCTTGCAAGTCTCTGAAAGGACTCATGATCAAGTCCACGATCACACTTATCGGCGAACCGGGCCAGGGCATCGGACCTGCTTCTGAAAAACGGTGCGGCGTTGATTTGTCGGGTAGAATGGCGGCTTGCTTCGGCACTTTGCGTCGTGAACAGGGTCGGGGAGCACTATGAATATCCTCAATGGTTGGAAAACACTGGAGCTGATCACCCGTGAGGGTGAGACGCTGGTGTGCATCGAAGGGCGCGTGCTCGGCAAGAATCCGCGCTTTCCCTCGTCGTCGCACATCAGAACGTCGCCACTCACTGGCTACAGACTGGACAACGACGGGATGGTCGTGATGACCAAACGCGGCTCGGAGTATGGACTTGGCAAGCCCGACCCATCGGAGACCTTTGCGCAGCAGCGTCTGATACGGCGAATGTCACGCCTGGGTCAGAAACCGCCGTCAGCGTTCAACGAGATCGATACACAGCTTACCGGCTACGTTGACCTGCACAAGGAACACGCAGCGAAGGAAGGCTGAAGCGCCTTCGGTGTCGCCCGTAGCACCCCACAAGCCCAGCCCTGTCACGGCAACGGCACCGACCACGGCGCGTCCTGACGCCGAAAATCTTCCAGCAGCGCTCCCAGTTCCGGCAGCAGGGCACTGCTTTGCGCCGCCAGCCAGTCTCGCACGACCTCGCCCTTGCGGCCGGGCAACGCCTCCGTGGTCAGTTGCAGGGCGACCGCCAGATCGTTCTGGCGCCCCAACTGTTCCTGCAGTGCCGTAAGCGACTGATGATAGTTCTCCAACACGGGACCGGCGAGGATCGGCGAAAGGAACTCAAGCGCGTAGCGCAATTGCTTGAACGCCAGGCGTAGACGATGACGTGCCTCGTCGCTGCCACCCTGCGCCTCGGCGGCGCGCTGGTTGACGCGCCTGGCGCACTTGTCGAGCCACGCGGGAACAAAGTCCCCCAGCAAACGAACCTTGCCTTCCGGCAGCGCCAGAAGTGCTGCACTGAATTCGAGCAGCAGGCGGGAATACGCAGCCGATTTCAAGACAGCTCGGGCGGCCTTGCGATTGCTTGTGCTGCGCCGGCGTGCGTAGCGGAGCAGCAACCCGATTTCTGCCCGGTCGGCAAAGGTCTCACTCAGCAGGGGTGCGGTATCGGCCAGGAATACGTCCCAGTTTCGCGCGTCACCCAGACGCTTGGCGAACGCTTGCCAGAGCGGATCGAAACGTTCCATGAACGCCACCGGGAGGTGGCGCTGCCAGACGCGCATCGCCGACCGCAGGCGGCGAACAGCAACGCGCGCCTGGTGCACGAACTCGGGAGCGTCGGTGGTGAGAATGCCTTTCTCGTTACTCTGCAGTTGGCTGACGCACGACAGGGCAATCCTGCGAAATGCGCTGACGCTCGACATGCCGGCATCGACAGGAACCGGCAATGCTTTCGCCGCGATCATCGGCGCGTCGGCCAAGAGGCGATAGGCGCGATCGGACTTGCTCCTGGCTTCCGGATGCAGGGGCAGGGTAGCTTGCAGCGCAAGAGCCAGATCAAAGAGATCGCCGACGGCTCCGGAGACGAGCTCCAGTTCGATCTCACAGATTGGCTGGCGGCGATCACCGGCCTCGATCGTCCCGCGGTCGAGCGCCAGTTCGATGCGCACGCCGTCGCGCGGCTCAAGAAGCCAGGAGCGGCGCTGAAAGTGCGTGACGAACGCCGGCTGTAACTGATCTCGCAGAGGCTCCAGGAAGTCGCGGACGGCACTCTGGTCGACATGCGCGAAGTCGAAGTCGCCGGGCCGGCCGCTGCGCTCCCACTCCTTGCGCTCGGCCAGCCCACCGCTGAGTTGAACGGCAGTCTTGACGCCCAGCAGCCACTCGCCGCCTTTCTGACGATAGCGTACAACCAGCCGCTCGCCACGCAGACGGTTGTCCGGCGTGTCGTAGTAGGTGTTGACCAGCAATTGGCGCTGCGACGGCACGCCAGCGAGCAACGCGTGGCTACCCAACTGACTGGCCGTGCGCGCTGACAGCGATAGCTTGATTTCGGTTTCAATGGCCATGGTGAACCCTCTTGGCGAGGAAAGCATGCGTTCCCCGGGTCATGTTCTTCCTTCTCCCTGGCGCCAGCCTGTCATCGGCCCTTCTGCAGCCAGCCCCGCAAGGCTGTGCGCCGTAACGTAGATTAGCACAGGAACATTTCATTTCCTGTTTCTGGCAGTTGACGGCAGCCCGCGGCCAGAATACCCATAATCCGCGCGGCAGCGACTGGCGGCGCGCGCCTGACGAGCGCCGGACACAGTGTGGGAGAACGATCCGGGGCCCTGGTTTCTGGTCCGCAAGACGGTCACGCGGTCACCACGCCAGCGCGCCGCGCCGGCCGCTTGCCGGCGTAAAATGACCCGCCGGCGACCCGAAGCGCTGGCCTATGGTTTACCATGGAATGGCACGCCATTTCCGTTCCGCCGTTCTGCCCGCAGCTCGTCTACCGGTCGCCAACACCCGCCATGCCCCTAGCTTCCGAAGATCTCGAATCGATAACCGCCCAGACCCTGGCCCACTACGACCAGCGCGCCGAGGACTTCCGCGACGGCACTCGCGATCACGACGTGAGCCAGAATATCGCCTCGCTCTTGCGCCATATCCAGGGCCAGGCGCCGTTCACGATTCTCGACTTCGGCTGTGGCCCGGGCCGCGACCTCAAGGCCTTTGCGCAGCTAGGTCATATCGCCATCGGACTCGACGGAGCCCGGAAATTCGTCGCCATGGCACGCAGCGACAGCGGCTGCACCGTATGGCAGCAGGACTTCCTCAAGCTCGATCTGCCTGCGGAACACTTTGACGGCGTCTTCGCCAACGCCTCGCTGTTCCATATCCCGAGCCAGGAACTGCCACGCGTGCTGCGGCAATTGTGCGCCACGCTCAAGCCGGGCGGCATCCTGTTCTGCTCGAACCCGCGCGGCGATAACGCGGAGGGCTGGAGCAATGGCCGCTACGCCAGCTACCACGACCTCGCCGCCTGGCGCAGCCAGATGGCCAATGCCGGCTATAGGGAGATCGAACACTATTATCGGCCGGCCGGCCTGCCGAGAGAACGGCAGCCCTGGCTGGCCAGCGTCTGGCGGCGGACCGGCGCATGAAGCAGAATTGCCCTTGCGGCCACCTGGCGGCGGACGGGCCCCCTTTCTTTCAACGCAGCTGACGACCCTGACGATGCAAGACAAACGCTTCTCGAAACGCCGCACGCAGCTCAAGGCCGGAACCCGCATCGCCGAAGCGATTCTCGACTTTGTCGGCCAGGCACCCTTCAGCACGGAACTGCCAGCCGCCAACCCGGAACTTCGCGCCCGCGCGCTGGCCGCAACCGCCGCGCGACGTGCTGCGCTGACCACCAGCGGACTAAGTCTGCCGCCCGGCCCGCTCGGCTGGCTGACCCTGCTGCCCGAACTGCGCTCGCTGTGGCAACTGCAGACCCAACTCGTCGCCGACATTGCTGCTTGCCATGGAAAAACAGCCGAACTGGGCCGCGAGGAAATGATTTATTGTCTTTTTCGGCATACGGACGCACAGGCGGTTCGCGACCTGGTCGCCCAGATCGGACAGCGTTTCGTCGTTCAGCGGGCCTCGCGGCCGCAGGTCCAGGCGGTCGTTCTGAAGATCGGCATGCACATCGCGCAACGGTTGATCGGCAAGGGGATTTCGCGCTGGATTCCGGTCTTCGGTGCGCTTGGCGCGGGCGCGTACGCTTACTACGACACGTCGCAGGTTTCCGACACGGCGATCGAATTCTTCGCCGGCGTCATCGACGTGCACGCCGACGAGGCGGAGCCGGACGTCGGCGACAGCCGGCGCTGACGCCGTCGGGCTGCTAAAATGACTCCCCTTGTGCGACAGGGGGCAGACACTATGGTTAAAGCCACCAGCAAACACCTTGAGGAATGGGCAAGCCCGCGCACGGTCATCGTGTTCTCGCTGCTATTCGTGGTCGCCCTGTGGGCTGCCGTCAGTTTCTGGATCGTCGTGGCCCGCGATGAACGCATAGCCACGACCCGCGAATCCCTGCAACAGATGAATCACGCGGTCGAAGACCAGACACGACGGCAGTTTCGCCTGGCCAACGTCATTCTCGCCGTGTGTGCCGGCTGGCTGGAAGCAAACCCCGACCGCGACCCACGCAGCGACCCCGGTTTTCGCCGCCTACTCGATGATTTTCGCGATCGCACCGCCGCCATCGACGTCCGTCTGGTGACTGCCGACGGCACCGAGATCGACGTCCTCAGCGACCCCCCCGAGCGGCTGGAAAAGGTCGCCGACAGCGACTACTTCCGGGGCACGCCGGGTAGGGACGGCCTGTTCATCGGCGCCCCCACGCGCAGGCAGGCGGACGATCATCTTGAACTGCCGATCGCCCGCCGTGTGCTCGCACAGGCGTTCCCGATCCTGGTTGCGGTGATCGACCTGGGAAAACTGACGCCGGTTTACGAGAAGCAGCGCCCGAAGCCGGGCGGCGTGATCACCCTCCTCCGCTCTGACGGCACGGTTCTGGCGACCGCGCCTGACAACCCGCAGCTGCTCGGCCAGCCGATTACCGGCGTGACGCTTCCCGGCGCACAACTCACGCCGCCGGTGCAGCCATTGGTCTTCGAAGAAACCACTGCCCGCCAGCGGCGACAGTTCACCAGCTATTCGACGCTCCCCGACTTCCCCTTGTCGGTGATGGTCTCCGCCGACTACGACGCGGCGCTTGCGCCGTGGCTGAAACAGACCCTGTGGGTTATCGTGCTGGCCATCGGGGTCACCCTCCCGCTGGCCGTGGTGTCCTTGCGCTCCTTGCGCCTGCTGCGCGCACTGGCCAACCAGGACGCCGAGCTGCACTACCTGGCGACCACCGATCGCCTGACCGGCGTCAGCAGCCGCCAGCACTTCGTCGCAGCCGTCGAAGAGCGACTGCAGGGCGCGAACGGTGAGCAGGGGCCGCTATCCATTCTGCTGGTCGATATCGATTTCTTCACGCGCATCAACGATGGTTACGGCCACGCCGTTGGCGACCGGGCACTGGTCTCGTTCGCCGAGGCGGCGACCGCCTGTCTGCGCGGCGCGGACATGATTGGGCGGCTCGGTGCCGGGGAGTTTGCCATGCTCTTGCTCGACACCGATATCAGCGCCGCGATCGTGGTTGCGGAAAGGATCCGCACGGCGACCGCCGGCATCGCGATTCCTACCGACAACGGCACCGTCCAGTTCACGGTCAGCATCGGGGCGAGCCAGGCCTGCGCCACCGACCAGTCGTTTGACGACCTGCTGAAGCGCTCGGTCGAGGCACTGCAAACTGCCCGGATCGGCGGACCCGGCCAGCTGGCCGTCGTCTGACGCCAGACAGCAGGCTCCCCTACGCGGCCGCAGGCGCGCCTGGCCGGCGCCACCGCGACCGGGCGCGCGTCAGGCAGCGCTGGGCCCAAACACGAGCGCCATGATGCACGGCCGCGCCTAGCGGCCCTTCCACTCGGCCCTGCGTTTGCCGATGAAGGCGTCGATGCCCTCGCCGGCGTCTTCGCTCATCATGTTGCAGGCCATGACTTCGGAGGCGTACTGGTAGGCGCCTTCGAGCCCCATTTCGAGCTGTTTGTAGAACATCTGCTTGCCCATGCCGATGGCCACCGACGACTTGTCGATGATCGACCCGGCAAGCTTGTCGATCTCGCTGTCAAGAGCGTCGCCAGCGACCACGCGATTGACCAGACCCTGCTGCAGCGCCGCCTGAGCATCAATGAAATCACCGGTAAGCAGCATCTCCAGCGCCTGCTTGCGACCCAGGTTGCGCGACAAGCCGACGCCCGGTGTCGCGCAGAACAGGCCGACATTGATTCCCGAGGTGGCAAAGCGCGCCTTGTCCGCAGCCACGGCCAGGTCGCACATCGACACCAACTGGCAGCCGGCGGCAGTGGCGATGCCATGCACGCGTGCGATCACCGGCTGCGGCATCCGGGTCAGGGCCATCATCATCCGGCCGCAACGCCGGAACAGGTCCTGCATGAAAGCCTTGTCGCGATTGGCGCGCATCTCCTTGAGGTCGTGTCCGGCACAGAACGCCTTGCCGGCCCCGGCAATGACCAGCACGCGCACTGCGGGATCAGGCGCGATGGCGTCGATCTGCGCCTGCAGTGCGGCGATCATTGCCTGCGACAGCGAGTTGAACTGCTGCGGCCGGTTCAGGGTCAGCGTGGCAACGCCCCCTCGATCGCTGCGCACGACGTAGGGGTCATCCAGAATTGCCGTCTCGGTACTCATCCTTGCCTCCTTGCGATATCCACGAAAAACCGCTTTGACGCTGGCCCGGGCATTGCTCCTCAGCCAGCCATTGCTGCCGGGCAGTGCTTCAGTCGGCCAAGTTCCTCTAGTTCCTGCAACCAGCCAGCCAGCTGCCGTCCGAGTTCGTCGCTGGCCGAAACGAGGGCGCGAACACCGCCGCTGGCATCCGCACTGGCCGCCGGCTGCTCGATGCTGAGCCAGCGCTCGGCGACGATCTGCTGCCTGGCGTCGAGCACGCTGGCCGTTCCCTGCAGCACGCCACGACTGAGCAGGGGCGTATCGAAAACCTGCGAGAACTCCTGCAGTTCGAGGCGCAACAGGCAGCCGACGGCCGTACGCCCGCCACCGCTGAGCACGCCGAGTTGCTGGCGCAGCCGCTGCGCGAGCAGCAGTCCCGGCGCTCCTGCCCAGCGGCTGGCGGCGTAGCTACGCAGCTGCAAAGGATCGTCGTAGAGCAGGCGGTATTCGATACTTAGCGAGTCAAACCAGAACGGCGCGCGAATCTCCAGGGCCAGCTTCGACCAGCTGGCGCCTGTCGCCAGACGCGCCGCCGGTAAACCGAAGTCGTAGGTCCCGGCCGATCGCGTGTTGCGGGTGCCGCCTGCGCACGCGGCAAGCAAGGCGCACGCAGCAAGGCAGATCGAAAGTTTCTTCATCGCGAACCCTCACGGCTTGGCGGTGCGGTGAAACCGGCTTCGCCGGGACCGGGAAAGTGCTTTGGCGAGCCGAAAACGAGGCTTTGTGGTGACTCCTCCAACAGCTGCAACACGCGCTGCAATTGGCGCGAGTTTGCCGACAGCTCGCTCCCCAGCTCGTTGAGACGCGGCGCCAGTGCGGCCACTCCGCTCGGTGACGGATCACCGAGCAGGCGATCGACTCTCTTGCTGACCGCCTGCAGGCCCACGACCAGTTCGCGGGCCTCAACCAGCAGCGGCGTCGCCTGGCCTGCCGCATGCTCGGCGCGAGCCAGCGTGGCGTTGAGCAAACGAAGACTCTCGGGAGTCTGCGTCAGCAACTGGCGAAACTGAGCAATGGCGTCATTGGCGTTGGCGGTGGTCGCTTCGAGGTTGACCAGAATCCTGGCAAAGTTCTGCCGGTTTTCGCTGTCGAGCAACTTGTTGGCATTGCTCAGAAACGCTCCCGCCGCACGCAAGGTGGCCCCGCCGGCATCGGACAGTTCCTCGATCAACGACGGCTGCATGGCGATTCGCGACGCATCGCCGGCGTCGCCAGGCAGTGGCTGGGGATCGTCGCCGGATTCTTCGAGCAGGATGTGGGCAATTCCGGTCACTCCCTGATAGCCCATCTTGGCGACCGTCCCGCGCGTGACCGGTACCGAGTCATTGACGCTGATGCGAATGAGGATGTTGCGCACATCCGCGGGATCCAGTTCGATCGCCTGTACCTTGCCGACGCGAATGCCTCGGTAACGGACCTGTCCCTGCAGGCTGAGTCCGGTGACGTTCTGCCGCGTGACGACGATGTAGTCGCGGGTCATTTCGTGCTTGCCGCCGATCCACCATACCGAGAGCACCAATGCAACGCCCAGAAACAGGGTGAACAGGCCGGCTATCAGGGCGTGCGAGCGGTTCTCCATGGCTAAGCTACCTCCTCTCGGATCGCTGCCGCGGCGCGCTTGGAAGCGAAGAAGTTCTGAACAAAGGGGTGATCGACGGCCAACACTTCTGCGGCCGTGCCGCAAGCCACGATTTTCTGGTCGGCGAGCACCGCCAGACGCGTCGCCAGGCCGAGCAGCGTATCGAGGTCGTGGGTCACCATGACCACCGTAAAGCCAAGCTCGTGCTGCAGCAACTTGAGCAACTTGATGAAGTTCTCGCTGCGGTCGGGGTCGAGACCGGCTGTCGGTTCGTCGAGGACCAGGAGTTCCGGCTCGAGGGACAAGGCGCGCGCCAGGGCCACCCGCTTGATCATGCCGCCGGACAACTCGGCCGGCATGAGACAACCGTGGCGCGGCTCAAGCTCGACCATCGCCAGCTTGAGCAGAACCAGGTCACGGATCATTGCTTCGTCGAGACTGCGCAGTTCGCGCAGCGGAAAGGCGATGTTGTCAAAGACCGAAAACGCCGAAAAGAGTGCGCCCTGCTGAAAGAGCATTCCAAAGCGGCGGCGGAGCGCTCGGCCCTGCTCGTGATCGCCATCGAAAAGCGTCCGGCCGAAGAGTTTAAGCGTCCCGGCGCTCGGCCGCAACAGGCCGACGATCTCGCGCAGCAGCGTCGTCTTGCCACTGCCCGAGCCACCGACCAGGCCCAGCATCTGCCCCGCTTCGACGTCGAGATCGATGTCTTGATGAATCACCACATCGCCGAAGCGCGTACACAGGCCGCGGATTTCGATGGCCGGCATCGTAGCTCGCCTCCCCTCCGCCAAGGCGACCTTCACAGCGGCAGACCGACACTGCGCGTCAGGATGGCCGCGACGGCATCGACGAGAATCGCCACGGTGATCGCCGTGACCACCGAAGCGGTGGTCTGCGACGACAGGCTTTCGGTGTTCGGCTTGACCCTGAGGCCGAAGTGACAGGCAATCAGCGCAATCAGAAAGCCGAAAATCAGGCCCTTGGTCATGCCGATCCACAGATTGGCGACCGGCACTACCTTGGGCAGGGTGTCGATGAAAAAACCGTACGACAGGTCCATCTGCAGATTGGCCGAAACCATGCCCCCGATGATCCCCGCCGCCGAGCACCAGAGAACCAGCAGCGGCATCGCCACCGAGAGTGCGGCGACCTTGGGCAGGACCAGGCGCTGGCTTTGCGAAACGCCCATCGTGGCCAGGGCGTCGATCTCGTCGGTGACGCGCATGACGCCGATCTGGGCAGTCATCGCCGACCCCGAACGACCGGCGACGAGAACGGCGACCAGCACCGGCCCCAGCTCGCGAACGATACTGATGCCAAGCAGATTGACGATGAATACGTCGGCACCGAAGTTCGCCAACTGCAACGCCGAAAGGTAGGAAAGAACGACACCAATCAGGAAACCGATCAACGCCGTCACCGGCAGCGCCTGCGCACCGCTCTTGAAGAGGTTTGCCGAAAACTCCCGCCAGGGTATGTCGCCTGGATGCCGGCAGAGGTAGAAGACGTCGAGAACGAGCTGGCCGACCAGGGCCACCATCCCGGTAAGATGACTGGCCGCGGCGAGAAGCAATCGACCGACAGCGGACAGCGCAAGCAGGCGCTCGTTGGCGCGGCTCGTCGGCAAAGCGTCGACCACCATCGCCTCGATACGGGCGATCAGCGCCCGATGGCGGGTCGATATGAGCAGCGACGCCGGCCATTGCCGGCCCCAGGCGCGCCACAGCAGAATTCCGCCGGCGCTGTCCATCCGCGTGATCGACTGCAGGTCCCACGCCGGGTTGCCGGCGGCCAGCTCGCGCAGGCGGCGCTCGAAGCTGACAATCGGATGCGGCATCGTGGTCAGCGTCCATTCGCCGGACAGGCACAGCCGCAGCCCCCCCGGCTGCTGAAGAACTTCGAGCGCGGCGACGCTCATTGCGGCCTCATGACCGCTTCGTTCCAGCTGGCCGGGGGCTGACCCGCAGCTGGCTGCCGATAGCCCCCCACAGCAGCGACTCTTCACGCAAAGCGGCAACGGCCAGCGGATTGCCGCTCAGCCAGGCAGCAGAGACATCCAACTGAAAGCCGGCTGGAGACTCGCGAATGGCCAACACGGGCGGCGCCAGGTCGGCACGTGACCGATGCAGCAACAGCGCCAGCCGCAAACAGAAGAGCAGCCGCCAATTGGGATCGCCGGCAGGCAGCGTGGCCAGTTTCTGGAGGCTGCCCCGCTGGCCGAGGATCAGCAAGGCCAGACGCGACTGGTCACGCTTCGAAAAGCCGGGCATGTCGGCGTTGCTGACAATATACGCGCCATGCTTGTGAAAACTCCCATGCGCCACCGAAACGCCAATTTCGTGCAGCGAGATGGCCCAGCGCAGAAAGTGGACGTCGCTCTCGTGCTCGGGAGAATCGAGCGGCATCAATTGCCCGAGCAACGCCAGGGCCGTGCGCTCGACGTGCCGGACCTGTTCCTCGACGACCAGGTAACGGCGCATGAACTGGCCGACGGTCACCTCGCGCGTGTCGTGATGCTCGAAACGGCCGCGCAGATCGTGCAGGACGCCCATCGGCAAAGCGCCCTCGGAATAGGTCATGGTCTCGATTTCGAGCGAGGAAAAGACGGCCGACATGATGGCCAGGGCACCGGGCAGGATCTGCAGACGCTCGCTGCGCAGACCTTTGAGTTGCAGCCGCTCGGCCGAACCGGCGGCGATGATCATCTGGCGCAGACGGGCCAGGCCCTGGCGAGTGATGCCGCAGCACCCGTCAGGGTTAAGCGCGTTCATTTCGAGCACACCGGCAAGCTCCTGCGCCGAACCCGATGTCCCGACGGCCTCTTGCCACCCGCAGCGGCGATAGTCGACGACCACCGCTTCGATTTCGCCAGCGGCCGCCACTTCCGCGGCACTGAAGCGCTTGTGGTCTACCTTGCCATCGGGGAAGAAGCGCTGGCGGAAGTTGATCCCCCCCATGAACAGCGACTCCATCAGCAAGGGCTCAAGGCCCTCGCCGACGATCAACTCGGTCGAGCCGCCGCCAATATCAACCACCAGACGCCGGTAAGCCGCGGCCGGCAGCGCGTTGGCGGCGCCAATGAAGATCAGACGTGCTTCCTCGCGGCCACCAATGATCTCGATCGGAAAGCCGAGCGCAGCCTCGGCCTGTGGCAGGACAAGGTCCGCATTGCGCGCGACGCGCATCGCGTCGGTGGCCACCGCGCGTACCTGCTCCGGTGCGAAGCCGCTCAGCCGCTTGCCGAACAGACGCAGGGCGTCGAGCGCACGCTGTTGCGTGGCGTGATCGAGAATTCTCTCTCTGGTCAGTCCAGAACCCAGGCGAACAGGCTCTTTCAGGCTGTCAAGCGGGTGAATCTGATCGCCAACGATTCGCCCAAGCTGCAGGCGAAAACTGTTGGACCCCAGGTCGACGCCGGCAATTAGTTCGTAACTCATGCCCGTTTTTCTTCCGGCCAGACGGCGAAAGCTGTTTGCGATCTGGCCATGTTACCACCGCCAACAGCCTGGCCAGAGAGCCGCAACTCGTCGAACAATGCCACTTTGTCGAGAAAATGGCCTCTTCGGCGACCAGCGCCAGAGCGATAGCTGTAATATGGTTGTTGTCTTTGCCACGCCTGCTCGACCCCTCAATTTCCACGGAAGGAACCCATGAACACCGCCGCCACACCCACCGAAGCCCCTCTCAACAAGGCCACTGACGGTTTTCCGTCGGACTACTTCCAGAATCGCGAGATGGGGCTGCTTGCTTTCAATCGGCGCGTGCTGTGGCAAGCCAAGAACCCCAAGACCCCACTGCTCGAACGCTTGCGCTTCCTGTGCATCGTGAGCAGCAATCTCGACGAGTTCTTCGAAATCCGGGTGGCCGGAGTCAAGGAGCAACTCAAGCTCGGATCGGTCGCGCTCACCACCGACGGCAAGACCGCGCGCGAAGTCTACCGCCTGGTCTGCGACGAAACGCACGCCCTGGTCAAGGAACAGTACGCCCTGCTGAATGAGGAGATCCTGCCGCTGCTCGCCAGCGAAGGCATACGTTTCCTCAAACGCGCCGACTGGAGCCCGGCGCAGCGCGAATGGATCAGCGCCTTCTTTTTCCGCGAAGCGATGCCGGTGATCACCCCGATCGGCCTCGATCCCTCGCACCCCTTCCCGCGGGTGCTCAACAAGAGTCTCAACTTCGCCGTCGAACTCGAAGGCCGCGATGCTTTTGGGCGCAGCTCGGATGCGGCCATCGTGCAGGCGCCCCGTGTCCTGCCGCGAGTCATCCAGCTGCCCCGCGAACTCGGTGACAGCGAGTATTGCTTCGTCTTCCTGTCGTCGATCCTGCACGAATTCGTGCACGAGCTGTTCGCCGGCATGAAAGTCCTCGGCTGCTACCAGTTCCGCGTCACGCGCAACAGCAACCTGTTCGTGGACGAAGAAGCGGTCAAGAACCTGCGCACCAAGATCCAGGGCGAATTGCCACAGCGACACTTTGGTGACGCCGTCCGCCTCGAAGTCGCCAACAACTGCTCGGAAGCGATGACCGAGTTCCTGCTCGGCCACTTCAACCTCACCGAGCGCGACCTCTATCGCGTCGCCGGCCCGGTCAATCTGGTGCGCCTGATGCAGGTCCCCGACTGGGTGATGCGCGACAATCTCAAATTCAAGCCCTTCAAGCCCGGCACACCAAAGGCGCTGGAGAAAAGCGGCAACGTTTTCGAGGCCATCCGCGGCGGCGACATCCTGCTGCACCATCCCTACCAGAGCTTCAATCCGATCATTGAACTGCTCGAGCAGTCGGCAACCGACCCGCAGGTGGTGGCCATCAAGATGACCGTTTACCGTACCGGCACGGATTCGGTGCTGATGCAATCGCTGCTGCGCGCGGCGCAGAACGGCAAGGAAGTCACGGTGGTCGTCGAACTCATGGCGCGCTTCGACGAGGAAGCGAACATCGGCTGGGCGACCAAGCTCGAAGAGGTCGGCGCACACGTCATCTACGGCGTCGTCGGCTACAAGGTGCACGCCAAGATGCTGATGATCGTCCGCCGCGAGGAAGGCAAGGCGGGCGGCAGCGTCCTGCGGCGCTACGTGCACCTGGGTACCGGCAACTACCACCCGAAGACCGCCCGTCTGTACTCCGACTTCGGTCTGCTCACCAGCAACGAAGAGATCGGCGCCGATACCAACGAGGTCTTCAAGCAGCTTACCGGCCTCGGGCGTGCGCAGACCCTGAAGCACCTCTGGCAAGCCCCCTTCTCCCTGCAGCCGAACGTCGTCGCCGGGATCCGGGCCGAGGCCGAAGCCGCGCGTGCCGGCAAGCGGTCACGAATCATCGCCAAGATGAATTCGCTGCTCGAACCGGAGACCATCGCCGCGCTCTACGAGGCGTCACAGGCCGGCGTCAAGATCGACCTCATCGTGCGCGGCGTTTGCGGCCTGCGTGCCGGCGTCAAAGGCTTGTCGGACAACATCAGCGTCTGGTCGATCATCGGTCGGCAGCTCGAACATCATCGGGTGTTCTATTTCTTTGCCGACGGAGAAGAGAAGGTCTATCTGTCGAGCGCCGACTGGATGGACCGCAACTTCTTCCGCCGCATCGAACTCGCTTTCCCGATCCTCGACCGCAAGCTGAAGCGCCGGGTGATCGCCGAAGGACTGCAGATCTATCTCACCGACAATACGTTGTCCTGGGAACTGGGACCCGACGGCAGCTATCATCAGCGGCGCGGCTCGCGGACCAGCCCGCACTCGTCGCAGGCCGAGCTGATCGAACTGCTGAAGGACTGACGCGCTAGCGAGGAAGTCGAAAGCACCGGCCTGGGAAACCTGCCAGGCCGGCACGACGACTCAGGCGCGACGCGCGCCAACCACGCCCTCGACACCGTGCAGCAAGCTTAGCGTACGGTTGAGCTGCGGGATGCTGCTGACTTCGGCGGTGAAGCGCATCAGCGCGTTACCTTGCCGAGACTGCGTATTGACGGCGATCACGTTGAGCTTTTCGCGGGCGAGAACGTCGGACACGTCGCGCAGCAGACCCTGGCGATCGTGGGCGTCGATGACGATATCGACGGCGAAGATGCCTTCCTCGCCCGCCCCCCAGGTCGTTTCGATCACCCGCTCGCCATTCATCGCGCGCATGTTCGAGAAGTTGCTGCAGTCGGCGCGATGCACCGACACCCCTTTCCCACGCGTGACGAAACCGACGATGGGGTCTGGCGGTACCGGCTTGCAGCAACCCGCGAGCTGCGTCAGCAAGCGATCCATGCCAACGATCAGAATCCCCTTCTCGGCGTCATCGCTCGGCCGCTGCCGGGACACCGCCAACTCGACGCGATCCTCTTCGTCGGGCGGCGCATCGCCGCCACGCACCGCCAGCTGCAGCTGGCGCAGGTTGAGCTTGGCGCGGGCAACGGCAATGAACAGGTCGTCGGGGCGGGCAAAGCCCAGGCGGTCGGAGAGTTCGTCGAGGCTGATGCCCGACTGCCCCATGCGCTGCAGCTCGCGAGTCACTACCGCCCGCCCCTCGCCGAGCATGTCCTCCAGGGCCAGACTGGCGAACCACTGCCTGACCTTGGCCCGCGAACGATGGGTGAACAGGTAGCCGAGCGAGGCGTTCAGCCAGTCGCGCGAGGGGCCACCGTGCTTGGCAAGAACGATCTCGACACGCTGCCCGGTGGCCAGCTGCGTATTGAGCGGGACCAGCGCGCCGTCGACCTTGGCGCCGCGGCAGCGATGGCCGATGTCGGTGTGCACGCGGTAGGCGAAGTCGACCGGCGTCGCGCCCCGCGGCAGGTCCACGACGCGCCCCTGCGGCGTCAGGATGTAGATCGTCTCGTCGAACGCAGCCTTCTTGTAGTGCCGCACCCAGTCCGACGAATCGACCGCCTCGTCCCGCCAGGTGAGCAGCTGACGCAGCCAGGCGATCTTCTCGTCGTAGCGATCTTCCGGCGTTGCCTTGCTACCTTCCTTGTAGCGCCAGTGTGCGGCGACCCCCAACTCGGCGTGATTGTGCATCTCCCGGGTCCGGATCTGCACTTCGAGCGCTCGCCCGTCCGGGCAATGCACGGCCGTGTGCAGGGAGCGATAGTCGTTGCCTTTCGGGTGAGCGATGTAGTCGTCGAACTCGCTGGCGATCGGCGACCAGATGTGGTGCACGATGCCCAGCGCCGTGTAGCAGTCCTTGACGTCAGTGACGATGACGCGCAAGGCGCGCACGTCGTAGACTTCGGAGAAGGCGACGTCCTTCTTGCGCATCTTGTTCCAGATACTGAAGATGTGCTTTGGCCGGCCATAGACCTCGGCATCGCCAACGCCGGCGTCGGCCAACTCGCGCTGCAGGCGAGCGACGGCGTCGACAATGAACTGTTCGCGCTCGGTTCGCTTCTCGTCGAGATGTTGCGCAATATCCTTGTAGATCGCCGGATGCATGAAGCGGAACGACAGATCCTCGAGCTCCCACTTCAGCTCCCAGACACCGAGCCGGTTGGCCAGCGGCGAATAGAGTTCCAGCGTCTCGCGCGCCACCGCGGCGCGCAGCGGATCGGGCTCGACGGCGTAGTAGCGCAGGGTCTGTGTGCGCGAGGCCAGGCGCAACAGAACGACGCGAATATCCTCGACCATCGCCAGCAGCATCTTGCGCAGCACCTCGATCTGCGCCTTCACCTCCTGCGGCCTCTTGTCGTCGCTTTCGGACGACTGCGCGACGAAGCCGCGGGTGATCGGTCGCACCCGGTTGAGCCGCGATATGCCATCGACCAGGTGCGCAACGCTGCGCCCGAACTCCTTCTCGATCAGCGCCAGGCCATGCTCCTGCTGCGCAGGCAGCGCGAAAAGCAGCGCCGCCAGCCGCGAATCAACGTCCAGCTTGAGCCCGGCGACGATCAGAGCCATACCCAGAGCATGACCCCAGACGGCTTCGCCACTACCCAGCTGGCGATCGCCATAGTGCGCCCGGGCAGATTCCACCGCGCGTCGAATACGCTCGGAGTCAGCCATCGGCAGACCGTCGACCAGGGATTGCAGGGAGTGTTCGAAGTCGCTTTGGGCGGCGACCGAGTGGGTAACTGAAACCATAAGGCAATTATAATGGACTCGCTCGCGCATCAGGCATAATGCGCGTTTGCCGCCCGCTGCCCCCCAGCCGCCGATGTTCGCCCGCCTGCAACACCCCTATCTGCTGCTCGTGCTGACCGTATTGTTCTGGTCCGGCAACATGGTCCTTGGCCGCGCCATCCGCGACCAGGTGCCGCCGCTGTCGCTCTCCTTCTGGCGCTGGGCAATTGCGCTGGCGCTGGTCCTGCCCCTCGCCCTGCCGCATCTACGCACGCAATGGCCGCTGCTGCGCGGCAGCTGGAAGGCGGTCGTCGTCCTCGGACTGCTCGGCGTCGGCGTCTACAACACACTGGCTTACACCGCCCTGAACTACACGGCGGCGACCAACGCCGTATTGCTCAACTCGTTCATCCCGATCGCCACCATCGCCCTCTCATGGGCCTTTCTCAAGAAGCGGCTGCGGAGGATCGAGGGGCTTGGCGTGCTGCTCTCGCTGCTCGGCGTGACGATCATTGTCTGCCGTGGCGACGTGCAGACACTGGCCCATCTCAGCCTCAACATCGGTGACCTGTGGATGCTGGCGGCTGTATTCGCCTGGGCGCTGTACACCATCGGACTGCAATGGCGGCCAGTCGGCGTCGACCCGATGCTGCTCCTCGCCGCATTCATCGTCGTCGGCCTGCTCGCCCTCGCCCCGGCTTACGCCTGGGAGATTTCGCAGGGGAAGACGATTCACCTCTCGGCCAGCTCGCTGGCCGGCATCGCCTACACGGGCGTCTTCCCGGGTTTTCTTGGTTACGTCTTCTACAACCGCGCAGTCGGCGAAGTCGGCGCCAGCAAGGCCAGCCTGTTCATCCACCTGATGCCGGTCTTCGGCACGCTCCTGGCGGCAATTTTCCTCGCCGAAATACCCCGCCCCTACCACTACCTCGGCATTGCGCTGATCTTCGGCGGAATCTACCTGACCACCGCCGCACCGGGAACGGCGAAGGCGTCGTGATCGGCAAACTCATCGGCTGGTTCCGAAGACAACCGGCAACCGCAGAGATCCCCGACCCCCTGTGGCAGGGAATTGTTTCGACCCTGCCTTTTCTCGCCGCCCTCGACGTCGACGAGCAGCGCCGGCTGCGCGCATTGGCCCAGGAATTTCTGGCCGAAAAGGAGTTCACCGTCGCCGGCGGTCTGCAACTCAGCGACGAAATCTGCGTCTCGATTGCTGCCCAGGGCTGCCTGCCGATCCTCGAACTCGGCCTCGACTATTACCGCGGGTGGATCGGCATGGTCGTTTATCCCGATGAATTCGTCATCCCGCGCAGCGTCGAGGATGAATTCGGCGTCGTCCACGAATACCAGGAGCTGGCCTCGGGCGAGGCCTGGGAAGGTGGACCACTGCTTATCTCCTGGCGCGACGCGCAAATGGCCGGCGCCGGCTACAACGTGGTCATTCACGAGTTCGCGCACAAGCTGGACATGCTCAGCGGCGAAGCCAACGGTGTCCCGGCGCTTCCGGCGGAGATGTCGCGAGCCGACTGGCAACAGGCGCTGCTCGCCAGTTACGAAGACTTCTGCACGCAGGTCGACGAAGCGGAGGGCAGCGCCCGGGACACCCTTTTCGACCCCTACGCGGCAGAGAATCCGAGCGAGTTTTTTGCCGTCATGAGTGAAGCGTTTTTCGAGACGCCGGACGCCTTGCGCGCGCAATATCCGGCTTTCTACGAACAGCTCGCGGCGTTCTACCGCCAGGACCCGGCGGCCCGCGTGCGCCCGGCGAGTGCCCTGCAGTAGGCGTGCGCCAGCATGCCCTGCGGCCAGTGCGGCCCGGAAGCATCGACTAGCGTGATTCGAGCAGCTTGACGAGAGCGTAGAGGACCCGGTTGACCGGCGTCGGGACAGCAAGGGCCTCGCCTTTGCGCAGCACATAACCGTTGAGATGATCAATCTCGCTCGGCTTGTGGCGCGCCAGGTCCTGCGCCGTTGACGAAAGCTGGCCGGGCATGGTGTGCGCGATCTGCTGCACGGCCTGCCACATGTCACCGGCAACCACGACCCCTGCCGCCTGCGCCACGGCGAGGCACTCCGCCATCACGTCACGCATCACGCCCGGCACACCGTCCCCTTGCACCAGATGACCGTAGGGTAGTTGCGTAATTGCCGACACGGCGTTGTAGACGCAATTGACGATCAGCTTGGCCCATAGCGCCCCGGCCACGTTGTCGGAAATGGTGACCGGAATCGCGGCAGCGGCGAACAGCGCGAGCAGCTCGTCGCTGCATGACGACGGTCCGATGACCAGCTCTCCTCGCCCATGGTGCTTGACAAAGCCAGGCCCGGCCATTTCGGTGGCCACGTAGACCACCGCCGGGGCGACTTCCCGGCGCAGCACGGCTTGCCAGCGCTCGGCGTTGTCTACGCCGTTCTGCAGGCTCAGCAGGCAAGCGTCGGGGTCGAGATGCGGGGCCATGGCCATGGCGGCGGTCTCGGTATCGGGCGATTTGACGCAGCACAGCACCAGCTGCGCGCCGCGTACGGCGCCCGCGTCGGTGCTGGCCTGCATCGGCACCTGCGCCTGGAAGGACTGCGTGTGCATGAACAGACCATCGCGGCAGACCGCGGCCACGTGCTGCGGTCTGCCGATCAGGACCACCGCATGTCCCGCCCGGGCCAGCATGCCGCCGTAGTAGCAGCCCACGGCGCCGGCCCCCATCACTGCAACCTTCATTTCTCTCCTCGCAGCAAACGCCTCGCTGCGGCCTGGTTTGGCCGGGCAATGGGCGTCCACCGCTGTCGATGGCTTACTTACTGCACGAAGCGACGACTCTCGGCAATGACCCGCTTGAGCACGGCGCCATTGGCGTCGATCACCGGCTGGCGCTGATCTCTGGGCAGCCTCTTGTCCTGCCGATCATAGATATCGTAGCGGAAGAACTCGCTGCCCGTGAAGGGAAAGACGAGCTTGCTGTCGCCGTTCTTTATCCCCATGTAGTTGTAGTTGCCAAGGACCAGGAAGTCTTCGCTGTGGAAGAGGTCGCCGGCCAGGGTATACGCCTGCGCCGGAGTCGAGACCCCCATGTAGTCCATCAGCGTCAGCGGAATCTGCAGGTGCGAGGTGACGTGTTCATAGCTCTTCGCCGGGTAACCGGGAAGGTGCAGCACCAACGGCACCCTGATCTGCTCTTCGGGAAAATAGTTGCCGTGCCCGTGTCCCCAATGGCCGTTCTCCATAAACTCTTCGCCGTGGTCACCGGTGAACAGGACGACGGTGTTGTCCAGTTGATGGTTGGCCTGCAGGTAGTCCAGGAGGCGTCCGACCTGGGCATCGACGAAGTGCGCCGCGTTGATGTAGCGCTGGTGGATGGCATCGACGTTGGTCAGCAAGTCCAGCTTGGCGTAATTCACCTCGCGCAGATAGTCGGGCCGGATGACCGCCGACTCCGGGAAGGTGTAAGGAGCGTGTGTCGCCTCGAAGAACATGAACATGAAACGCGGCCTGGCGCCGTCGGCGCCCGCCAGTTCGGTGAGCATGTTGTCGACGTTCTGCTGATCGCGCCGCCAGGGCTCGCCGTCGCTCAGCGCCTGCATCAGCGTGCCCGCCGGCATGTCGGCAAAAACAGTATCGTTGAGCTCCGGATAGGTGAAGCTCTGGCTCGTGCGCAATGAGAAGAGATAGCCCTTGTCGATCAGCAGGTCGATCAACACCGGCCGCACCCGCTGCTCCTGGAAACTGTACCAATAGGGCGCGTGCAAGCCGTAGAACATCGAGAACAGGCCCATGCGCGTTCGGTTGCCGCCGCTGTAATGATGTTTGAAGCTCATCGACTGCTTGGCGAAGGCCCAGAGATTCGGCGTCACCTCGGCATTGAACAGGTCCCAGCGAAACGATTCAGCGGTCAGCCAGATGATGTTCGGGTATCTCTCCTTGGCCGTCGTGGTAATCGGCTGCAGCGGATAGCTGACCTTTCCCTTGGCGAGTTTCAGCGTATTGGATTTTTCCGCCGGCGCCACGCCGAGTCGGCGTAGCAACGCCGTGGCACTGGTATTGAGATGAAACGGCAGCACCGACGCCGCCTGCAGATACGACTCCTTGCCGGTGTACGCGCTGAACGCATAGACCCCTTCGGTGACGAACAGCGTCACCAGCAGAAGGGCGGTCAGGCTTGCTGCCCGACGATGCGCGAAACGTCCCGGCCCACCAGGCTCTCGCGCGGCGAAGCGGTGCAGCGCAGCGAGCAGAACCGCCAGCACCGCCGCAGCGACGACGACCAGCGCAACCAAGGTGTGGATCGTCTGCTCGCTCGCCCCGAGCGCGGCAAGCCCGCCTGGCGTAGTCACCAGATTCCAGACGAAGGCGTTGATGTGGTACTCGTAAAGCTTGAACAGCTGCAGGTCGATGAACAGCAGCAAGACGACGAGCAGGCTGAGCAACCAGACCGGCCCGTAGACCAGCATCGCTTTCCAGCGCGGACATGGGCCAGCGCGAGGGCGAAAGACACGTTCCAACAGCAGGCCAATGACCACCACCGGCGCCAGAAAAATCGCCGCGTCGGCCAGAGACGAGAGCGCAGCGAAGAGAAAAACGCTCGCCTCGGAGGCCTCGATGAACGGCCAGTACTGCACCAGCAGCAGGCACAGGAAGACGAACATGACGACGTAGAAGCGCCGCAGTGCGCGCTGAATTTGTGTCACCGGAATACCTCGACAAGAAAGCCTGGCGGCCAATGCTGAGGGGACAAGCTTAAGAGATGCTGAAGTTCAGCTGCGCACGCCAGTGCTGCCGCCAAGGGGCCCGCCCCCCGTCGCTCTCATTTCCTGCCCCCGATCGGGTGCCTGCGCCGAGCGTACCCGCCATTGTTCCCCCGGCGCAGCGCTGGCGGCCTTGCTCTCGGCTTCCGCAAGTCGCTATCATGGCCGCACGATCAGTCCCGCCGGCCTCTCTCGGCGCGGCTTGTTCGCGTCCCTGCGCGCCAATGGCGGCGCACCGCGCTCGACAAGGCGGGCGGACAGGTACTCGCCCAGCCGCGTGAACGGCTCTTCCACCCAAGGAAAATCCCATGAAAACTTCCCTTAGCATCGTCGCCTGCTTGCTGTGCCCTGCTCTCGCCTTCGCCGCAGAGACCACCGTCACCCTGAATCTGGCCAGCAGCCAGGGTGTCGGCTCCGCGGTGGGAACGGTGCGCATCGTTGAAACCCCGTACGGCCTGGCTTTCTATCCCGCGCTCAAGGGCTTGACGCCGGGTCTGCATGGCTTCCATGTGCACGACAAGCCGGCGTGCACCCCCGGCGACAGGGACGGCGTGGCCATCGCCGCACTGGCGGCGGGTGGGCATCTCGATCCGCAGGGAACGAATCGGCACGCCGAAGCCTGGGGCGACGGGCACCTCGGCGACCTGCCAGCGCTCTACGTTGCCGCCGACGGCACGGCCAGCAACCCGGTACTGGCGCCACGACTCAAGCTCGCCGACGTCAAGAACCGTTCACTGATGGTGCACGCCGGCGGCGACAATCACTCGGACGACCCGGCGCCACTCGGCGGCGGTGGCGCGCGCGTCGCGTGCGGCGTAATCGGCGGCTGATCAGGCACCGCCGACGCCGATCAAGGCCATGATTCAGACGGCTCAGGCGACCTGCAGGAAATCGCGCACGACGCCGATCTGCACATCGTCGAGAAACATCGGCGCGTGTCCGACGCCGGGAATCTCGACGGTCTGCGGGCGCGGCCCACGGTTGGCCATTTCAAGCAGGCTGGCGCGCGTCAGCACAGCCGAGTCGGCACCGCGAACGACCAGCGTCGGGCAGCGAATGGCGTCGTAAATCGGCCACAGGTCGACGTCTCCGGCACTCAACTGGCGCCGAAACGGGTCACCGATGGCCGGGTCGTAGCGCATCTCGAGGCACCCATCGTCCGCCCGCTGCAGACTACACTCGGTGAGATGCCGCCACTGCGCGTCGGTCAAGTGGCCAAAGGGCTCGCTGACCAGGCGCACATACTTTTCGGCGTCGTCGTAGGTCGCGAACCTCGGCGCCCGACCGACGTATTCGCCAATCAGGTGCAGGGAAGCCACCGGGATCAGCGGACCGACATCGTTGAGCACCAGACGGGAAATCGGCGAATCGTCCTGGCTGGCAATCCACATGCCGATCAAGCCACCCATCGAGGTGCCCAACCAATGTACGCGGTCGACGTCGAGGCGGGCAAGCAGCACCATCAGGTCCGCCACGTACTGCGGAAACACGTAGTACGACGGGTCGCGCAGCCAGTCGCTGCGTCCGCGCCCGACGACGTCGGGGCAGATGACGCGATAGTCGGCAGACATGACCCGCGCCAGCTCGTCGAAGTCGCGCCCGTTGCGGGTCAGGCCATGGGCGCAGACCAGCACGTTCGGATTGTCGCGCTCGCCCCATTCGGTATAGGCCATGCGATGCAGCCCGGCCGCCGAGGCGCAGCGCACCTCGCGTTCGACGAGTCCTGGCGGCGCTCCGGCCAGCCAAGGTGAGAGGTCAGCGCGGACGCTCATCTGGCAAATCTCCCTACAGAGTCCATTTTCCTTAACCTTCGGCCGATCGGTCGGCAAACCCCCGCCTGCGCCGGCCACCAAAGCAGGCGATCCTGACCAACGACCGGGCCGCACCTGCCTGCATTTACCCCTGTTACCGCCTCGTCAGCTGGCCTCCTGCGCGCCACGCGGAAGCGTCGGCCGGACGGAAAGGGCGAGACTCTAGCACAGGCCCCGAACCCGGGTCCAAGGAGCCCGCACGCCACGTCACTTGAGTGACTCTCGGCCACTCCCGCGGGGGCGCCCCGCGGGCGCAGTCTGCGCCCGCGCCGGCCAGCGAGAGCGTGCGAGTGTGTCAGTTTTGCACCACTAACCGCGACAAAGCCGTGCAAGCGCCTGATCCCTGTTGACAACACCCCCCTGGCGTGGAAAACAATAAACCGAGCTTACAGAAGCTTAGCCATGACACTTAAAGTCGCTTGTCACATAAAGGACGCGGCACCTCGAACAAGTCATCAATCAGAAAGGCTTCAAGAACGTCTCAAGAAGGCCGTTGCAGAGATATCAGCCGGACCACCGCGGCCAGCACTACTCTCCTCAAGGAGTGATAAGGATGAACATCTCAGATGACACCGCACTGCAGTTCTTTCGCGATCTTGTGCGCAATTTCTCGCAACCGCGCTTTTCCGAGGCGGACTTTCTCCAGCAGCAATACGCCGTGATCGAAGCCTATGTAGAACGCTTTCCGGTCGACGAAAGGGAATTCCGGGCGCTGGCGTGGATCGAGGCCAACGCCGGGCAGTACCGTCAGCAGTGGCAAATGCAGGCGGTGACGGTTGGACGTCAGATGCACGCCAATCTCGGCTGCTGACGACCTTCCCCTGCGACGCCGGCAGGGCATTGCGGCGCACACCCGTACCCCCGTTCGGCAGCCCACCCCCTGAAGCACTTCCGCCTGCATCGTCCGCCTGCATCGTCCGCAACGGGACGACGCGATCAACAGGCTGCTGGCGAGAATCCCGGGCTCACGCTTCGACCGAGGCCGATACCGAACGCACTTGCTCGCCGGCCACCGCGTTATGGAACCCGGCTTCGGCCAGGCCGTCGTGCGGAGCAGAGCCGACCAGCGTTACGCCACCCGAGCGCATCCATTCAGCCAGGGGCCTGCGCGACTGGGCAAGCAGGGCTTCGGCCGATTCGCCACCGGCGCTGAGCGCTCCCAGCCAGCCATTGCGGCCAGCGCCCTTCACCGCGTAGAGCGCCGCATCGGCAATATTGACTGCCGCCGGCCAGTCGAGAGCGGCGGCATGCTGCGTTGACAGAGGAAAGCAGCAAAAGCCGGCCGAGCAGGTTCTGGACAGGAAGCGGCCATCGCCGAGATCGAAAGGGTGTTCGGCCACGGCGGCGCGCGCCCGCTCGGCAAGGTCGGCCGCGTGCGAGCGCGGCGTCGAACGCGCCACGACGAGGAATTCTTCGCCACCCCAGCGAACCAGGTAGTCGGTGTCGCGGAAGACGCGGCGCAATCGCTCGCTCACTTGCCTGATCACCGCGTCCCCCGCGGCGTGACCATAGCGGTCGTTGACCTCCTTGAAGCCGTCGATGTCGAAGAGGAAGAATATCAACCCGGCGTCCTCGCGCAATTTTGCCCCGTACTTGAAGTGGCTCTCGTACTCGCGCACCGCCAGGGCGGCGTCGGCTTCGATGTGCTGGGTCAGGAAGCGGCGGTTGCGCAGGCCGGTCAAGGGGTCGGTCAGGCTCGACTCTTCCAGTGCCGCCGATTCACGCTGCAGCGCCAGGGCCAGCGTCTCGAGTTCGGCCGTGCGCTCGCGCACCATCCGTTTCAGTTCGCCCTGGCGCAAGCGCAGACTGCGGGTACGCAAGCGGACCAGCGCATTGACCATCGCCACCAGCAGTGAGAGCACCAGCAGCTGGAACCACCAGCTTTGCCACCAGGCAGGCATGACGCGCACCTTGATCGCCAGCTCGTGCGGACTCCAGGCACCGCTGCGGTTGCTGGCCCGCACGCGCAGGACATAATCGCCGGGATCGAGATTGCTGTAACTGGCAAGCCGCGAATCGGCAGAGCTGTCGATCCAGTCGGGATCGAATCCCTGCAGCTGGTAGGCATAGCGAAGGCGGCCCGGGTCACTGTAGTCGAGCGCCGAAAACGTCAGGCTGAAGCTGCGCTGCTCGGGCGCCAGCGTGAGGCCGGCGAGAATTCCGCCGGCCGACACGCGCTGCCCGTTGATGCTCAACTCGGAGACCAGCAAGGGTGGCGCGTAGACCGAGGCGTCAAAGCGCTCCGGCCGAACGACCAGGATTCCCCTGCTGCCGCCGAAGAGCAGGCGACCATCGTGCGTCCTGGCGTACGAATAGAACCAGCCGGTGCCCAGGTCTGCGCCATCAGCCGCGGTCAGTTCGTGCAAGCGGTCGCTCGCCGGATCATAGACGTACATGTGCGTCCAGATGCGGCCGCGCGCATCGCTGATCAAATTGGCGCCGAAGGGGCGGCTGACGACGCCGTGCCGTTGACTGATGCGCTCGAAACTCGCGCGCTGGCCGTCCCAGCTGCGCATGCGATGCAGCCCGGTCACCGCGGTGTCCAACCACAGGGTCTGTTGCCGATCGAAGAGCAGCCCGATGACGCTGGGATTGGCCAGCTCGGCACCCGCTTCCGCCTCGACCCGGCGCAACTCGCGCTCACCCGCAGCGACACGAAAGAGGCCCTTGCTGCTGCCGACCCATAGGTCGCCGTCAGGTCCTTCGGCGATGGCGGAGATTTCCGCATACAGTACCTGCCCACCCTGACGAGCAACGCGAACGACTTGCTCGACGCCGGGGCGCAGACGAAACAGCCCATCCATCGTACCGACCCACAAGCTCCCGTCGTGGCCGGCCAGCAAGCGCGTCGTCGGGCCACCGGCGTGCGGCAGGCGGCGCAGCTGCCGGCGATGGCCATCACTGCCGAACTGATACAACTCGGCATCCGTGCCGAGCCAGACCGTGCCATCGCCCGCCTGGACCATCGCCGTCACCCGAAAGGGGGGCGGCGCCTGCTTCGCCGCCGGCGAAGTGGCCACGGCTTCCCCGGCGCTGCGTACCTGCAACGCTCCGATGGCGCGCAACTGGACGTCCATCACGGTCACCCCGCCCTGGTGTGTGGCGACCCAGATTTCGCCATTATCAATTTGCAGCAGGCTGCGCACGTCGGACGAGGAAAACGGGCTATTCGCTTGCAGATCGGCGCTGCGCAGCCACAGGCTACGATTGTTGCTGTCGTGACGCTGCAGACCGACGCCGAAGCCCGCCACCCAGATTACCCCGGAGTGGTCGAGCAGCAAGCTGGTCACTTCGTTGCCGGACAGACCGGCGGGGCGGCGCGGATCGTGTTGCAGTCGCTGCAAGAAGCGGCCGTCGCGTGGGTCGCGAACTTCGATGCCCGACGAGCGACCAACCCACAGTGGGCCACCCGGCACCTCGACGAAACTCGACACAGCGCTGCTGCCGGCCGTTTCCGCTGCCTGTTCGAGCAGCAGGCCCTCACCGCTGACGGGATCGATGATCGCCAACTCGCCTTGCTGCGTGCCTACCCAGAGGCGCCCGTCCGACGCCTCGAACAGGGCCTGAACCAGGCGACCGGCGAGATTGGCGCCAGCGCCGGGGTCGTGGTTCGAAAAGACCGCCTCGAAGTGATCGCTGCCGGGGAGCCGGCGGCTCAAGCCGGACCAGGTGCCCACCCATAGCGTTCCTCGCCGGTCAATGAGCAGCGCGCTCACGCGATCGTCGGGCAGGCTGCCGGCTTGTTGCGAATGGCGGTAGTTGGCCGAGCTTGCACAGTCGGAGCCAACGCGCTCCAGCCCACCCCCCTCGCTACCCACCCAGATGCCGCCGGCGCCGTCCTCGGCCAGCGCACGAATCGTCGGCTTCACGCTGCCGTCGCGGTCTCTGTCGCCAAGGCAGGGAGTGACCCTCTCGCTGAGCGGATCATAGACCGCCAGCCCGTCCCACTCGGTGCCTATCCACAGGCGGCCATCGCTGCCTCCCAGCAGCGCGCGGATCCATCCCAGGGTGCGCGCTGCTGGGTCCGGGCTGTCGCGTTCCTGGACGCGGAACCTGTAGCCGTCGTAACGCACCAGGCCGTCGCCCGTGGCGATCCACAGGAAGCCGGCCCGGTCCTGAGCCACCGTCGGCACGACGTAGCGCGGAATGATTCCGACGCCGACCGAAGCGAAACGCGGTTCGAGGAGCGGGTTCTCGACATAGGCCGACGGAGGGGACTCGGCGTGCAGCGCAGTGGCCGCAAACAGCGCGATTCCCGGCAGGCGCAAAAGTCCGACGAGGACCGTGCACAGCACTGCGCCCAACGCGCCGCCAGTCCGCGCACCAGCGACCCTGGCGCTTTGCCAGGCGGATCCGAGCAGCACTGACCGTCGAGGCGCAGCGTCCGTCATCTGACGGAGTCACGGCGCACGGAAGGCAAACCGCTGACGGCAAGCAATCGCGAGGTCGAAAACATGGGACATTGTAGCCAGCAAGACCCTACTCGTGCCAGTGCTGCTCACTGGCGATTGTCCGCCACTCACTGCCCTTGCCAATAACGACGATAGTCGCTCCGGTAAGACGAAAGATCGACCCTGCCGACAAGTTGGACGCGTACCGCGCCATCGGCATCGCTACGCCAGACGCGACTTCCGGCGTAGCGCGCGACGACATCCGGGCGCGGATGCTGATAGCGGTTGCGATAGCCGACGGGAATGATCACTTCGCGGGCGCCAACGCCGGCAATGAACGCCGGCGTCGACGACGTGCCACTGCCGTGATGCGGTACCAGCAGGACGTCGCTGTGCAGCAGTTCCGGCGCGCGCGCGAGGAGTTGCTGCTCGTCGCGGGCCTCGATGTCCGAGGTCAGGAGAACGCTGCCCGACGCGTTTTCCAGGCGCAGCACGCAGCTCATGTTGTTGGTCTTGCCGCCCTTGCGCGGGTAGTCGGTGGCGTCGGGGTGGAGCATCGTGAAGCGCACGCCATCCCACTCCCAGGCCTGGCCGGCCATGCAGCGCTCACCCTCCAGTTCGGGCAGCGAGCTGAGCAGGCGGCCGATCGGCAAGGCTTCGCGGATCGCCACCAGGCCACCCGAATGATCCTTGTCGCGATGGGTGACGATCAGCGTGTCGAGGCGGTCGACACCGGTGGCGCGCAGGTAGGGGACGACGATGCGCTGCCCGGCGTCCGACTCTGCACTGTACAGTGGCCCGGTGTCGTAGAGCAGCGTGTGCCCGGCGGTGCGTACGACCACCGCCAGCCCCTGCCCGACGTCGAGCACATCGACCCAGGCGTCGCCGGCCACCGGTCGTGGGGCCGGCCAGAACAGCGCCGGCAGCAGCAGGCAGAGCCCCGTCCAGCGCGCCGGAAAACCACGCGGCAGCAGCAGGCACAAGACCCCGAGCAAGGCCAGCAGCGTCGCCGCCAGCGGTGGTGCCGGCTGTTGCCACAAGGGCCAGCGCGCGAGCCATTCGAGAAACACCATCAGAAAGGACAATAGCCAGTGATCGAGCTGCAGCAGCGGTGGCCAGGAAGTCAGCGCGAAGAGCAGGGCCAGCGGCGTGACCAGAAAGCTCACCACAGGAATCGCCAGCGCGTTGGCCAGCGGCGAGACCAGCGAAAACTGCTGGAACAGGAGCAGCAGCAAGGGCAGCGTCCCGACGGTCACCGCCCACTGCGTCGTCCCCCAGTGGGCAAGCGTCGCGCGCCAGCCGCGCCGCTCGCCGACCCGTGCCGTGCCAACGAAGAAGAGCACGCCGACGGCGGCGAACGAGAGCCAGAAACCTGGCGAAAGAACCGCCCAGGGATCGAGCAGCAGGACCAGCAACAGCGCCAGCAGGAGGCTGCGGCTGGCGCCGAGGTTGCGCCCCGACCACAGCGCCAGCGCGACGACGCTCAACATGTAGAGCGTGCGCTGTGTCGGCACGGCGAAACCGGCGAGCAGGGCGTAGCCGAAAGCGGCCAGCCAGCCGGCGGCGATCGCCG
Source organism: Candidatus Accumulibacter regalis (assembly GCA_000585075.1). Classification (GTDB taxonomy): domain Bacteria; phylum Pseudomonadota; class Gammaproteobacteria; order Burkholderiales; family Rhodocyclaceae; genus Accumulibacter; species Accumulibacter regalis. The sequence continues at coordinate 54,668 of JEMY01000003.1, read as the reverse complement.
CTTTCGGCGCCGGCAGCAGCAACATCAAGCGCTCGCTACGCCGCCACAGCCAGCCGACCAGCGCGGCAAAGAGCGCGGCGACCATGGTCACGTGCAGGCCGGATATCGACATCAGGTGGGTGACGCCGGTCTGCCGGAAGACGCGCCACTGCTCGGGCGAAATCGCCTGCTGGTCGCCGATGGCCAGCGCGGCGAGAATCCCCACGTACGGCGCCTGCGGCAAGGCGGCGCGGAACGAACCGCGAATGTGCTCGCGCAAGCGCTCGATCGCGTAACCAGGCCGGAGAACGAAGTCGTCGAGCCGTTGCGCCACGGCTTTCGGGCGCACGTAGCCGGTCGCCCTCAGTCCACGCTCGAAAAGCCAGGCCTCGTAGTCGAAACCGTGCGGGTTGGCGTTGCCGTGCGGCCGTTTCAGGCGAACGGTCAACCGCCAGCGCTCGCCGGGGCGGATGGTAGGCGCTGCGGCGAGCGCCGTGCTCTGCGCTTCGTGCCCCTCGTCGGCGCGCTGGCCGTGGTACCAGGAGAGCATGATCCGCCGCGGCACACGCGCCTGTGGCGGTTCGACCGCCTCGACGACGAAGGCGAAGCGCTCGCCGTTCTCGAAGCCCTGCGGCAAGCCGGCGACCACCCCGACGAGTTGCAGATCACGGCTTTCCCATTCCGTCGGCAGGCGCTCGTGCAAGCGCTGCCCGGCAAGCAGCGCCGCCCATGCCACGCCCAGCAGAGCGCAGGCCAGCAGGGAGAGGGCACGCCAGACGAGCGGCGCCGGCTGTCGACGCGAGCCCGCCCAAAGCAGCCAGGCAGATGCGCCAAGAAGCGTCGCCACGACCAGCGCAGAAGGCGGCAGGCTTCCCCGAGTCTGGAGAAACCCGACCCCCATGGCGAAGGCAAGAATGTTGGCGCGCATGCGGCATTAAACCGGAAATCCGGGCGCCAACGCGCATTTCTTCCGCGCTCGGGCAGCGCACCGCCGCTTGCTCCAGGACTACGCCGTCGTTTCGTGATCCATGCCCATGAGCGCGACGCCGGCCACCGTCAATACCGCCGTCCAGTGCAAGACGACGATATCGCGATGTGCCTGGCGTGCGCGTGAGGGTTAATGCGGGGTGCGTGCGCGCCGCGTGTCGGCCGTGGCGCGGCAAGAGCAATCAGGCGAGCTTGAAACGGCGAACCTCGGCGTCCAGCCCTTCGGAAAGGCTTTCGAGCTGCGCCGCAGTGCCGGCATTTCCGGCCACCGCGGCACAGTTTTCCTCGGCCATGTGGGCGACACGCTCGACGTTGCGGGCAATCTCGGCGCTGGCGACGCTCTGTTCGCGCAGCGCGCTCGATATGTGCGCCACGCTGTCCACCACCTTCCTGGCGTTGCCGCCAATTTCGCCGATCGACTCGCCCGCCTGCGTGGCCAGGGCAACGCCCGCGCTGACGCGGCTGACGCCGAGCTGCATGCTGCTCACGGCATCGCGCGAACCCTCCTGAATGGCGGCAATCATGCTCGAGATCTCCTGCGTCGAGCGCGTCGTACGTTCGGCGAGCTTGCGCACCTCGTCGGCGACCACTGCGAAGCCGCGACCCGACTCACCCGCACGCGCCGCCTCGATCGCTGCGTTCAGCGCCAGCAGGTTGGTCTGATCGGCAATTTCCTTGATCACATTGACGATCGCCGAGATTTTCTCCGAGCGCCCACCCAATTCGGCGATCACCGACGCGGCGTGGTTCACCACCTCGGCGATGCGCTCGATCTCCTGTACCACCTCGCCGACGACGCGGCCGCCATCGGACGACAGTTCGTCGGCGCGGCCGGCCAGCCGGTTGGCGTCGTCGGCGCTGCGCGAGAGGCTTTCGATACCTGCCGTCATTTCCTCCACCGCCGCCGCCATCGCCGAAGCGGCATCGCTCTGCTGCGTACTGCTGCTGGTGATACTCCCCGCCGATGCGGCAAGTGTCTTGGTCGCCGCGAGCACTTCCCCGGCGCTGCGCTGGACCTTGTGAATCAGCGTGCGAAAACCCTGCGTCATTTCGTTCAGGCTGTCGCCGACGAGTTTGAGTTCGTCACGGGTGCCGAGATCAACGGTAACGCCAAGGTCGCCGGTGGCAATCGTCCGCGCGTTGGCTGCCAGGCGCTTGATGCTGCCGATGGTCGCAAAATAGAGACCGATCGACACATAGGCGTAGATCAGCAGGATGAGAACGACGACGGCAATACTCAGGCTTAGTTCCCGCTGCGCCCGCTCGACGCGTTGCTGCAGCAGCTGTTCGAGGGTCGGGAAGAAGATCTCGAACATGTCCTTGTAGCCCTTCTCGATCACCCGGGTGGTCACCGCGAAGTAGACCGCCGGCAGCATCTGGTAGCGCTCGGCAAGGATATCGTCGTTCACCATGGTGGTGAACTGTTCAGCCGCCGTGCCCATGTCATTGCTCGCCGCTTCCAGCGCCGGCCGCAGGCCAGGATTGTAGTGCGCGGTCTTGTCGAGGTTCTGCCGCAGGCCGGTGACCGCCGCATTGAGCCCGGCCAACGCCGCCGCCAGTTCAACCTGCTGCGCCATGGCCAGCGCTTCCTTCCGCGTCAGCGCACCGGTGCCGATGGCGCGCAACTGCCCCATGCTCTCCAGCGCCAGCGGCAGTTCGTCGATCAGCGTATCGATGAGGTAGCTCGAATCGATGTCGGGGTCGTTGGTCAGGGAATTCTGATCGGCGATGAGGCGCAGGAAACGGGCGAGCTCTTTGATCAACGCGGTATGCGTCGCGAAGTTCTCGCGCACCGGCAGCTTGAGTCCTTCCTTCTGGATCGTCGCCCACGCGGCGACAAGCGTCTGCCACGGATCAGCCGCGGCCAGCGGCGGCGGCAGGCTCGCGGCAACGGCTTGCAGCGCTTCCGTGGCTTCCTTCTCCCTGGCGGCGCGCCGGTACTCCATCCTCTCGTCACCATTGAGAACGCCCGACGAGAGCCCACGATGGACCTGCAGCTGCTGCACCAGAGTGGCAATCGGCTTGATCATTTCGAGACTGGCCAGTTCGCGCCGTGCACGGTCGATTACCCGCTGCTCGGAGCGGTAGAGGTTTTCCGCCAGGATCGTGATCGCGACCAGTGCCAGCACCCCCATGACCGTGAACTTTTTCGTGTAACCAAGACGGTTGAGCAAAGCAATGGCCGGGGCGAAAAGGGTCTGCATGGTGATCCGTCTCCAATGAGTGCCGCAGGAAGCTTAACGGCAGCGCGCGCCGAAACTTTAGGCGCGCTGGTCAGGATCTCAGTCGGCGGACGGCTGCAGGCGACCGTCGCGCAGGGTCAGGATGCGCTCGGCACGGCCGGCAAGTGCGGGGTCGTGGGTGACGACGACGAAGCTGGTCCGCCGCGAGCGGTTGAGCGCCAGCATCAGCTCGAAGACGCCGGCGGCGGTTTGCCGATCGAGGTTGCCGGTCGGCTCGTCGGCAAGGACGCACGCCGGCTCGGTGACCAGCGCGCGGGCAATCGCCGCCCGCTGACGCTCGCCCCCCGACAATTCCGACGGGGTGTGCTGCAAGCGGTGGCCGAGACCGACCTCGGCGAGCACGGTCGCCGCCCGCGCTTCGGCGTCGGCCTTTGGCATGCGCCGGATGATCAGCGGCATGGCGACGTTCTCGAGCGCGGTGAACTCGGCGAGCAGGTGATGGAACTGATAGACGAAACCCAGGTGGCGATTGCGCAGCGTCCCGCGCTGTGCGTCGCTGATGCTCTTCAAGTCCTTGCCCATCAACTGTACGTTGCCGCCACTCGGCGCGTCCAGGCCGCCGAGCAGATGCAGCAGCGTGCTCTTGCCGGACCCCGAAGCGCCAACGATGGCCACACGTTCGCCGACCTCGATTTCGAGATCGACGCCGAGCAGGACCTCGACTTCGCTGTCGCCCTGGCGATAGATCTTGCTCAGCCCCTGACAGGCCAGAACCGGCTCACTCATAGCGCAGCGCTTCCGCCGGATTGACCCGGCTCGCCCGCCAGCTGGGATAGATCGTCGCCACCAGCGCGAGCACGAAAGCCACGCTGACGATCGTCGTCACGTCGCTCCACTGCAGTTCGGAAGGCAGGTTCGAGATGTAATAGACCTCCTTGGCGAGGAACTGCGTGCCGAGCATGCGCTCGATGAAGGGCACCACGACATCGACGTTGAGCGCCAGCGCCACCCCGCCAGCGACGCCCAGGCCGAGGCCGATGAAACCGATCAGCGCGCCCTGCACGATGAACACCATCATGATGCTCATCGGGCTGGCGCCGAGCGTGCGCAGGATGGCAATGTCCGCCTGTTTGTCGGTCACCGCCATGACCAGCGTGGACACGATGTTGAACGCAGCGACGGCGACGATCAGCGAGAGGATGATGAACATCATGTTCTTTTCGATTTGTACGGCGCGAAAGAAATTGGCGTGGCTGCGCGTCCAGTCGCTGATGAAGGCGTTGATCGGCAGGGAAGCGGCCAGAGTGCGCGCCACCTGCGGCGCCTTGAACAGATCGTCGAGTTTCAGGCGCACGCCGGAAACACGGTCGTCCATGCGGTACAGGCGCTGCGCGTCGGCGAGGTGAATCAACGCCAGGCCGCTGTCGTACTCGTACATGCCGACTTCGAACAGGCCGACGACGTTGAACGTCTTCAGGCGCGGGATCACCCCGGCGGGCGTCACCACGCCCTGCGGAGCGATCAGCGTCACCCGGTCGCCGACGAGGACGTCGAGCGCGCGCGCCAGCTCGCTGCCGAGAATGATGTTGAAGCTGTCCGGCTGCAGGTCGTCGAGCTTGCCACTCTTCATGTGCGGGCGGAAATCGGCGACCCGGTCTTCCTGGTCGGGAAGAATGCCGCGCACCATCGCGCCGCGCACCGCCTGCCCGTACGAGAGCATGGCCTGCGCCTGCACGAACGGCGCGGCAGCGAGGACCTGCGGATGTCCGGCCGCCTGCTCGGCAACAAACTGCCAGCCGACCATTTCGCCGCTGCTGCCGGTGATCTGAACGTGCGAGACGACGGCCAGAATGCGCGAGCGAAGCTCGGTCTGGAAACCATTCATCACCGATAGCACGACGATCAGCGCGGCAACGCCGAGCGCGATACCGAGCATGGAAATCAGCGAGATGAAGGAAATGAAGTGGTTGTGCTTCTTGGCGCGCGTGTAGCGCAGGCCGATCAGCAGCTCGTAGGGAAGGGCCATCAGCGGCGGGAACTCATCTCAGGGTGGCGGTTCGAAGCGCCGAAACGGCAAAGCCGCTATGCTACACTTTTTCCGCCAGCGGCTCGCCATTCAGCCCGCATCGGGGCGATACCCGGCCGCCTGCAGACCATCCGCCCGGCGCAACCGTTGCCTCGTTCAACGCCACGTCGCCCCGTCGTCCACCTTTCGTCTCCTCCGGCCCACCCTCATGCAGCTCACCCTTGTCGTCCCCGAACTCGTCTGGCCCGAACCCGACGACCGCGAGACCTTCGACGCCCTCGCCTGCCCCGGACTGAACACCCTGATCGCGCGCAGCCGGCTGCAGCGGCGAGCGCCGCAGTCCTTCGAGGCAACGCTTGGCGACGCCTTTGGCCTCGCCGGAAACGTCCCCTGGGCCGCTTTTCGCGTCCTCGGCGAGAAGCAGGCGCCAACCCCCAGCGCAGGCGACCCCTGCTGGCTCTGCGCCGACCCCGTACATCTGCGCCTGCACCAGGAAAAACTCATTCTTGCCGACGCCGGCAGTCTCGACATCAGCAGCGACGAGGCGCACGAAATCACCGCCGAACTCAATCGTCAGTTTGCCGACATCGGCACCTTCCATGTCGCCAGCGCCGATCGCTGGTACCTGCAACTCGCCGGCGAAACCGATCTCGGCCACTTCGACGTCCCGCCGCTGTCGGTCGTCGCCGGTCGCCGGCTCGCCCGGCAGTTGCCCGCCACGCCACAGGCGCGCCACCTGCGGCAACTGCTCAACGAGGTGCAAATGGTTCTCTACGGGCAGCCGGCCAACGAACGGCGCGAGGCGGCTGGCCGCGCGACGATCAACAGCCTGTGGTTGTGGGGCGCCGGCGTGCGTCCCGCAGCCGGTACCGGCGCCGGCACCGGCGATTTTGCCGGCGTCTGGGGCGAGGACGTGCTGACCTGCGGCCTCGGAAACGCTTTCGGCGTCCCGACGCGGGCGCTGCCCGACGACCTTGGCGCCCTGCTCGCGCAGGCGCCCGCCGGCAGCCGGCAACTGCTCGTTATTGACGCGCTGCAGCGCCCTGTGCAATACGAGGATGCCGACGCCTACCGCAAGCAACTGGCCAGACTCGACGCGCGCTGGTTCGCGCCGCTGCAGAAGGCGCTCGCCGGCGGCAGGATCAAGCGCCTGCGTCTGGAAGCCTCGACGGCCTACGCAACGCTGGCCTGGGAGAGCGGCCGCGGCGAGCAGTGGCAACTGTGGCGTCGCCCACGACCGCTGGCGGCGACCGCGCAGGCGCTGGCGCGGGAGGGTGACGGATGACGCAAATCGTCAGCCGTCGCGTCTCGCAGCGCGTCCAGTGGCAACTCGAACAACAGGGCCTGCACCCACTGCTGGCGCGGATCTATGCAGCGCGCGGCATCGTCATGCGCAGCGAGCTCGACTACGACTTCCAGTCGCTGCTGCCGCCAGCCCGCCTGACCCACTCCGGCACCGCTGCCGGCCTCCTCGCCGACGCCATCGGCCGGCAGGCGAAAATTCTTATCGTCGCCGACTACGACTGTGACGGGGCGACCGCCTGCGCGGTCGGCATCCGCGCGCTGCGCGCCTTCGGCGCGCGCGTCGACTATCTGGTCCCCAACCGCTTCACCTACGGCTACGGCCTGTCGCCGGACATCGTCGACCTGGCGGCAAAGAGCAACCCCGACCTGATCGTCACCGTCGATAACGGCATCGCCAGCGTCGACGGCGTCGCCCGCGCCCGCGAACTGGGCATCGCCACGCTGATCACCGACCATCATCTGCCGGGTGACGAGCTGCCCGCCGCCGCATGCATCGTCAATCCCAACCAGCCCGGCTGCGACTTCCCGAGCAAGTCGCTGGCCGGCGTCGGCGTGATGTTCTACGTGATGCTCGCGCTGCGCGCCGAGTTACGCCGGCGGGACTGGTTTTCCGAGGCCAGCGGCAGAAGCGAACCCAAGCTGGCGGCGCTGCTGGATCTGGTCGCCCTGGGCACCGTCGCCGACGTCGTCAAGCTCGACCACAACAACCGGGTGCTGGTCAGCCAGGGCCTGCAGCGCATCCGCCAGGGTCGCCTGACGCCCGGCATAGCGGCGATTTTTCGCGCCGCCGGACGCAACCCGGAGCAGGCGTCGAGCACCGACCTCGGCTTCATGATCGGCCCGCGCCTGAACGCCGCCGGCCGCCTTGCCGACATGTCGCTGGGCATCGAATGTCTGATCACCGACGACCCCGGGCGGGCGATGAACATTGCCCAGCAACTCGACGCGCTCAACCGCGAGCGGCGCGAGATCGAGGCCGGCATGCAGGAACAGGCGCTGCTGCAGATCGAAAAAGCGGGCGCCGACCTAGCCGCTGACCTGGCGGCCGTCGGCGTCTCGCTGTTTGACGCCGACTGGCACCAGGGCGTCGTCGGCATCGTTGCCGCGCGCATCAAGGAAAGACTGCACCGGCCGGTTTTCGCCTTCGCCCGCGGCGAGGGTGACGGCGGCGAAATCAAGGGCTCGGGTCGTTCAGTCGCCGGCCTGCACCTGCGCGACGCGCTCGATCTGGTCGGCAAACGCGCGCCGGGCCTGCTGCTGCGCTTCGGCGGGCACGCGATGGCCGCCGGGGTGACGATCCGGGAATGCGACCTGCCGCGTTTCCGCGAGCTGTTCGCGCAGGTTGCCGAGGAATTGCTGGCACCCGCCGACCGCACGCGCACGCTGGAAACCGACGGCGGCCTCGAATCAGGCTATTACTCGATCGCCACCGCGCGCCTGCTTGAAGCCGAAGTCTGGGGCCAGGGTTTTCCGGCGCCGCTGTTCGCCGACGAGTTCGTCGTCGAAAGCCAGCGCATCCTCAAGGACAAGCACCTCAAGATGCGCCTGCGCAAAGGCGAGCAAAGGCTGGACGCGATCCAGTTCAACTTTTCCCGGGCCCCGGGCGGCACCATTCGCGCCGCCTACCGGCTGGCGATCAACGACTTCAACGGCGTGCAGACGCCGCAGTTGATGATCGAGCATTTCGAGAACCACCGAAGCCACCCGAGCCGCCCGGCGTAAGAAGCGAGTGCCGAAGGCGGCCAGACGGCAAGACCGCAGCGGCGACCGCGCCGCGCCAGCCACTCAGAGGTCGTAGATCCAGCTGGCGATCACGAAGTAGTTGAGGACCCCGAAGATGTCGATGGCGGTGGTCACGAATGGCCCGGTGGCGACGGCTGGATCGACCTTCAAGCGCTGGAAGATCATGGGCAGGAGCACTGCGAGCAGGGCCGCGCCGGTCATGTTGACCAGAATCGTCAGCCCGACGACCTCGCCCAGCGCGAGACTTTCGTGTATCAGGTAACCGTAGACGGCCAGGATCACCCCGTAGAAAGCGCCCAGCAGGAGACCCACGCGCAGTTCCTTGAGCACCAGCGGCACCGTGTCGCGAACGTCGATCGCACCGGTCGCCAGGCCGCGCACGGCGACGGTTGCCGACTGGACACCGACGTTTCCGGCCATTCCCATGACCACCGGCAGGAAGGCGCCGAGCACCAGCACCTCGGCGAGAATCACCTCGAATTGCCCGATCACGGCCGTCGCCGCGAGACCACCAACGAACGCGGCCAGAAGCCAGGGCAGGCGTATCCTGGCAATCTTGAACGCCGAATGCGTGAGCGTCTCCGATTCGTTCGTCCCGGCCATTTTCAGGATGTCGCGGGTCGTCTCTTCTTCAATGACATCGATGACGTCATCGACCGTGATCATGCCGACCAGGATGTTCTCTTCGTCGACCACCGGGACGGCGAGAAGACGGTATTTGTCGACCAACATGGCGGCGGCCGTCTGATCGTCGTCGGTGCTCACTTTCATGACGCGGCGATTCATGATCCTGTGCAGTGGCGTATCGACGGCAGTCAGCAGGAGTTGGCGCAGCGAGACGACGCCGGACAGGTGTCCCGATTCGTCGGTCAGGTAGAGATAGAAGACCATCTCGACGTCGTCGTGGCTGCGGATGTTCTCGATCGCCTCTTCCACCGTCAGCTCATGCGACAGCGAGAAGATGTCGGTGGTCATGATGCCGCCGGCCGTGTCCGGGTCGTATTGCAGCAGGCTCTCGACCTCGTCCTTGCTTTCGCGCCCGAGCAGGGCCATCAGTTGCTCGCGCTGGTCTTCCGGCAGGTCGCCGATCAGGTCTGCGAGGTCGTCCGGTGGCACATGCTCGAGAACGCCGGCCAGCTTCTCGACCTTTGTCTCGCTCAACACCTGCCGACGCAAGTCCGGCGGCAACTGGCTGAAGACGTCGGCTGCCTCGTCGGCATCGGCAATGGCGCCGAACACGCCAACTACATGCGCCGGGGGTAGATCGTCGAGAACCGACGCCAAATCCACGGGATGGACCTTGGAGAGCATTTTCTGCAACGACGCGCGCGCATCGCGAACGTACAATCGATCGATCGTCTCGACCAGCCGCTTCTTCTTCGTATCGTAGGCAGCAGAAGCCGCGGGTCTGCTCTCGATGTTGATTTGCATAACCATTTCCCCCGTCGACGTGGCATTCGAGAAACTGCAGCGCGCCAGTGTAGCCACAGGCGAGGGGGCGGTCCATCTTCTTGGCTCGAAGCAGACGTCTTTTCCGGTCGCTTTCTGCTCCGGGCACGCGACTTTGGGCTGCCGGCTGCAGGTACGGGTCGCGGCGCAGCCCTGTGCCGCGCCACACTGCCCGCGCCGGCCGCGTCGACCCGACCGGTCAGACAGAAGCGGGCAGCGCTTACGCAAACTCCACGGATCTTCTGCGCTCCCTCTCGACGCGGCGCTCGCGGTTGCCCACAGCATCGATGAAGCCGCGTTGCAAGGCGTGTATCTGCCGGCGCTCATCTTCCCGGCGGTCATCGAAGTGGGCGTACCGGCATTGGCACGGGTCCACGTCACAGCCCCGCAAAGGCAAGCGAGGCGCGTCGCTGGCCAGGAATCGTTGCCCGCCAATCTGCCGTACCGCGGCACAGGCCTTCTTGCCGCGCCTTATCGAGACGGCATGGAACGGCTGCTGGGAATCAGCCTGAGGCTTGTCCCGCATGGGGGCGGGTTGCGCGCGCGCGCGCCAGAAGAACCACGCCACAACGCCAAGCAAACCAGAAAGAATAATCAGCCAGACCAACATGGTTTCCTCCCAAAATCAGATTATTCGTTTGCGCACACTGCAGACACGGCGCTGCATTCATGCTGCGTGGTCAAGCGCCCGGACCCGCCAGTTGTAGAGAGCCTCCTCGACGCCTACTCGCCGTCACAATAGCAACAAATGACCATAATATCAGCAGCCAGCGGACGAAAACCTATCCGTAAACAGGGGTTTTGGCCTGAGCACGCCCAGCCCGCGCGCAGATCGCCCACGGACAGTGTCGCTGCGATCTCCCGCGCAAGGCGAAGGCAGAACGGGTCGCGGCCGCCTCAAACGCCGCTGATCGAGACCACCCGCCTTTGATACAGCGTCGCCGTCGGGTATTCCGCTGGCGACGCGGCCGCCAGCAGCGACCGGGCCGCTGCGGCAAAGGCGATCGGGTCACGGCGCTGCAAAGTACATAGCGCCACGTACGGCAGCTCCCACCAATGGCTGGCCAGCAGGTCCGCCGCCGCTTCCTCGGGAAAGCGCATGCCCACCACCCGTGCCGGATTGCCCGCTGCAATGTGGTAGGGGGGAACGTCCCGGGTCACCATCGCATTGCCGCCGATGATGGCGCCGGTCGCCACCGTCACCCCGGCCATGACCACCGCTCCATGACCGACCCAGACATCGTGTCCGATGTTGGCGTAGTGTTCGGGCTCCTGAAACGGGCTGACGTAGCCCTGTATCAAGGCCGGGCTGGTAGAAGCCCAATCGGTGGGGTGCGCGCGGGGGTCCTCACCGAGCGCAACGTTCTGACCGATCGAGCAGAAGCGACCGATACGCCCGACCATGTTGAGCGAGCCACTGCGAACATAGCTGTGGGCGCCAATCCGCAGCGGCTGCTCAGGACCATTGATGGCAGTGATGCGCGCACTGCCGAGCGATGCCGGCAGTTCGATGCACAGACAACAACGATGGCGCACCTGGGCGAGCGTTGCCAGCTTCAGGCCAGCCCGACGAAGCCGGGCCGCATGGCGATAGAGCTGGAAGCGTGTCAGGAGGCTCATGAACGGGAGTCCACAATCAAGATGCAGTCATGGCAACAAGAATGCGGCGCCGCATTAGACCTTGAAGCGCCCGACCAGGGCGTTCAGCGTCACCGACAGGGACTCGAGATGCTTGGCCGCCTGATTCACCCCATTGACGGCGGCAGTGTTCTCCTGGCTCATCTGCGCAATTCTCTCGACGTTGTCGGCGAGCAGGTTGCTGGTGGCGCTTTGCTCCTGCAAGGCCGACGAGATCTCCGACACCGCACCGAGAACGCTCTGGCTACCGGCTTCGATGTGGGTCATTGACTCGCCCGCCCGGGCCGCCATGCGCACGCCTTCGTCGAGCTGGACGCCGCCTTCGCCCATTCCCTGGATGGCCCCCCGCGCACCATTCTGGATGGCCTCGATCATCCCCGCGACCTTCAGCGTGGCCGCCGTCGTACGCTCGGCCAGCTTGCGGACCTCATCGGCGACGACCGCAAAACCACGCCCCTGCTCGCCGGCGCGTGCCGCCTCGATGGCTGCATTCAGGGCCAGCAGATTGGTCTGATCGGCGATCTCCTTGATCACCTTGACGATCACCGAGATTTCCTCCGACTGCTCGCCGACCCCGGCGATCAGCTGGCTGGAATGCTTGAAGGTGTGGGCAATCTTGTTGATCTCCACGATCGCCCCTTTCACCACCAGCGCGCCGTCGCGCGACAGCGTGCCGGCCTCGGCCGCCATGCGGCGAGCGTCGTCAGCACTCGACGACACCTGCCGGATGCTGGCGGTCAGCTCCTCTACCGCCGCGGCCATAGAAGCCGCCGCTTCGTTCTGCTGGTTCGACCCCTGCGAGACGTTCTCGGACGCAGTGCTCATGCGGGCGGCATCATCGGCAAGGCGTGTCGCGGCGTCGCGAATCTGGCGGATCACGGCATTCAGCGAACTCTGCATCTGCTTGACCGCAGCCAGCAGGCTGTCTTCGTCGCCGGCGCCGGTGCGCACCGTGTCGGTCAGGTCGCCCGCCGCAATTCGGCAGGTGACCTGGGCCGCGTACGCAGGCTCGCCACCAAGCAGGCGCATGATGTCGCGCTGGATGACGAAGGACAGCGTTCCGGCCAGCAGCAGACCGAAGAGAACGAGCACGGCGAAAGCGTCGCGTGCTTTCTCGTAGCTGGCCTGGGCGCTGGCACTCTGCGCAGCCATGCGCTCGGCCGACAATTGCTCGACATGCGCAACCGCCTTTTCCATGCCGTCGCCGGTGGCCCGGTCCATCCCTTTGACCATGCGGTCGACCGCCTGCGCCGCGGCCTTGTCGTCCTGGAAGTAGAGCTTCAGCGCCTCTCGATACCTGCCGCCCATTTCCCGATGGTCGGCGAGCAGCTTGTCGACGTCGGCGGTGGCGATGGCGCGTTCCTTCATCGCCGCCGCAGCGGCGGTCAACAAGGTCTGCACCTCCTTTTCCTCGGCCGTGAACTGGGCCAGGTATTTGTCGAAGCTCGCCGGGTCGCCGCCGCGGATGAGGATGTTCTTCCACTCCTGGACCTGCGTCTTGAAGTGCGAGTGCGCGCTTTCGATGGCGATCAGCAAGGTCCGCTCGACCTTCGCCGCCTCGATATCGTCCCGAATTTCTCCAGCCATGTGGCGCATGCTGTAGATCCCGGTTCCACCGAGCGCCGCGAGCAGTACGGCGGTGACCGCGGCGAGCAGGAGAAACTTGGCTTTTGTGCTGAGCTTGTTCATGAAATGACCATCCTCGTCTTCTTGGTTCTGGGGATTACCGGGTGCTCAGACCGCTCTACTGCGACCCTCTCCGGGCCGGGCAGTGAACCGGACAGTAGTGACGCGCAGCCAATGCTTCTGGTGCGCACGGATTCTATCCGTCCGACACCGATCAGCAAACCAAATTGCCGCTGCCCAGCCTGCGCTCGCCGAAGCAGCCGGCCGGCCGCTGCCGAGGCGCGTATATAATGGGCGGTCATTCATCAAGCGATCAGAGAAAACATGGAAGCCGAACAACTCAACCTCATCGAAAACCGCCTCGACGACCTCGGTCAACGGGCCACCGAACTACGGAGGTATCTTTGACTACGACCAGAAAGCCGATGAACTTAAGGCCGTTTCGCTAGAACTCGAAGACCCGAAGGTCTGGGACGACGCCGAGCGCGCGCAGGACTTGGGGCGTGAGAAGCGCACCCTCGAAAATGTCGTGCTGACGCTCGAGGAGGTTGGCGATGGCCTGCGCGACGCCAGCGAACTCTTTGCCATGGCCCGCGACGAAGACGACGACGAAACGCTGCAGGCGATTGCCGCCGACATCGCAGGCATCGAAGGGAAAGTTGCCAACCTCGAGTTCCGGCGCATGTTCAACAACCCGGCCGACCCGCTCAATTGCTTTGTCGACATCCAGGCGGGCGCCGGCGGGACCGAAGCGCAGGACTGGGCGGCGATGCTCCTGCGCATGTATGTGCGCTACGCCGAGCGCAAGGGCTTTGCCGTCGAAGTGCTCGAAGAGTCCGAAGGCGACGTTGCCGGCATCAAGACCGCCAGCATCAAGCTCAGCGGTGAGTACGCCTACGGCATGCTGCGCTCGGAAACCGGCGTTCACCGCCTGGTGCGCAAGTCGCCGTTCGACTCCAACGCCCGCCGCCACACCAGCTTCTGTTCGGTGACCGCCTACCCCGAGATCGACGATTCCTTCGAAGTCGAAATCAATCCGGCCGATCTGCGTATCGACACCTACCGCGCATCCGGCGCCGGCGGACAGCACATCAACAAGACCGATTCGGCGGTGCGCATCACGCACCTGCCGACCAATATCGTCGTCCAGTGCCAGAATGACCGCTCGCAGCACCGCAACCGTGCCGAAGCAATGGCCATGCTCAAGTCGCGCATCTACGAGGCCGAAATGCGCAGTCGCCAGGCCGAGCAGCAGAAACTCGAAGACGCCAAATCGGATATCGGCTGGGGCCACCAGATCCGCTCCTACGTTCTCGACCAGTCGCGAATCAAGGATCTGCGGACGAACGTCGAGGTCGGCAATACGCAAGGGGTGCTCGACGGCGACCTCGACCAGTTCATTGAAGCAAGCCTCAAACAGGGAGTGTGACCCGTGCAACAACCTTTTCTCAGCTTCGCCCTCGCCAGCATGCTCGTCGTGCCGGCATTCGCGCCGACCTTCGCCGCGTCGCTCGACGCCTATGTCGGCCAGCAACCGGAAGCCCTGCTCGCCGCGCAGCCGGAATTCGCCAAGGCCTACCGCAGCGCCGTCGGCGAGCTCGACCTGCCGGAATGGACGCAGCGACTGGCCGCCGGCAAGCGCGCCGAGCGCGTTGACATCGACGGCACCGGCTACGTCCTGACCTCGGCATGCAGCTCGCGCGGCTGCCTCGACGAGCATCTCTACGTTCTTTTCGACCCGCAAAGCGGGCGCGCCAGCGGCCTCTTCTTCCTGCCGCCAGCGAGCGACAATCCCGACGATACGCGAACCGCGTTTTCGCGCTGGTACGGAATGCCTGCCGACAAGGCCACGGCCAAGGCCATCGGCGCCTTCCTGCTCGAGCGTGCCATCGGCGACGCCCGGACACTGGCCACGCCAGCAAAGAACTGATCACCCGAGACCCCGCCATCATGTCCCACACCGACACTCCCCAGGACAGCTCAGCGCAGCACGACGAGAACCGCATCATCGCCGAACGGCGGGCCAAGCTCGCCGAGTGGCGACAGACCGGCAGCGCCTATCCGAACGACTTCGCGCGCGAGAACACGGCCGGCAAGATCAACGAGCTCTACGAGGAAAAAAACCGCGACGAACTCGCCGCCCTGCCGGTCGAAGTGCGCGTCGCCGGCCGCATCATGCTCAAGCGGGTCATGGGCAAGGCCTCGTTCATCACCCTGCAGGACCTCTCCGGACGCATCCAGGCCTACGTCAGCCGCGACCTGATCGGCGAGGAGGCGTACTCGGCCTTCAAGCGCTGGGACATGGGCGACATGGTTGGCGCCGTCGGCACGCTCTTCCGCACGCGCACCGGCGAACTGACCGTCGAATGCTCGCAGGTACGGCTGCTGGCCAAATCGCTGCGGCCGCTGCCGGAGAAGTTCCACGGCCTGACCGACCAGGAACAGAAGTACCGCATGCGCTACGTCGACCTGATCACCAACGAGCGCTCGCGCTTCACTTTCGCCGTGCGCAGCCGCATCGTGCAGTCGATCCGCGGCTACATGGTGAACGACGGCTTCCTCGAAGTCGAAACGCCGATGATGCATCCGATCCCCGGCGGCGCGTCGGCAAAGCCCTTCAAGACGCACCATAACGCCCTCGACATGGAGCTCTTCCTGCGCATCGCGCCGGAACTGTACCTCAAGCGGCTGGTCGTCGGCGGTCTCGAAAAAGTCTTCGAGATCAACCGCAATTTCCGCAACGAAGGCATCAGCCCGCGCCACAACCCAGAATTCACGATGATGGAGTTCTACGAGGCGTACTCCGAGTATCGCCGCCTGATGAACTTCACCGAAGGGCTGCTGCGCCACAGCGCGCGCGAGGCCCTGGGCACTGAAGTCTTCGAGTACCAGGGCCGTACGCTCGACTTCGCCAAGCCTTTTGCGCGCCTGACGATCATCGAAGCGATCCGCAAGGACCAGCCCGGCTACAGCGTCGAGCAACTCGTCGACGCCGCCTGGCTGCGCGCCAAACTGACCGCCATGAAGGTCGAGGTGGGCGCTGCAGCCGGCCTCGGCACGCTGCAACTCCTGCTCTTCGAGGAGACCGCAGAAGCCGGGCTGTGGGACCCGACCTTCATCGTCGACTACCCCGCCGAGGTCAGCCCGCTGGCGCGGCGCAGCGACAGCAACCCGGAGATCGCCGAACGCTTCGAGCTGTTCATCGCCGGCCGCGAAATCGCCAACGGCTTCTCCGAGCTGAACGACCCCGAGGACCAGGCAGCGCGCTTCCTCGAACAGGCCAAGGCCAAGGACGCCGGCGACGAGGAAGCGATGTACTACGACGCAGACTACGTCCGCGCGCTCGAATACGGACTGCCGCCGACCGCCGGTTGCGGTATCGGCATCGACCGCCTGATCATGCTCCTCACCGACTCGGCGAACATTCGCGACGTGATCCTCTTCCCGCAAATGCGCCCCGAGTAGGTCGCCGAGCCAAACGGCCATGAACCCGCACGCAATCGTCATTGGCGCCGGTCTGGCCGGGAGCAGCGCCGCCGAAAGGCTGGCGGCGCGCGGCTGGAAAATCGACCTCATCGAGCGTGCCCACGAACCGGGCCAGGGGGCATCGGGCAACGTCGCCGGCGTCTTGCGACCGCTCCCCTCGCTCGACGACAACCGCCTGGCGCGCCTGACCAGGGCGGGCTTCGAGCACGCCTGCCGCCATTTCGCGGCGCTGACCGCGGCCGGCCAGCCGCTGCGCTGGGGACAGACCGGCGTCCTCCATCTGGCCCGCGACGAAACACACGCCGCGACCCAGCGGCGGGTCGTCGAGATCCGGAAGGCGGCAGCCGACGAGCTCTACTTCGTCGATCGTCAACAGGCGCGAAAGCTCGCCGCCTGGCCAGTGGCCAGCGGCGGCTGGTGGTTCCCCGGCGGTGGCTGGGTCGACCCGGCGTCGCTGTGTCGCGCCAACGTCGCCCGCTACGCCAACGCGATCAGCGCCCACTACGACACCGAGGTCGCGCACATCGACCGCCCGGCCGGTCTCTGGCGCGCCCGCAACGCCGCCGGCGAAGTGATCGCCGCAGCGCCGGTGCTGATCCTCGCCAACGCGACAACCGCCCGATATTTTTCCGTCACCGCCCATCTGCCGCTGCGCGCAGCGCGGGGGCAGGTTTCGCACCTTCGCGCGAGGCCAGGATCGGCGCCCGACGTCGTCGTCTGCCGGCTCGGCTACGTGACACCGGCAATCGACGGCCTGCGTTGCGCCGGCGCCACGTTCAGCGTCGACGATGGAGAAGCCGCGTTGCGCGAAGCCGACCACGCCGAAAACCTGGCCAAACTCGACTTCATCCTGCCCGGCTACGGCAAGGGAATCGAGGCCCGCGACCTCGCCGGCCGCGTCGGCTTCCGGCCGCTATCGCCCGACCGCCTGCCGATGATCGGCGCCGTCGGCGATGCCGCGGCGATCGACCCCGGCGCTCCCTCCCGGCCACTCGCCGAAATGCCGCGCCTGCCGGGTCTCTACCTGATCAACGGCTTCGGCGCCCGCGGCATCGTCTGGTCGGCGCTCGCCGGCGAACTGCTCGCCTGCCTGATCACCGCCGCGCCGCTGCCGCTGCCCGACGACCTGGTCAACGCCGTCGACCCCGGTCGCTTTCTGCTGCGCGGCAGGAGCCGGCGGCAACGCACCGACAGCCAGCCGTCACGGCCAGGAGCACGGTGACGCGGCAGTCCAGCGTCTTGGCCCGGCCGACAACGCGCAAAAAGAAGTCTGCCACCGCCGTTTCCGCGGCAGCGGCAGACAAGGAGCCGGCGACAAGGCGAGAACGCAGTGTCTGGCGCGGCCCACACCCTCCTCCTGTGGTGTTGACAATGGCCACAGCAAACGTCGCCTGCCTGCCAGCCAACCAGCAGCCATCCCGATCGCTTGTTGTTTGCCAGTGCACGAAATGGGTGGCCAGGATTCTCCAAGCAAATCTCGTGCCGCAATGACAAGCGCCTGCTTTATTGCCCATTCCGCCGTCGCCGGGAACACGACTGTAAGCTTTGTCGACAGCTTTCGTCCCCGCTGGCCAGCGCTACCGGCAAAGCCTGCCGAGCAAAGCGTCCGGCCGGCAACAGCGGCCAGCGGTGGTGCTAAGATGCTGCCCAGTCGACACACCGCACAAACCCATCCAGAGAGGAAGCGCATGAAACTCGAAACCCTCGCCGTCCACGCCGGCTACAGCCCCGAAGCAACGACCAAGGCGGTCGCCGTGCCGATCTACCAGACAACCTCGTACTCGTTCGACAGCACGCAGCACGGCGCCGACCTGTTCGACCTCAAGGTGGCTGGCAACATCTACACGCGGATCATGAACCCGACGCAGGACGTGCTCGAAAAGCGTGTTGCGGCACTCGAGGGAGGCGTCGGCGCGCTGGCGGTGGCCTCGGGGCAGGCGGCGATCACTTACGCCATCCAGACGATTGCCGAAGCGGGCGACAACATCGTCTCTGCGGCGACACTCTATGGCGGCACTTATAACCTCTTCGCCCATACCCTGCCACAGTACGGGCTCGACGTACGCTTCGCCGACTACGCCGATCCGGCCAGCTTCGAAAAGCTGATCGACGACAAGACCAAGGCCCTTTACTGCGAATCGGTCGGCAACCCGCTGGGCAATGTCACCGATTTCGAGCAGCTGGCCGAGATTGCACACCGCCATGGCATCCCCTTGATCGTCGACAACACCGTCCCCTCGCCCTACCTCTGCCGGCCGTTCGAGCACGGTGCCGACATCGTCGTGCACTCGCTGACCAAGTACATCGGCGGTCACGGCAACTCGATCGGCGGCATCATCGTCGACAGCGGTCGCTTTCCCTGGGCCGAGCACAAGGCGAGGTTTCGGCGGCTCAACGAACCCGACGTTTCCTACCACGGCGTGGTGTATACGGAGGCGCTCGGCCCGGCGGCCTTCATCGGTCGCGCCCGTGTCGTGCCGCTGCGCAACATGGGTGCGGCGATTTCGCCGTTCAACGTCTTCCTGATCCTGCAGGGACTGGAAACCCTGCCGCTGCGCATGGACCGCATTTGCGCCAATGCCGAAAAGGTCGCCGCCTACCTGCAGGGGCACGCCAAGGTGGCGTGGGTCAACTACGCCGGCCTGCCCGACCACCGCGACCACGCGCTGGTCGAGAAATACATGCAGGGCAAGGCGTCCGGGATCCTCACCTTTGGCGTCAAGGGCAGCGATTGCAGCGCTGCCGAAGCCGGGGCACGCTTCCAGGACGCGCTGCAGCTGTTTACCCGCCTGGTCAATATCGGCGATAGCAAGTCGCTGGCCTGCCACCCGGCGTCGACCACCCATCGTCAGCTGGCGCCGGCAGAACTGGCCAAGGCCGGCGTTTCCGAGGAAATGGTTCGCCTGTCGATCGGCATTGAGCATATCGACGACCTGCTCGCCGATCTGGAGCAGGCACTGGCTGCCGTCTGACGGCGCCACAGCAGCCCGCACGGCATTGCGAGGAGGCGTATAGCCGAAGTGGCAGCAATCCAGAGGTCTTGTTTTTTGCCTGGCTGATGTGGCGGACAAGCAGCCAGAGAATGGAACTGGATTGCCGCGTCGGCTACGCCTCCTCGCAATGACGGGGCTGGGGAATGCCTGCCCGGATTTGGCGACGCGGGCAGCACAATGGAACCGGTGAAATCCCGCCACCACACGGGTTCCTCCTCCCATCCCAGTGCCGGGCAATCATGACAGATGCGGCAGCCCGAGATACTCGCGCGAGCGCATCTCGGTCAGCCGGCTGGCCGTGCGGAAGAACTCGCTGGCCTGCGTACCCTCGGTATAGAGCTGATCCGGCTCGCAGTCGGCGGTAGCGATCAGCTTGACCTTGTGATCGTAGAAAATATCGACCAACCAGGTGAAGCGCCGCGCCTCGGAGGCCATGGTCGACGACATCCGCGGGATCGCCGAGAGCAGGACCGTGTGGTAGCCAAGCGCCAGTTCAAGGTAGTCGTTCTGCGAACGAGGACCACCGCAGAGCGCCTTGAAGTCGAACCAGATGACGCCGTTGCCCCGCCGCAGGGTCGGGATCTGGCGACCAAGAATCTCGACGCTCCCGCCGGCGGCCCCCACTCCGGCCGCAATGCTGGTGAAGTAGCCGGCCATCTTCGATTCGGCAGCGGCATCCGCCGGGTAATGGAAGATCTCGACCTGCTCGAGCGTGCGCAAGCGGTAGTCGACGCCGGAATCGATCTCCAGAACGTCCATGCGCGACTTGATCAAGGCGATCGTGGGCAGGAAGTTTTCGCGCTGCAGGCCATTCGGATAGAGCCTGTCGGGCGGATAGTTGGAGGTCATCACGAAGACCACGCCGCGTTCGAAAAGCGCGTCGAGCAAACGGCCGAGGATCATCGCATCGGCGATGTCGGAGACGTGAAACTCGTCAAAGCAGAGCAGCCGCAGCTCGCTGGCAATGCGTTCGGCCAACCTGGCCAGCGGATCCTTTTCGCCCTTCAACTGCTTCAGCTGGCGATGGACGTCGTGCATGAAAGCGTGGAAGTGCACCCGCCGCTTGCGACGATAGGGGACCGCGTCGTAGAAGCAGTCCATCAGGAAGCTCTTGCCGCGACCGACCCCGCCCCAGAAATAGACGCCGCGCGGCACGGGCGGCGGCGCAAGGAAGCGGCGCAGCTTGCTGCTCCGCCCGACCTTGAACGACAGCAGCTCGTAGTACAGGCGCTGCAGACGCTCGGCTGCCGTGCGCTGCGCGGCGTCGGCGGTGAACTTGCGCGACGACAGCACGCGCTCGTAAGCGTCGAGCATGCCACGCTCGGGAACCTTGAGAATTCTGTGGGGCATCAGCGTCTTTCCGGCACTCGGAGGCCATTTGGCCACTCCTTGCACCTGGCTCGTTGGACGGCGGGGCAGTCGGCAGCTCGCGCTGCGGCGATGCCGATATTCTAAAGCATCGACGGCGACACGTCAGAGTCGGCGGCCTCCCGGAGGACTCCGGGAAGGGGCAACAGGCTGACGCCCGACGCGCGTAGCGAAGCATGAATGGCGCTCGCCGCGGCCACCGCCTCGGCACCGTCGCCGTGCACGCAGATGCTGTGAAAATCGGTGCGGATCAGCTGCCCGCCAAGCGTGACGATGCCGCCGCCGTCGACCATCCGGCGCACATGCGCGACGCATTCGTCGGCACTGTGCAACACCGAGCCGACCTGGCTGCGCGGCATCAGGTTGCCGTCGTCGCCGTAGGCGCGATCGGCGAAGATCTCGGCGGCGACGCGCAAGCCGGCCGCTTCACCGGCCAGGGCCAGCTTCGACAGCGCCGGGGCGAGCAGGATCAACGCCGGGTCGAGGCTATGAATGGCGGCGACCACGCTGCTCGCCAGCGCCGCATCCTGGCAGGCCATGTTGTTCAGTGCGCCGTGCGGCTTGACGTGTGTCAGCCGCCCGCCTTCGGCCCGGGCGAGACCGCTCAAGGCGCCAATCTGGTAGATCAGCATCGCCTCCAGCTCGGCGGTCGGCAGCTGCATCGGCCGCCGCCCAAAACCCTGCAGGTCGGGAAACGACGGATGCGCGCCGAGGCTGACCCCGGCTGCAAGCGCCTGCCTGACCGTGCGCCGCATGACCAGGGGGTCGCCCGCGTGGAAGCCGCAGGCAATGTTGGCCGCGCCGACGATGGTCAGCAATTCGGCATCGCTGCCCATTTCCCAGATGCCGAAACTTTCACCCAGATCGGCGTTGAGATTGATCCTGCGGCTCATTGTTCTTCCTTCCCTGGAGGGTCCGCCAGCGCAAAAGCGTCGTCCATCGCCTGTGCGTCGACCACCCCGCTGACCAGATTGGCGGCGTAGATTGCCTGCAGGTCGATCCCGCTCCGCTCGACCAGCGGCGCGATGGCGGCAAGCAGCGCCTGCACTGCGGCCTCGCGCTGGCGCGCGGCCTGTTCAGCGACAGCCACCGAAACCGATCTGAAATGGAGCACCTGGCCGGGCGCCATGACACCCAGGCGCGGCAGGTCCGCCGAGATCACGGTGGCGATCTTCGCATAACCTCCGGCGGTCTGGCCGTCGGCGAGAAGGACGATTGGCTGGCCCTGCGCGGGCACCTGAATCGACCCCGGTACGGTCGCGTCGGAAGTGATCTCGACGCCTTTCTCGCGACGATGTCTGAGCAGGGGCCCGTCGAGCCGCATTCCCATGCGATCGGCCGCCGGGGAAACCTGGTAGGCGGCGCTCAGCAGGCAGGCGATCGACGCCGGCTCGAAGTAGTCGTCCTGCGGCCCGAGAACGACACGAATCGGCGCCGGATCAGCCAGTGGCGGCGCCGGCAAGCCCTTCTCGTCGCCGCTGCACCCGCCAGCCAGGAAGCGCACGTCGGCGAGCAGCAGACCGCCATCGACGCCGCCCAGGCCAGCGCGGGCATAGGTAGAGGCACTGCCGAGCTGCGGCGGCACGCGCATCCCGGCCAGCGCCAGGTAAGCCACCCTGCCTGCCGTCAGCTGTGCGCAGCGCAGCGTCTCGCCAGGGGCCAGGGTCACGCTGCGCCACGAGTCGAGGCGACGGCGCCCGCCCGCGGCGACGACTTCAGCACGGAAATAGCCGGCAAGCGCAATACGCACGGGGTGCTCCAGCGCGCGCAACGACAACCCACCGCCGAGGAATTCGATTGCCGGCGCGTCCTGCTCATTGCCCGCCAAGGCATTGGCCAGGCGTAGCCAACCGGGCTCGAGTGCGCCGGCGGTCGGCACGCCGACGCGGCGCAGCCCGTGGCGACCCAGATCCTGGATGCTGGCCATGGCGCCGGGGCTGACGACTTCCAGAACGGCCCTCATCGCGCAGCCCCGGCGTCGACCAGAAACGCGTCCGGCGGGGTTGGTGACGCTCGGCTTGCCGCCAGTTCGTCGAGCAACGAGCGATATTCGGCTGCGTCGACGGCACGGAAACTCACCCGGTCACCCGGCTGCAACAGTGCCGCCTGCGCCCAGGCCGGCGAGAACAGGGGCACCGGACAGGCGCCGATCAGGTGCCAGCCGCCCGGGCTCTCCCAGGGATAGATCGCGGTCAGCGTCCCGGCGGTGGCGACGCTGCCCGCCGGGACGCGCAGCCGTGGCTCGCTGCGCCGCGGCTGCGCAAGCACCTTGGGCAAATCACCCATGAACGCGAAGCCCGGCAGAAAGCCGAGCATGTAGACGTCGTAGGTGGTGGTGGAATGCAGCCTCAGCACCTCCTCCGACGGCAAGGCGCAGGCGGCCGCCAGAGCCTCCAGATCGGGACCACAGGCGGCGTTCTGGTCGCCGTAGCAGACCGGCAGTCGCCAGTGCCGGCCGACGCGGGGAATGGCGTCTTGGGACGACTCGCTGGCGGCACGCACAACGGCTTCGATGGCGCTGCGCGTGGTACGCAGCGGATCGTAGATCACGGTCAGCGAACGGAAGGTCGGCACCGTTTCGACGATTCCCGGCGCACGGCCGCTGGCCACCTGGCGCGCGATGGCCTGATCAAGCGCGGCGACCGCCGCCAGCAGGCGCTGATCGACGCCGTCGCCGAACTCGATGGTCACCGCCGTATCGCCGACGTCGAGCATGCGCCAGCTCAACGTCGCCCCCGGCCCCGGCATGCCGCAGCGGCATCGTCGCTGCGGCATGCGCGGCATCGTCGCTGCGGCATGCCGGCGGCAGGTACGGAATGCTGCCGTGCGGACAGCGAACGAGGGCGCGCTTGCCTTCAGCGGCGCCTGCAGAATGCTCTGCTTTCATCGTCGTTGGAGCCTTGCGATGGTTGCCCTGCCCGGAATGGTACAAGAATCCGGCGCCGAACAGGCAGTACCAACAAGGCAATACCCTATCCGCGAACCGCCTCTGCCCAGCAGTTGGGCGTCTCGTAGAGGCGCACGCGTTCGAGGCGCAGGTGATTGCCGTAGCTGTCGCGATAGACGGCGTCGAGAATCGCGAATGCTCGCTGGGCAAGGTTCTCGGCAGTCGGCACGCAATCGAACAGTACCGTCTTGTGTTCGGGCAGCGAATGCAGGAAGTCGACCACCGGCTGGTCGCCTGCCCAGGCAAGAAAGGCGTGATCCCAGACGTCGACCAGATGGCGCATGGCCAGGGCCTTGACTTCGGAGAAATCCATCACCATGCCGTTGGCCGGATTCCCGCTCTGCTCGATGATTTCGCCGCCAAGGGTGATCTCGAGCGCGTAGCGATGACCGTGCAGGTGGCGACACTGACTCTTGTGGTCGGGAATTCGGTGGCCTGCGTCAAACTCCAGGCGACGGGTGATAAGCATCTGAAGAGCGCGTAAAAAAGAGCCGCGATTATAGCACCGGCGACTTCGCGCCCGACGCCGACGGAACGCCGCCATGGCTGGCGAAGCCCAGCGCCGGCGTCGGCGGCGCCGGACCCGCTGCTCAGTCGCTGACGGTGATCGGCAGCGGCGCCATTTCCTTGTACAGCAGCGGCAGCGGCGGCTTGCGTGAAATGGTGATGATCCGCGTCCCCGGCGGGTAGATCAGATGATAGGTGAGGAACATGTACGCATCGTCTGCAGCAAGCAGCAACTGGCGCAGGGCGGTGTAACCGGGATGTCCGAGAATATTCATCTCGGCGTAGGTGCGCTGGTTGAGGCGTACGAAGCGTTCACCAAGCTCGAGCGCGGGCTGTTGCGCACCTAGCAGCTCGTGGGTCAGAAAGCGCCGAATGTCGGGCAGGACGACAACGCCGACGCTGTCGGCGCCAAGCAGCCATTCGACGGCCCGGCCTTCGCCGCCGGGATCAGGCGCGTGGTCGCCAAAAGCCTGGCACCAGCGGGGGATGAAGGCCGAATAGCGGCGAATTTTCTTTTCCATGGCTGGCGGACTCTAGCCTTCCTTTGCTGCCCGTTCGATGAGGCTGCCGACGACATCGGTATCCGAGACGAAGCCCTGCAGATCGTTGTTGTCGATCACCAGCACGCTTTTCACCGCGTACTGGATCATCAAGCGCGCCAGGTAGCGAACTTCCAGGTGCTGCGAAACCTGCAGCGCTGGCTTTTGCGCGATGTCATAGACGTTGAGCAGATCGATGTCGCCGTCGTCGGCAATCACCGCCCTGGCGACGTCGCGATAGGCGATCAGGCCATAGGCGTCACCGGAATGACGCTTCTCGACAACCAGCGACTTGACCCCGCTTTCCTTCATCACCATCAGCGCCTCGCGGACGGTAGCCAGCGGGTTGATCGTGACGACGCTTCTCTTCATTATTCCGGCAACCAGCATTGCGAGAACTCCTTTACTCAATGGTCCTGGTCAGTAATCGAAAGGCGCCCAGGCGGCGCCGCGCAACCGCTTAAAGGCCGTCCTCGACTCCGCGACGGAAGAGCTTCATCTGCTCCAGCCCGATTCCGACGACGCTGCCCAGCGCAATCGAGAAAGCCAGGCCGCCACCCGGCAGATCAAGTTTCATCTGCGACTTGACCGCCCGCAGGATACGCATCGCCAGTTGCTGTTCCGTGACGCACAGCAGCAGCGACTCCTTGCGCTCCAGGCCGAGGCCGAGAAAGGTCTTGCGTTCGTTGTGCCGCAAGCCCTTGCCCTTGATGATCGTGATGCCGGTCGCTCCGGCCTGCTTGAGCAGTTCGACCGCGCTGTTTTCGTCCTCGTCGGGAACGATCAGCACGACAGCAGAGAATTTCATGAGGTTTGCTCCCTGACACGTTTCCTTGACTTGTGCAGCAAGGTGGCAATGATGCCGTAGGACATGACAATAATCATGGGCGTTAGCGAGGCAAAGGCGATCAGACCGAAGCCGTCGATCATCGGATCGCGCCCCGGCGTGCGCTCGGCGAGCCCGACGCCAAGGGCGGTGACCAGGGGCACGGTCACCGTCGACGTCGTCACGCCACCACAGTCGAAGGCGATCGGAATGATGAAGCGCGGCGCAATCTTGGTCATCGCAATCACCAGCAGGTAACCAGGGATCAGCCAGTAGGCAATCGGCGTCCCATCGACGATGCGCGCGCAGCCGATGACCAGGCCGACCCCGACGCCGATGGACACCAGAGAGCGCAGCCAGAAGCCCTTCAGCTGGCCGAGGCTGACTTCGTCGGCCTTGATCGACAGCGCAATCAACGCCGGCTCGGCCATGGTCGTCGCAAAGCCGATCAGGAAACCGTAGAGATAGAGCACCCACATCGCCGCGCCGTCCTGCATCAGGCCGCTGGTCATTTCGTCGCCGAGCGGGAAGAGGCCAATCTGCAGGCCCTCGTCGAACAGATACAGGCCTACGGCAACGAAGAGCATGCCGACTGCCAGCCCCTTGGGATCGGCGAGCGGCCGGCGCAGGACGACGAAGCTCGAGAAGAGAACGACGGCGATGATCGGCAGCAGGTTCTTGACCATGTTCAGGAAACTGACGAGCATTGCCATGGCACCCAGATGGTGCTCGTCGTCGCTCGGCATCATGATCACCGCCGTGCCATGTTCGGCGGGAACAAAGAACATGATGCCGTAGAGCTGGATGATGATCATTGGCGCGAGCGCGCCGAAGGCGATCAGGCCGAAACCGTCGAGCATCGGATTGCGGCCCCGGATGGTCGCCGCCAGGCCGACGCCCATCGCCGTCAGCAGCGGCGCCGTGACCGTCGAAGCGACGACGCCGCCCGAATCGAAGGCCAGGCCGACGAGTTCCGGAGGGGATAGCGCCGTCAGACCAACGACGATCAGGTATCCGGGTATCAGGTACAGCGCGATCGGATGCCCGAGGACGATGCGCCAGACGCCGATCATGACCGCCAGGCCGACGGCCAGCGCCGCCACCATGCGCAGGGTCATTGCCCCCATGCTGCCGCCGGAAACGGCCTCGGCCTTGTAGGCCACGGCCATCAGCGCCGGCTCGGCGGCCACCGACGCGAAGCTGATGCAAAAGGCAAAGGCCATCAGCCACAGAAATGAGCCGCGGCGGGCAAAATCGAAGGCCATCGTCTCGCCGGCCGGGAAGATCGCCGCGTCCAGCCCCTTGACGAACAGCGCCAGGCCGATGAGGACAGCGGCAAATCCGCCCACCAGCGCGCCCAGGCTCTCCGGCATGCGCTGGATGAAGAAGGCCTGGAAAATGGCGACGACGATCAGCGTAGGTGCAAGATCCCTCCCGGCGTCCTGGAGGAGTTCCCGGATCAGGCGTGTCAGCGACCCCATGCGCGGGCTAGATCCCGGCGCCGGCCGGCAGCGGGCGGCACGACAGGTTTGCGGGGCGTTGGCGCAGTCGGGTCATCGGCTCACGGGGAAAAGGAGGTGGCGGGCCAGCGTCGGCATCGGGCCAAATCATGCCGCAGATCGCTACGCACAGCAAGCTGGCGGCATGAAAAGACGAACGCTGCCGACCAAATCACGTTCCTTGGGGCAAATCGCCCGCGCCGAAAAAAAATCGACCCATCTGGCATACAGGCGACAGGCCGTACGGCGAGCACGCTGGTCAACCCGCAAACTTCATGGCATGCGGAAGTATCCGTGCGCCTCGGTTTGGCTGGCGAACACATGCGCCGGCACCTGCCGCTTTTCAAGCTCCTCGGCCAGCTTGATGCGCAGGAAGGTGCTCGACGTGTAGCGGGTGACGTCGTGGTAATGACGATCCATCAGGCCCTTGACCATGTTGACGTAGTCGTCGACCAGCTCCGGAACGATCGAGAAGCGGTCGTAGTTGACGATCGCGTTGACCTTGTGGCCGAGCGGCGCCAAACGCTCTTCGACCGCTTGCCGAATGTGCTCGACGTCCGCCGCGCTGCGCACGCTCAGACCGGCAAAGTCGATGAAGAACAGATTCTTCTCCTTGTCGTAAGAAAGGCGCTCGCTCATCGGCATGGCCAGCAGGTCCGGACGGATACCCATGGGCTGGTCAGCGAAGATGCGGGCGTCCATCAGCACGGGCGCGGAGTGCATCACCGGCACGAAGTCCATGCGTTCGAGGATGTCCTTGTGCAGATCTACACCGGGAGCGATTTCGACCAGTTCGAGCCCTTCGGCACAGAGGCGGAAAACGCAGCGCTCGGTGACGTAGAGCACCGTCTTGCCCCATTTCACCGCCTGCCCGCCACTGAACGTACGGTGCTCGACGGCGGCGACGAACTTCGTCGCCTTGCCGTCTTCGAGAATGCGCAGCTTGCCGTCCTCGACCGCGACCTGAAGGTTCCCGGCAGTGAAGGTACCGACGAAAACGACCTTCTTGGCATTCTGCGAGATGTTGATGAAACCGCCCGCGCCGGCCAGCCGCGGGCCGAATTTGGAAACGTTCAGGTTGCCCTCGCGGTCGGCCTGCGCCAGACCGAGGAACGCAAGGTCGATGCCGCCGCCATCGTAGAAGTCGAACTGGCTGGGCTGGTCGATGATCGCCTGGGCATTGGTCGCCGCGCCGAAACTGAGCCCGCCGGCCGGAATGCCGCCGATGACGCCCGGCTCGGCGGTCAGCGTCAGCAGGTCGATGATCTGCTCCTCGGCGGCCACATTGGCCACCCCTTCGGGCATGCCGATACCCAGATTCACCACCGCGTTGGTGCGCAGCTCGAGGGCCGCCCGCCGGGCGATGATCTTGCGCTCGCTCATCGGCATCGCTTCGATGGCCGACATCGGCACCTTGATCTCGCCGGCGAAGGCCGGGCTGTACTGTTCGACGAAGGTCTGCATGTGGTATTCGGGCTTTTCGGCGACCACCACGCAGTCAACCAGGATGCCGGGAATCTTGACCTGGCGCGGGTTCAGCGTTCCGCGCTCGGCGATGCGCTCGACCTGCACGATGACGATCCCTCCCGAGTTCCTGGCGGCCATGGCAATCGCCTGTGCTTCGAGGGTCAGCGCCTCGCGTTCCATGCTTACGTTGCCGTCGGCGTCGGCGGTCGTGCCGCGAATGATGCCGACGTGGATCGGGAAGCACTGGTAGAAAAGGTACTCCTCACCGTCGATTTCCATCAGCCGCACGAGTTCGACGGTCGTCTTTTCGTTCAGCTTTCCGCCACCAAAGCGCGGATCGACGAAAGTTCCGAGTCCAACGCGGGTGATCGTTCCCGGCTTGCCCGCGGCGATGTCACGGAACATGTGCGTGATCACTCCCTGCGGCAGGTTGTAGGCCTCGATCCGATTGGCCACCGCCAGTTGCTGCATCTTGGGAACCAGCCCCCAGTGGCCGCCGACGACGCGCCTGAGCAAACCATCGTGCCCGAGGTGATTGAGACCGCGCTCCTTGCCGTCGCCCTGTCCGGCGGCATAGACCAGCGTCAGGTCGCGCGGACTGCCGAGGCCGGAAGGATCAGCCTCGGCCGCATCGAGAAAGCGCTGTTCGAGAGCCACCGCGATATTCTCGGCAAAACCGATGCCAACGAAGCCGCTGGTGGCGATGGTGTCGCCGTCGTTGATCAGGCGCACTGCGGCACTGGCCGAGACCACCTTGCCGGTATCTGAAACCCGCAGCGAAGCGGCCATGGGGTGACGGTCAAGCGGCATGCTTGTCTCCTTTACGGGATGAGGATGACCGGCGATCAAATGAATGCCGGCGGGCAGACGGCGATGATAAGGCACGCGGCGGCCGGCAACGGTCACCGCGTCCCACTTTTTCAGTGCTTCTTTGACCGCCGGCCGTCACCCTGGCCGCGGCCCTGCCCATGCTACACGCGCCAGCGACGACACGCCCCGGCCAAACCAAGCAGGCCGATGGCAACCAGAGCCATCGCCCCTGGCTCGGGTACGTTCAAGGCGCTCGGGGGCACAGGAGGCGTTCCCCCCCGGGGTACGTCCAGGGCGATCTGGAATATCCGCAGGTCGCCATCGAAGGACATGTAGATCGAGCCATCCCGGTAGGCAAGGCCGTCCGGATCCGGCATGCGCCGGGGACTCTCCGAAGGAACCACCTGGACAGAATAGACTTCATTGGTCAGGCCAAAATAGTCGCTGCTGTCGCCCAGGAAGAGATCGGCCAGGTCGATCGACTCGGTAATCCGCTCGAGGGCGAGATCGAAGATGTGTAGCTGGTGCGTGCTGTAGTCGCCGACCAGCAAGCGATGGTCGTCGAGCGCCTCAAGCCCGAGAGCATAGGCGCCAAGGGAGAACTGCCTGCCGAGCAGAGCCCTGAGCGGATCAAACTCGACAATCCGGCCGCTGCCCCCGCAGCTGACGTAAACCTGTCCATTGACTGACGCAGCACCTTCCACACCATCACAGAGCGCCGGCGGCAGCGAGAAACTCCAGTCTGCCAGTTGTGGCGTACTGAGCGTTGGCGTGAACGCCCAGACTACGTCGTTCAGGGCAATGCCATGCGTCCTCGCGTAGCGGAAATTCTCGCCGACGATCAGTTGCGCACCGGCAGCGCCGAGGGCAACGGGATTGGCGACCGGAAGACCGAAGACCGACACGTGATTGTCGGCAATCACTTCGGCCACCGAATTGCTGGCCAGGTCGAGCCGCCACAACTCCCTTCTGGCGTCCGTTGGATTGGGCGCGATCGACGCCCAGAGACTTCCGTCGCTGGTGAAGGCCAGGCCCTCGAACTCATGCACCAGCGACGGAAACTCCCTTTGCGGAAGAGGCAAGCCACTGACCAGATAGCGGTAGTCATGGATCGCGGTCAGCACGGCCGCCTGCGCGGCGCTTGCGACAGTCAGCAGCCCGAGCCCCAACAGCAAGCCGCTGCGACCGATCCGAAACGTCTCTCTTATTGCTGCCGTCCCCTCTGCGAATCGCCACATCTCCGCTCTCCTCGTCGCCAACAACGTCAATGGAAAAAGCAAGCCTGCGAACCCGTGATGGCCGCCGAGAAGCCGACGCTCGCCATCACTAAGCCAGCGCGGGACAGGGCGTTGCCGTTGCCAAGCCACGGCTGCGGCGCGCCAAGCCATTGTAATGACACAGAAACAGTATAGACCAGCGACCATGAAGACGCCGGAACTCCGCAGCGAGCGTCCCCGACCCGCTTGCTGCCGCCTCGTCGCTCAGAAGGGCATCTCGGGAAGCAGCGGCCCCAGTTCCTCTTCACGCCCGACGTCGCGCACCAGCCTGGCAGCGAGCCTGGCGTCAAAATCGACCAGGCGTCCGATGACCTCCTCGACCTGTTGCGGACGCGCGGCGCGATGACAGGCCATTCCCCACAGATAGTAAGCCTCGCCGTGCATAGGTTGCAGTGCGACCGAACGTGCAAATGCCTCCGCTGCAGCAGCGTGTTCGCCAAGACGAGCGTGCGCCAGACCCATCCCGTACCAGGCCCGGTCGAGCACCGGTTTGCGGCGAACCGCCTCGGCAAAGGCGGCGATCGCCGCGCGCGGATCGCCGGCCTGCTCGCAGACGAAACCATGGTTGTAATGCATCTCCGCATCTTCGGGCGCCAGACGCAGGCATTCGACAAACCATTCCGCGGCGAGCGCGTAACGCGTCCTCTCGGCCGCGATGCACGCCAGATGCTGCGCCGACGACAGGTCGTCTGGCCGCAGGCGATGGGCGATCAGATACTCGGCAAACGCCTTTTCGTCGCGCCCGAAGAAGCGCCACAGCCGGGCGCGGGCATAATGGCGCCAATACTCGAAATTCATCTGCACACGCCCCCGCAGCAAGTCCGAGAAGATAACGCCAAGATACCATGAGCCACCCCGATCTGTTTGTCGTATCCATACTGCGTGCGCTGGTCGAAGTCGCCCTGCTCTCACTCCTCGGACAAGGCGCCGTCGGCCTGCTCTCCGGCGCCCGACGCGCCGGCAATCCGGTCTATCGGCTTTTCCAGGTGGTCACGCGGCCGGTCGTCCGCCTGGTTCGCTGGCTGACGCCGAAGGTTGTTGTCGACCGCCACGTCCCCTTCGTCGCCTTTTTCCTGACGTTCTGGCTGTGGATCGTGCTCGCCTACGTCAAGCGGGTCCTGTGCGAAGGGCACGGACTGGCCGGCTGCTGAGGCCGGCGAGGCTCGCCAGAGCCGCCTGCGTGGTCGTAAAGAAACGCAACAGAAGATTGCCGGGGGCGCGCCACGAGCGAGCGCGCCAACCCCCTACTCCCAGACCGGCTGACTGAACCGCAGCCGCATGTCATCAGGAATCGGCTCGACCTTCAGGCGGTTGTATTGATCGGCAATGCGCTGGTAGGTGCCATCGGCCTTCACCTCCTCGAGGGCCTTCCGCCATTTCTGCACTTCGGCATCGGGCAGGTCTTTCGATCCGGCGAGATAGATCTCGCTCTGGCGCACGATCTCGCCAAAGTTGAGCGCCTCGAGGTTGGCGCCGACTTCGCGCATGCCGTAGATGACCATCAGCCGCGGCGCGAGCCAGGCATCGATCCGCCGTTGCTGCATCAGGCGTGCGTTCATCCACTCTTCGCGATGGGGCCGGATGCGCTTGAACCCTCGCTCCTCGAGCAGTGCCTCGGCGCCAGAGTTGCTGAGCACCCCGATCGGGCGATCCTTGACCTTGTCCAGGCCCGAGACATCGATGCCGGCGCCGCCGACGACGACCAGATCGTCGGTGTAGATCTTCGCCAGCCAGCTGTACTTGGCTTCCCGCTCGGGACTGCGGGTCAGGGCGAGTATGCCGATGTTCGGCTGCGTTTGAGCGATCCGCTGCGCCGCGTCCCAGGGCATGAACTCGATGACGCCGCTGTGGCCGGCGCGCTTGGCCATTTCGCTCACCAGCTCATAAACGAAGCCTTGCTTGACGCCAGGCGTCTCGGTAACGCTGACTGGCGGGATCTGGAAAGTGTAGGGCGGAAGCTCCGCAGCCAGCAAACGCAGCTCGTCCGCCCTCACCTGCGCCTGCGCGCCGGAGTGCGGCGCCAGGGCAAGCGAGGCGGCAAGGAAAGCGAAAAGAATGCGCACCGGCGTTCTCCTCAGAAAGTGCCGAACATGCCGTTGAGAACGATGACCAGCAGCATCGCCAGCAGCGGGAAAGCCACCGCGACCATGAAGATGTCGAAGTACGACTGCTTGTGATTCAACCGGCAAATAGCCAGCAGGGTGATCACGGCCCCGTTGTGTGGCAGCGCGTCGAGGCCTCCCGAAGCGAGCGCGGCAACGCGGTGCAGGATTTGCGGGGTGATGCCTGCCGCCTGCGCCAGCTCGAGGTAGGTCTGGCCGACAGCCTGCAACGCAATGCTCATGCCACCGGAAGCCGATCCGGTAATGCCGGCAAGGACGTTGACCACGATCGCCAGCCCAATAACCGGATTGTCGGTGAGCGCCATCAGCCAGTCCCTGATGATTATGAACGATGCCAGGCTGGCGATCACCCCGCCGTAGGCGACCTCGGAACCGACGTTGAGAATCGGCAGCATCGAACCGAGCGCGCCATCGGTCAGCGATTGGCGAACGTTGCGGAAACGCTTCCAGGTCAGAGCAATCAGCACCACGCAGGCGATCAGCATCGCCAGGATGATCGCCCAGGTGCCGCCGACAGCGGAGACCGTCGTCTTGCCGTATTTGGGCAGCGCCAGGTAGTCGGTGTCCATCGCCGGGATGATGTACTTGCTGAAAATGAAGTTGAGCACCAGGACCAGAAGAACCGGGATGATCGCCACCGTGAATGACGGCATGTCACCGGCGGGCATCGACGCTGGGTCGCCCGCGACGGCGGCCGGCTCGTCATCACCGTAGCCTTCGCCGGCATTGCGCGCGCGCCGCGCACGCATCATCAGCCAGGCACTGCCGCAACCGAACATCACCAGCCCGGCGATGATGCCCAGACCCGGCGCGGCGAAGGCGTCGGTATGGAAATACGGCATCGGGATAGCGTTCTGGATCGCCGGAGAACCGGGCAATGCCGACATCGTGAAGGTGAACGAGCCGAGCGCTATGGCCGCCGGGATCAGTCGTTTCGGCAGGTTGCCTTCACGGAACATCTGGATGGCGACCGGAAAAACCGCGAAGGCGACGACGAAAAGCGAGACGCCGCCATAGGTGAGGACGCCGCAGGCGAGAATGATGGCGATGATCGCGCGTTCCTTGCCGGTCCACTCGACGATCTTGTGGGCGATGGTCCGTGCGCAACCGGAGTCGTCCATCAGCTTGCCGAAGACCGCACCGAGCAGGAACAGCGGGAAGAACTTGATCAGGTAATTACCCAGTGCGGGCATGAAGACCTGCGTGTAGGTGGCGATGATCGGCGCATCGAGCCCGCCGAAGAGCAGTCCGACCATGGCGCAGATGGGCGCAATGATGATCACGTTCCAGCCGCGATACGCGAGAGCGATCAGCAGCACCAGCGATAGTACAATTCCCAGGATACCGAACACAGGCACCTCCGTAGTGTGATTATTGAACGCCGTCGCGCTGCGAGGCGCAGTATCTACCTCTTTCTCGCGCCCAGTCAATCGCCATTTTATCCGACACAAATATTGAACTTTAATGGTCTTGCCATGTCGAGACGGCCCTGGGAATTGAGGCTGCAGCCCTTACCATCACTGCCAGCGTGGTGGATATCACTCGTCTTCTCCTCTAGGAATACGGAAACATAACTGACACAATAATGCTGTCCGGAAGCCTGAAAGCCGCTTCCAGCCCCCGACTGGCGCGGCCGTTGCGTTGCGCGAAGGCTTGCGCCAACATAGCCCCCGCAGCTTCTGAAACGCGCCACGCGCTACCCCGCCGATCACCTTGCCACGACGCCCTTCCGCCCCATGTTCCCGAGCGAATTCACGCTGACCCTGCGCCCGCATCCCGCCACTCCCGCTCCCGTCGTGCGCAGCATCGACGTGCACGCCGTACTGCGCGCCGACGGGCATCTCGATCTCGCCTGGTGCCTGCGCGGCGACATGGTGCGCTTGCTGATTCCGGAGCCGCGCACGCCGGACTGCACCGACGGCCTGTGGGAGCACACCTGCTTCGAGGCCTTCGTCGGCGTCACGGGCGATTCCGCCTACCGCGAGTTCAACTTCTCGCCATCCGGTCAATGGGCAAGCTATGCCTTCTCGGGCTACCGGCAGCGAGACGAAGCGGTGCGGTGCTTCAGCGCACCCCAGATCGTCGCCAGGCGCTTCGCCGGCCGGCTCGAGATCGAGGCCGTAGTTGCCCCCGCGGATCTGCCGCCGATGGTGGCCGCAGCGACGCTGGAGGTGGGTCTGGCGGCAGTCGTCGAAGCCGCCGACACCGTCGATGGCTGCCACAGCTACTGGGCGCTGCGCCACCCCGCGCCCTTGCCCGACTTTCACCGCCGCGACGGTTTCGCCCTCGAACTGCCGCCGCGGTCGTCTTCGTCCCCGTCGTCCCCTGCCTGAAGGAAAGTCGCATGCCCGCCATCGACTTCGGACTCGACCGCCTGCTCAAGGAGGCACAGCTGCGCAAGCCGCTGCTCGGCCGCCGTATCGCACTCGTCGCCCACCCGGCGTCGGTCAGCGCCGACCTGACACACGCCCTAGACGCCCTGGCCGCGCTGCCCGACCTGCGGATGAGCGCGGCGTTCGGGCCGCAACACGGTCTGCGCGGCGACAAGCAGGACAACATGGTCGAATCGCCCGACTTCGTCGACCCGGAGCACGGCATCCCGGTGTTCAGCCTGTACGGCGACGTGCGCCGTCCGACGCCGGCGATGATCGACAGCTTCGACGTCCTGCTGATCGACCTGCAGGACCTTGGCTGCCGCATCTACACCTTCATCACCACCCTGCGCTACCTGCTCGAAGCCGCGGCCGAGCACGGCAAGGAGGTGTGGATACTCGACCGCCCGAACCCGGCCGGCCGCCCGCTGGAGGGATTGCTGCTGCGCCCGGGCTGGGAAAGCTTCGTCGGCGCCGGACCGCTGCCGATGCGCCACGGCCTGACGATGGGCGAACTGGCGAGCTGGTTCATCGCCACGCTGGACCTCGACGTCGACTGCACGGTCATCGCCATGCACGGCTGGGCACCCGCCGCGGCGCCCGGCTACGGTTGGCCAGGCGGCCAGCGCAGCTGGATCAACCCCAGCCCGAACGCGCCGAACGTGTCGATGGCGCGCTGCTACGCCGGCACCGTATTGCTCGAAGGGACGACACTCTCCGAAGGGCGCGGAACGACTCGCCCACTGGAGCTTTTTGGCGCTCCCGATATCGACGCCGGCCAGCTGCTGAGGACCATGAACGCACTGGCGCCGGACTGGCTGCTCGGCTGCCGGCTGCGCGCCTGCTGGTTCGAACCGACCTTCCACAAGCACGCCGGCAGGCTCTGCCAGGGAATACAGATCCACGTCGACGACGTCCATTACCAGCACGCCTGGTTCCGCCCGTGGCGCCTGCAGAGCCTGGCCTTCAAGGCGCTGCGACAGGTGCAGCCGGACTACCCCCTGTGGCGCGATTTCGCCTACGAATACGAACACCAGCGCCTGGCCATCGACCTGATCAACGGCTCGCCGCTGCTGCGCGAATGGGTCGACGACCCGGCGGCAACCCCGGCCGACCTCGACGCGCTGACCCGTGCCGACGAAGACGCCTGGGAAGACGCGCGCAAGGCCTTCCTGCTCTACTGATGCCGGCCGCTGGCGCACCGCGCGATACGCCGCCGCAGCGCCGTATCGCCCATCTCGACATGGACGCTTTCTATGCCTCCGTAGAGTTGCTGCGCTACCCGGAGTTGCGCGGCCTGCCGGTGGTCATCGGCGGCAGTCGTGCGCAGCAGCCGCTGCTGCTCGCCGACGGCGAGCGGCGTTTTGCGCGCCTGCGCGACTACGCCGGCCGCGGCGTGATCACCACCGCCACCTACGAAGCGCGCGCCCTGGGCGTTTTTTCGGCGATGGGAATCATGAAGGCGGCCAGACTGGCACCCGAGGCAATCCTTCTGCCGGTCGATTTTGCCGCCTACCGGCACTACTCGCGCCTCTTCAAGGCCGCCGTCGCGCAGGTCGCGCCCCAGATCGAAGACCGTGGCATCGACGAAATCTACATCGACCTGAGCGCGCTCGCCGAAGACACGCGCGCCCTCGCGCAGCGCATCAAGGACGCCGTACGCGCCGCCACCGGGCTGTCGTGCTCGATCTGCGTCGCCGCCAACAAGCTGCTCGCCAAGATCGGCTCCGATCTCGACAAGCCGGACGGACTGACGCTGCTCAACGCGGCGGACCTGACGCAGCGCATCTGGCCACTGGCCGCGCGCAAGATCAACGGCATCGGCCCGAAAGCCAGCGCGCGGCTGGCCGCGCTGGGCATCCACTGCATCGGCGATCTGGCGCAGGCCGACGCCACCTTCCTGCAGCAGCACTTCGGCCGCAGCTACGGCCGCTGGCTGCTTGCCGCCGCGCACGGGATCGACGAACGACCGCTGAGCACCTCGTCCGAACCGAAATCGATCAGCCGCGAAACGACCTTCGAACGCGACCTTCATCCGCGCGCCGATCGCCAGACGCTGGGCGGAATTTTCACCGCGCTATGCACGCAGGTCGCCGAGGACCTGCGCCGCAAGGCCTACCAGGGGCGGACGATCGGCGTCAAGCTGCGTTTCGCCGACTTCCAGACCGTCACCCGCGACCTGACCCTGCCCGCCGCCATCGACGACGCACAGGCGATCCGCCGCGCCGCCGGCGAATGCCTGCGCCGCGTGCCGCTCGACCGCAGGCTGCGCCTGCTCGGGGTACGCGTCAGTGCGCTGTCGACGCGCCGTGCTGCCGCGGATCGTGCGCCAGCGCGGCAGCAAGAGCTGCTGTTCGCCGACTCGGTCGAGACGCCGATCGACTGACCCGGGCATTTGTCGCCCCGGCGCGCGCCCGACACACTCCGCGGCCCAAACCTGAGTGCCGTCACGCCGGCGCTTGAGCGTTTGCTCACGAAGCGGCGGCAGCCTCGGTCACTGGTCGCCCGCGCTGCCTGGGATCCGAGAAGTCGATAGCGATCACCGCCAGTGCATCCACCTCTTCTGCTAACTTCGTCTGCAGGGCCGCTGCTCGTGCCACGACGCGTCTCACCAACTCGTCAAAACCGATCAGGTCACCGCTGTCCGGCTCTTTCCATTGTCGCTGGGGATCGGTATTGCCGAGCACATATATCCCGTAGCGAACACGGGCCGGGCGCAAGTACTGGCCCACCAGCTCTCGCCTTCGTAACCATAGACTCCCCCAAAGGGTTCGTTTGTTCAAGCTCCCCGAGGGGGGTCACCTGCTCGTTCATGCGCGACGCTGCTCAATCAGGACAGAGCAGCCGGACGATGGCTCGCCAGCCAGTTTCGCAACAGATCCTGAAGCGCGCGAGCCGTGGCCAGCAGGTCATCAGCCTCGCCGGCGCTGGCTTCGACCATGCCTCCATATTCGGACGCGTTGCGCCGGGTATGGTAGCGATCGAGGGTGATCCAGACTTGCGGTGGGGCATTGACGGTGATCGCCAGGGTCTGGAAAACCACGGCCCGATGGCCGCGCCCGCTATCGGGGCGGTAGCCGCTGGCGCGCAAGGCAGCAAAAGCCAGAGCGCGTGCGGCGTCGTAGGCAAGCATGAAACGGCCCGGCGGACTCAGCGAGGGAATGCCGCGTCGGCCAGGTAGATGGCAGCCTTGCGCAGGGCAGTGGCGATTTCGTCGTCTGAAGGCGGTTCCAGTTTGAGCTGGCCGATACGCACGAGGTTTTCAAGAGCGCTCACGGCGCCACCGTCGGGTCAAGCGCGCCCCAAAGCGTAATCAGTTCACCCGCCAGGACGTTCTTCAGGAAGTAGTCGTCATTCTGACGCTTGCGCCGGAACTCCTCGACGCTCATCAGCGTCGGCGATATCCGCATGCAAAGCGCTTCCTCTGCCGCGTGCAGGGGAACGGCCAGTTCGGAGAGGCGCACTTCGCCGATAAGCAGCAGGTCGACGTCGCTGTCGGCACGCTGCTCTCGTCTGGCTACCGAACCAAAAACGATCGCGCACTGAATGCGGCTCGCGACCGGCTCGAGACAAGCGCGCAGTCGGTCGGCAATTCCAAAGGACTTGCCGACCAGGCCGACGAGTTCGGGATACACCGCCGCGTCTGGATTGGCGCGATAGAAAACGAGGTTTCCGCGCGGCTCGCGGAGAATCAGTCCGGCGCCGGTCAGGCGCTCCAGGTCCTTGTGGACCTGGCTACCGCCAGTCCCCACGCGCCGGACGATTTCGCGCGTGTAGAAAGAGTTTCCCGGCTGTCCGAAGAGCAGCGCCAGCACCCCGCTCAGCGTTCGGCTGAACAAGGCATTGGAAACTCCATTGTTGGCAAGGTTTGACATGGGCGGCACAGACCTGAAAACAGGTCGATCGTACCTCATTCAGGTTCATTACGAAATACTCGCGGCACCGACCGTAGGGAACGCCAGCGAGCTGCCGGCGGTGCGCCGCGACTCGTCGGCGCGAAGCTCAGCGATTGACGGCGCTCATCATGTTCGCCGGGTAGCGTTCGCCGGCGGCGGCGTTGAACGGGAAGGCCTCGTCGAGCGCAGCCAGATGCGCGGGCGTCAGGCGAACGGCGAGCGCGCCGACGTTGTCGTCGAGATACTTGCGCCGCTTGGTACCGGGGATCGGGATGATGTCGTCGCCCTGCGCAAGGACCCACGCCAGCGCGAGCTGGGCCGGAGTACAGCCGACCTCGGCGGCCAGCGCCCGGACCCGGTCGACCAGCGCCAGATTGCGCGCGAAGTTCTCACCCTGGAAGCGCGGGCTCGAACGCCGGTAGTCGTCGGCAGCGAAATCCTCGGGTCGCGTGAGCGCACCGGTGAGAAAGCCCCTGCCGAGCGGGCTGTACGGAACCAGGCCGACGCCAAGCCGCCGGCACGCCGCCAGCACCTCCGCCTCGGGGTCGCGCGACCACAAGGAATACTCGCTCTGCAAGGCAGTGACGGGGTGCACCCGGCAGGCGCGTTCGAGCGTGCTGGCGGACGCTTCGGACAGGCCGAGGTAGCGCACCTTGCCGGCGTGGACGAGTTCGGAAAGCGCGCCGACCGTGTCCTCGATCGGCACCCTGGGGTCGACCCGATGCTGGTAATAGAGGTCGATGGTCGTCACACCGAGGCGCCGCAGACTGCCTTCGACCGCACTGCGCACGTACTCGGGGCGGCTGTCGAATCCGCGCATCGACGCATCGTTCGGGTCGCGCAGGATACCGAACTTGGTCGCCAGGAAGACCTCGTTTCGCCGCCCCTTGATCGCCCGCCCGACCAGTTCCTCGTTGGTATGCGGGCCGTAGATGTCGGAAGTGTCGAGAAAGTTGATGCCCAGATCGAGTGCGTGGTGGATGGTGGCGATCGATTCGCCGTCATCGCGCCCGGCGTAGAAATCGCTCATGCCCATGCAACCCAGACCCAGCGCCGATACCTGCGGGCCGTCGCGGCCCAGTTGTCGCATTTTCATCGCAGTCTCCGGTACAAGGAAAAGCATAGGCTAGCACTTGCCACTCGCTCGTCAAGCGACGGTCTTCGCGCCGAGGACGCCGCCCCGCCCCCCGCGCAGCAGCGGCACATTCGACGGCGCAGCGCTGGTTGCGCTGACGCGTCCCGGCACTCGCTCAGTTTGCCGTCGACAAAGATTGTGCTGGCCAATCGGTTTAATCCGTCTATATTTAAGCCCCTCGATTCAGGCAGTCGATCACTTGACAGCGACGCGCGGCCGCTGAGCCATGCCGAAGACTACTGGCTGAACCAGGGCGTTCGCGGCGTACCGGCAATGATCTGCAAGCGTCGCCACCTACTCCGGTGCGCACGGGGTCGAAAACTACAGGCGCATTCTGGAACAGTTGGCCGCGACGCAGGATCGAGCAAGCGCTTAACAAACATCAAGGAATTCAAGAGCATGTCTGACACCAGCCAATACCAACCCCCGAGGGTCTGGACCTGGGACGCCGAAAATGGCGGGAAATGGGCCAAGACCAACCGTCCGATCGCCGGGCCCACGCACGAGGCCGTGCTACCGCGCGGCAGACATCCGTTGCAGCTCTATTCGATGGGCACGCCGAATGGCCAGAAGGTCACCATCCTGCTCGAAGAGTTGCTCGCTCTCGGCGAGACGGGCGCGGAA
Organism: Candidatus Accumulibacter regalis; assembly: GCA_000585075.1. Taxonomy (GTDB): domain Bacteria; phylum Pseudomonadota; class Gammaproteobacteria; order Burkholderiales; family Rhodocyclaceae; genus Accumulibacter; species Accumulibacter regalis. The sequence goes on along the minus strand of JEMY01000003.1, from coordinate 13,863 downwards.
TACGACGCCCACCTGATCCGGATTGGCGACGGCGAGCAGTTCTCGACGGGCTTCGTCGAAGTCAATCCCAACTCGAAAATCCCGGCGCTCCTGGATACCGAGACCGGCAGTCGAGTTTTCGAGTCCGGAGCGATCCTTCTCTATCTGGCCGAGAAATTCGGCCATTTCCTCCCCAGGGACGCCGCGGCGCGCACAGAGGTCATGAACTGGCTGTTCTGGCTGCAGGGCTCGGCACCCTATCTGGGCGGCGGGTTCGGGCACTTCTACGCCTACGCGCCCGAGAAATACGAGTACCCGATCAACCGTTTCACGATGGAGGTGAAACGCCAGATGGACGTGCTGGACCGCGAACTGGCCGGGCACCGTTATCTCGGCGGCGACGAATACTCCATCGCCGACATCGCCACCTGGCCCTGGTATGGCAACCTGGTGCTCGGCAAGGCCTATGGCGCGGGTGAGTTTCTGCAGGTCGAAAGCTACATCAACCTGCGCCGCTGGGCCGCAGAGATCCTCGAGCGCCCCGCCGTCCAGCGCGGATGCAGGGTGAACCGCAACTGGGGCGAGCCTTCAGGGCAGCTGCACGAACGCCATGACGCCTCGGATTTCGCTCCGAAGACCTAGTGTGGTGTTGCACGCGGCAGGGAATACAAGCATGCCGGCGGCGACATGGTTTCAAGCGGCTGTCCGGCGTCCTGAAAGTCGCGTCGGAAATACAGCGCGGCAGCCGCGTGCACGTCATTGCGAGGAGGCGTGGCCGACGTGGCAATCCAGTTTCATCGTCTGACTATCTTCCACCACATCGACCACGCGAAGCGCAAGACCTCTGGATTGCCGCGTCGGCTTCGCCTCCTCGCAATGACGGCGTGGGGGGATGAGCGCCAGTGGCGGCGACGAGGGCCGCCCCGGCAGGGACCCTGCGAACTTCGGCCACTACAACCCTGCGAACTTCGGCCACTACAAGGTTTTCGCCCTGCTTTCAGCGGTCGCCAAAAGCCTCATCAAGAATGCCGCGCTACAGCAGGGTAGTGTTGCACGCAGCAGGGAACACAAGAATGCCCGCGGAGACTTGGTTTCAAGCGGCTGTCGGGGATGCTGAAAGACTCGTCGGGAAGGCGGCAACACGCCAGCCCGCTCGTCATTGCGAGGAGGCGTAGCCGACGCGGCAATCCAGCTTCATACTCTGACTATCTTCCGCCGCATCGACCACGCGAAGAGCAAAACCCCTGGATTGCCGCGTCGGCTTCGCCTCCTCGCAATGACGGCGTGGGGGGATGAGCGCCAGTGGTGGCGACGAGGGCCACCCCGGCAGGGACCCTGCGAACGTCAGCCACTACAGGGTTTTCGCCCTGCTTTCAGCGGGCGCCAAACGCCTCATCAAGAATGCCGCGCTACAGCAGGGTAGTGTTGCACGCAGCAGGGAACACAAGAATGCCCGCGGCGACTTGGTTTCAAGCGGCTGTCGGGGATGCTGAAAGACTCGTCGGGAAGGCGGCAACACGCCTCGGGAAGGCGGCAACACGCCAGCCCGCTCGTCATTGCGAGGAGGCGTAGCCGACGCGGCAATCCAGCTTCATCCTCTGACTATCTTCCGCCGCATCGACCACGCGAAGAGCAAGACCCCTGGATTGCCGCGTCGGCTTCGCCTCCTCGCAATGACGGCGTGGGGGGATGAGCGCCAGTGGCGGCGACGAGGGCCGCCCCGGCAGGGACCCTGCGAACTTCGGCCACTACAGGGTTTTCGCCTTGCTTTCAGCGGTCGCCAAAAGTCTCATCAAGAATGCAGCGCTACACTCGACTGACTGGTGCTGAAAGCGCCGTAGCTTGGTGAAGACTGGCAGAAAGTCCGCCAGCGTCTTGTACGTTCCAGCTTTGACAAGGACGAACCGGCTTGACTCGTCCTTCTGGTCCACCGGTCGGGAGGCTACAATCGACCGTCCTGACTCCTTCGCCTTCCGTAGCGGTTGCGTTGAAGTGGGCCGTCAGGAAACCGACATTCCAGATGTTGCGACCCGCACCGACAAACTGCCAAAGGATGCCCCATGTCCCACGACAAACCCGCTTCGATCATCGTTTTCGACGTCAATGAGACGCTGCTCGACATCACCACGCTCGAACCCCTGTTTGACCGCGTCTTCGGCGACCGCTCCGTTCTCAGGGAGTGGTTTGCGCAACTGATCCTCTACTCGCAAACAATGACCCTCTCGGGCCTCTACACGCCGTTCGGCGAACTGGGCGTAGGGAGCCTGCGCATGGTGGCGTCGATCCACGGCGTAAGCGTCGCCGCCGGCGACATCGACGAACTGAAGAAACGGATGAACACGATGCCGGCGCATGCCGACGTCGTCCCGGCGCTCAGCCGGCTGCGCGACGCGGGATTCCGGCTCGTCACGCTGACCAACTCGGCGAGCGCGTCTTCGCCGACGCCGCTTGAGCGCGCCGGGATCGGCGGGTTCTTCGAGCAATCTTTCAGTGTCGAGTCGGTGCGCAGGTTCAAGCCAGCCCCCGAGACCTACCGCCTGGTGGCCGAGCAACTGGGCGTCGAGACGTCAGACCTGTGCCTTGTCGCCTGCCACCTGTGGGATACGATCGGCGCCCAGGCCGCTGGCTGCCGTGGCGCACTCGTTACCCGTCCTCACAACGCCATTCTGCCCGCAGCAGAAGTTCCTGTCCCGGACGTGATCGCGTCGGAACTGACCGATCTCGCCGATCAGCTCGTTCAACGCTGGCGATAGCGGGTAACCGGGGGCGGGGACGCTCGCGCCCCACCGACGATGCGACGCGCGAGGGTTTTCGTCACTGCCCGCAAGGCGGCTGACTGCCGTCTCGCCCGCCCAGATTCGGATGCTGCCCCGTCGAATGCACGATGCCGGTACTGGCATCGAACATGACGTCAAAGAATTCCTGCTGATTCCAGCTGTTGCAGAACAGCCATGACCAGGCGAGTTGATTGCTGCGCGCGTAGAACTGCGTCCACTGCGATCCCGAGGGACCCAGGATGCGCAGCACCTGATCCTTGGTCATTCCGCCCTGGACACGCGCAAAATGGGCGGTGTTCAGCACCTTGTCGACGCGCTGGAGTTTGCCATCCGGGCCGACAAAGGCCATGAAAGTCTGCGTGCCGGCCGGCCCGCGCGGGTAAGCCAGTTGCTCGCTTCCATCGGCATCCTTCCAGCTCATCGCCGGCTCGCCCATGGAAGCCACGACGTCGGCAAGCGTCGCCACACCCGGCTGGAGATTGCTGCCGCTGTAACCGGCGCAGGCGGCAAGCAACAGGACCGTGAAAGCAAGGAGTCCGCGGCCTCCCCAGACTGAAAATCTGCTGTCCATTTCGCCTCCATGTTCGAAAAATCTTGAGTTCGGTTTCACGCGCCCACGGCACCGATGAAGGATGAAAAATCCAGAGGGCCTTGGGCAAGGATTTGTGGTGCTGACAGTCAAAGTCAGCTCGCCGATTTTCGCTGATTTCTCTCCCGCCAGGGGTGACGATTCACCGTCGTGCCATCCGCACCATGGCGCAAGCGCTGCCCTGCCGTCAGCCGGCAATCTCGGCGATCGACCGGCCGGTCGGCGCGCTCAGTTGCGCGCCAGCGGCACGGCCATGTAACCGGCTGCTGTCCCCGTCAGCTCCCGCCACAGCTCGCTGATCGGCACGCGGTTCTTGATCGTCCGATCGACCCACTCGGTGGGCGTCGCCGTGCCGGGGTGGAAGCGGACGCCCCAGATCGGCTCGAAGCCGTCTGTCCGCAGCGAGTAGCGCGCGTCGCCGATGACGCTCGGGTCGGCGCTGGCGCGCGCCACCCAGCCGGCGGAGAAATAGCTGAAGCGCGCGTAGTCGCGGCGGACACGTTCATCGGCGAGCGCCGGCGGCGGCAGATCCTTCTCCAGCAGAAGGTCGACCGTGCTGCCCTCCTTCCAGCGCGTCGCGGCGCGGCTCACCACGCGCAGCCGGTCGGTGTACAGCGTTTCGCCGGACTGATAGACCGATCGCCAGAGCAGCGGATTGCCGACGGTCGGGAACATTTCGGCACGATCGAGCGGATGGCCGCGGGCGGCGGCGATGCGCACCTGCATCTCGAGCGCGCGCTCGCGCTGCCAGGCCGCCGTGCCGACGTAGGCAACGCTGAGCAGCAGCGCCACGGCCGCCGGAAGTCGCGCGCCGCGGCGGACGGCGAAGACCAGCCCGACGAGCAGCATCAGCGTCAGCAGCGGGCCGATGGTGGTGATCCAGTTCCAGGCGACGCGCAGCGGCGAGAACGGCCAGAGCAGGTGCGTTCCGTAGTTGGTACAGGCGTCGAGAACGGCATGGGTGGCGTAGCCGATGGTCGTCGCCGCGACGATCGGCCGCCAGTTCGGACGATGAGCCTGCCGCGCCAGCCACGGCAGGGCGGCGACGATGCCACCCACCGGAATGAACGCCAGGGCGTGCGTGAAGTGGCGATGGTACTGAATCGCCAGCAAGGGGTCTGCCGAACTCCGGATCACGATGTCGGCATCGGGCAGCACGCCACCGACGGCGCCGAGCAGCCACGCCTGGCGGCCAAGGCGCGGGCCAAGGGCGACCTGTGCGGCGGTGGCGCCGAGCAGAGCATGAGTCAAGGGATCCATTGGGCTTCCAGGAACGGGTTCGGGTGGCAGCAGCGGGAATAGACCCGGCAGGAGGAAATCGGTTGCAGGCAGAGACCTGCCGGGCAGCCGGCATTATCGCGCGAAGCGGCGCCCGGCTCCGACGAATCCGCCGCATCGGCGTCACAGGGTCCTTCGCAGGGCCCTTTTTCGTCGGCGCCACGGGACGGCATCTGTTGCGCCAATCGATCCACCACAGCATTGACAGGCATCTGCCCCTTGCCTATAATTCGGCCCTCCTCGGGGGTCGGTAGCTCAGTCGGTAGAGCACTGGACTTTTAATCCATTGGTCGTGAGTTCGAGCCTCACCCGACCCACCAAGAAAATCAAGCAGATAGCCCGGCTCACAAGGTCGGGCTTTTTGTCGTCTGCGCAAAAGTAGGCAAATGGTAGGCGGATTCGAGCAATCCGAATCAATCCTGCCAAGCCCATTCCGCCGACGAAAATACCCGGCGCGCCTCCGGACGCCTGATTGGTAGCGCCGATACCGGTCGCTTGCTTTGAAACTCGCGGCCATGCTATACAGACGAAACAGGCCATTACACGTACTGAAAGGATGGAAATTGAAAGCCGCTGCCGCCCTGTTGGTCGTGAGTGTTGCCATGTCGTCGACGGCCATCGGGCAGACATACTACAAATGCAAAACCCCGTCAGGCGGAACAGCTTTCTCCGATGCCCCTTGCTCCGGCGGGGATCGCGAACAGCAAGTTTTTCAAGGGTCGGTGCAGGCCTACCCGAACCCTCGGGAGGTCGCCAGGACACGGGATCGCGAAACCAGCATGCTCGATGCGAAAGTCGCCGAAGCATTGGCTACACGCGACTTCAGCAAAGCCAAGAGCTTGGCGGTTACCGAGAAGCAGTGGCAAATGGTTTCAGACGCTGAGCAACGATATGAGCGTAGAGACGACGAACTGCGAGCGGAATCGAGGCGTAGTCAGGACTGCGAAAGATCGCAGTGGAGCTACGACCTCGCAGCAGGGTCCAATAGTTCGACTGGCGCGACAATCGGAGCGGCGAAGCGGCGCATGTATTCGGCGTGCGGGATGCGCGAGCCAGACACGACTACGACTATCATCAATAACAACCCGAGCCCCCGGAATTACCGTTACCGATAGCACCCCGGCGAGGAATGCCGGGGTGGCATGCCTGAGTCAGTGCTGCAGCGGGCACTCGCTGCCCGGCGGTGCCTTGGCAGTATGGACAAGCTTGCGGCCCCTGCGGCGCGGCGCCCCTACGACGTCGCTACCCTTGCCGACCGATCAATGCTCGTGGCGGTGATGGATATCGGGGAAGTGGCGATGGCTGTGCGCCATCGGCAGGTGCCGGTGGTGATGACTGTGCGGCTCGTCGCCGGCCCAGCCGGGGTCATGCTTGTGCTGGTGATGCTCGTCGTGACGATGGCTGTGGGCGTGTTGCAAGTCGTCGTGGGTGTGCTGGTGGCCGTGCTGCTCGGTGAGGTGCAGCCAGACGCCGACGCCCATCAATGAGGAGGCGACCCAGAACACCGGCGAAGTGGACTCGCCGAGAAGGAGCAGCGCAACGGCGGCGCCGATGAAGGGTGCGGTCGAGAAATAGGCACCGGTACGCGCAGCGCCGAGGCCGCGCAGGGCAAGCACGAACATCACCAGACTGACCCCGTAGCCGAGCAGGCCGAGAGTCATCGCCGGGACCAGCGTCGCCACACCGGGTAGTGTCATCCCCAGAGCCAGAGCCAGCAGCGTGTTGACGCCACCGGCGACGAGACCCTTGCTGCCGGCAATGAACAGGGCGTCGGACGCGGAGACGTGGCGCGTGAGATTGTTGTCGATCGCCCAGCACAGGCAGGCAGCGCTGATCGCCAGCGGGCCAAGCCAACTGTCCTGCCCGGTGTCGCCGGTCGGCCACGAGAGCAGCACGCCACCGGCGACGATGGCGAGCATGCCGAGGACGATGCGCCGGTCGGCATTTTCCTTGAACGCCAGCCAGGCGAGGAGCGCGGTGAGAACGGCTTCGAGATTCAACAGCAGCGACGCCGTCGCCCCGCTGGTGTGCACCAGCCCGTAGAGCAGGGCGACCGGTCCGAGGACGCCGCCGAAGAGCATGGCACCGAGCAACCACGGCCATTCCGCGCGCGCCAGACCTGAAGGCTGCCAACGCCGATCGCGAATCAGCCGCGCCGCGCTCAGCCCGATACCGCTGCCGAGGTAGAGCAGACCGGCAAGCAGGAGCGGCGGCACGTCACCGACCAGCAGTTTGGCGACCGGAGTGCTGGCGCCGAACAGGACGGCGGCCAGCAAGGCGTAGAAGACAGAGCGGTTCATCGACGTCGCCTCCTCACCGCGAGTCGACCTCGAGCACGTAGCCCATGCCACGCACGGTGCGGATCAGCTTGGGCTCGAAGTCGTCGTCGACTTTCGCGCGCAGTCGGCGCACGGCGACATCGATGACGTTGGTGTCGCTGTCGAAGTTCATGTCCCAGACCTGCGAGGCGATCAGCGAGCGCGACAGGACTTCGCCGCGCCGGCGCAGCAGCAGTTCAAGGAGCGCAAACTCCTTCGCCGTAAGGTCGATGCGCCGCCCGCCGCGGCTGGCCCGACGGCGGAGAAGGTCGAGCTGCAGGTCGGCGGCCTGCATCAGCTCCGCTTCCTTGCTCGACGTCCCGCGGCGCAGCAGTGTGCGCACCCGGGCAAGCAGTTCGGCGAAGGCAAAGGGCTTGACCAGGTAGTCGTCGGCGCCCAGCTCGAGGCCTTTCACCCGATCCTCGACGCGATCACGAGCCGTCAGAAACAAGACCGGTATGCCAATGCCGGCGCTGCGCATTCCCGCCAGCACCTGCCAGCCATCCAGGCTGGGCAGCATCACATCGAGGATTGCCAGATCGTACTCGTTCGTCTTGCCCAGATGCAGGCCATCGGCACCATCGCGCGCCAGGTCGACGACGAAGCCGGCTTCGCTCAAGCCCTGTCTCAGGTAATCACCGGTCTTGGGTTCGTCTTCGACGAGAAGAATCTTCATCGTGAAACCTGTGGGTCGCAAAGCGGTGGATTGTGCGCTCAACTGCACGCCTTGAAATGCCTGGAGCAAAGAATTACGAAAATGTAATCTCGCTGTCAGCTTGCGGTACGCTTGCCCTGCGCAAAATGCCTATTTCGCAAGCGTTCACCCGTCGCCTTTCCTTCGCCAACGCACGCTGGCCGCAAGCCGCCGCGGTCCCTGACCTCCTCTTCTGCCGCACCCCGGCCACCCAACGAGATCCTGCCATGACGCTGATTCGCCTCTTCTTCGCCCTTGTGCTGCTTTCCGCCACCGGCGCGTTCGCCCAGAGCGCCCCGCGCGTCGAGGTTTACAAGAACGCCGCCTGCAGCTGTTGTGGCGGCTGGGTCGACCATCTGCGCGAGAATGGCTTCGCCGTGACCACCCACGATATCGACGACGTGCCCGCCAATCGCAAGAAGCTGGGCATGCCGGAGGAACTGGGCTCGTGTCACACGGCGAAGGTCGACGGCTACGTGATCGAAGGCCACGTCCCGGCGGCGGACATCAAGCGCCTGCTCAAGGACAAGCCAAAAGCCCTCGGACTCGCGGTGCCGTCGATGCCGGCAGGATCGCCGGGAATGGAGAGCCCGCGCCCGGTTCCCTACGACACCCTGCTGGTTGAGCGCAACGGATCGACCAGCGTCTACGCGCGCCACTGAGGCGCTGAGGCCGGGGTCACCTACGGCGCGGAGACGACCGAAGGTTTACGGGCATCTACCCCCTGCCAGGAGCCAGCCATGTCGCCAATCAGGACTCTCTTTCTCTCGCTCGCCAGCGTGGCTTTCCTCGTCGCCAGCGAGAATTCGCTCGCCCACACCGACGAGGTTCTGGCGACCCAGAAGGCACCCAACGGCGGCGAGTTGCGCGTCGCCGGTCCCTATCACCTTGAACTGGTGGTCGCCACCGACAGCCGGGAGGTGCGCGAAAACCCGATCGTTCTGCATGTCTCGGACCATGACGGCGTCGCCATTCCGACGGCCGGAGCGAGGGCGACGGCAACGCTCCTGGCGGGCAAGATCAAGGCCACGGTGACCCTGGCTGCCGACGGTGGAAACCGCCTGAAAGGCTTCGCCAAGTACGCGTCGACACCGGACATGAAGGTCGTCGTGACGCTCACGCTGCCCGGCCAGCCAGCCGAGCAGGCGCGCTTTACGCCACTGGCAACGAGCAGGTAGCCATACCGGCGCCGGATGCAAGCAGGCGCACGCGCGCTCCTCGGTCTGATCGCGTGGCTGATCCGACCCCTGACGAAGGCGCGCAGACGACCGTCCCCCGGTGACGGGAAGCGCGCCGCCTGGCTCGCTGAACACGGAATGGACGTTGAAGCCACCGGCAGAAGAAATGTCTGCGGTAAAAAAACGTCTACTATGGGACGAGGCGCTGCGCGTTTCACCAGGAGAATGCCCGATCGTCAGCGCGCGCCCGGCGAGGCATTCAGCAGAAGGAGAACGCAATGGTGAACAGCAAGAAACCACCAACGTGGAGCGACGTCAAAGCCACCCTGAAGGATTTCGACCGTGCCGACCTGCTGGGTCTGATCGAGGATCTGTACGCCGCCAGAAAGGACAATCAGACTTTCATGCACTCCCGTTTCGGGCTCGGGAGCGATGCCCTGAAACCGTACAAGACGATCATCGATCGCTGGCTGTGGCCGGACGTGTTCAGCAACCAGAGCTATTCGGTCGCCAACGCGCAGAAACCGCTTGCCGATTACCAGCGGGTGGTTGGCGACCCCGAGGGTCTGGCCGAACTGATGATCTTCTACTGCCGGCACGCCGTCGGTTTCAGCACCGAAGTTGGCGTTGCCGACCAGGAGTATTTCGACGCCCTGGTGCGCATGTTCGAGCAGGCGCTGACCACCGTCATGACCTTGCCCGAAGCCAAGCGCGAGCACTTCCTCGTCGAACTGGGCGAGATCAGGGCAACCGGGCGCAACCTGGGCTGGGGTGTTGGCAGTGGATTCAACGATGCCTGGGCACTGATCGGCCAGAAATTCGGCGAGTAGCAAGGCGTTCCGAACAAGGTCGTCGCCCTACCCGCCGGTCTCGCCTGCTGCTGCCGCGATGCCGTTGCCGTGGAGTGCCTTGCAGGTGTGACGTGTGCGTTTTCCGAGCACGGTGCCGACGCCAAGTCAGAGCGAGGCGCCCGTGCCGTTGAAGTCGCAGGGAAGGAAGTGCCCTCGATGGGCACTCACTCGCCAGCGACTCAGGTGAGCAACTTGCGACGCATCGCCAGCAAAGCCGGCAAGGCCAACAGCCAGGTCGCCGGTTCAGGAGTGCTGCCGCCACCGCCCGTGTTCTCCGCGACACTGCCGAAGTAGAGGTCGTCCGAATAGCCCACTTGATAGATGGACCCGGTGGCATTTGGATGAATAAGCCCGTCGATCTCGATGCGCGTTATCGGGTTCAAGGCATCGGTGAGGAAGCCGACAAATTCTTCGCCAGTGGTGCTCTGGTGCTCCGCAAGCAGCGTCGTTCCGCTAAAGAACCGGGTCAGAGCAAAGGTATTCATCGTTCTGGTGAGTCCGGCCCTGAGTTGTCCCGTGGCAAAGACGATCTCATAGACCGACTGACCGTCAGTGATGCCTCCGGCTCTGACGCCACCGATCAGATGGTCGGTTTCTGAGCTGCCACAAGAACTGGAAAACGGGTTCGCAGGGCTGCATATCACGTTGACCTCAAGGTCGACCGGGGGACGGAAGGAACCAAACCCGAAGCCGTCCGCCGTCGTGCGGAAAGTGACGCCCGGTACTTGAGTGGTCAGGTTGGTTTGCCCGGGAAACCCGTCGAAGCTTTCGTAGGTATCGCCTAGCGTGGCAACAAAGCCGTCAAACTGGGTGCGGGCCGACGTACCAAAAACAAGGCCCGCACTTGCTGGAACGCTGACTGAGAACAGCGTCGGAACCAAGGCGGCCATCACCATCGTTCTGCACTTAACCATCTTCATCTCCTCCATGATTGTAAGCACACGCTCGCCAGTCAAAACAAAACAGACCTGTAGCGTGCCCTTAGCAACAAGCAGCATTTATGCCACTTCGGGAAGATGGTTAAATAACTTCCTTCTATTCAATGGATTGAAGGCATCGGAAGCTCGACCCTCCCAAATAACAACATTACAGTGTAAAGAATTCCGACACGCGTCGAGCATCTGCGTTGGGATCTGCGTTGGGATCTGCGTTGCGTTGATCAGCATTCATCACCGGCCAAGCGCACATGGCCCTGGCGCAGGAAAACGGCGGCAAACCAGGAGGATGAGAACCGGCAAGCGTACGCAAACGCTATGGGAACGCGTTGCTCCCCGGGAATTCGGAAACCACCCTGCTACCGCGGCGACCCGTCCCTGCTCGGCCTATCCGGGCGTGTTCTGCTCGATCCGCTTGCTATGCCGGCTGAGGCTGCCACTCAGTTGGCCAACGATCTCCGAAGCGGCATTGATGATCTGGCTCGAGCCGAAACCGGCGCGCGTCATCTCCTTGTAGAAAGACTTGGCAAGGATTCTGGCCACCTGGTCAGGATTGGCCACGGCACACTCCAGTGCACTGCCAATGTCCTTCTCGGCGAACTGCATCAGTGCCATCTGGGTGAAGCGCGACTTCAGGATGTTCTGCAGCTGCACCACCTGGATCGCCTTGCCGACGAACAGCGCAACGACGTCGAGCAGACTCAGGTCGTCCCTGGTAAAGCTGCGCCCTTGCAGGTGCCCGCTGATATTGATCACGCCGATGGTCTTGCCATCGATGGCGATCGGCGACGAAAGCAGACTCTTGCGCGGGTCACTGGCCCGCCGTGCCCACTGCGCAAACTCGGAGCGCTCGATGTCCTCGATCAGCAAGGGCTTGCCAGTGGCGACCACCCGCCCGGCAATTCCCTCGCCGGTGCGCGTGGTCTCCTTGTAGGCCGCGGCTGGCAGCGGACCGCAGCTGCCGCAGACGCGCAGGCACAGGTCGTTCATCTCGCCCGCCTCGTCTTCGGTCTCGGTGAGCAGCATCAGCGAGCAGTTCTCGGAGTTGAGCACGCGCGCGGCAATTGCTGCGAGTTGCTGCATGTTGTCGTCGAAGCTACCTGCGTCCAGAAAACTGGCGAGATCCTGCAGCTTGATCAGCGAATTCTCTCTGTCACTCATGATGTTCCCCTGCGAATGCTGCCCATGCCGCAAGAATGCAACGGTAATCCGATTATAGGCGCGCGAACGCTGCGGCGATCAAGCTTTACGGCGCGGCCGTTCCGCCCGGCGGGGCGAACGTCGCGGCCGCTGCCGGCACCGGCGATGGCGGCGTCAAGGCCGGGGCGGGGGTCAGCGGCCGGCCTCCCAGTGGCGGAATCGCGCCGCTGCCTCGGCCCGCCAGGCGGACGACAAACACCCATTGCGTATAGCGCGTCGCCTCCTCGAAAGCCTCGTTTTCCAGATCGAAATCGGCGACCTTGATCGGTTTCGCGTTCGAAAGGCTATGCACGCCCATGATTCCGCCACCCGGCGCGGCGACCAGACCCCACTCGTTGCTGCCGCTGATCGGGTCCGGATAGAGCCGTCGCAGGTGCCGGCGAACGCCCGGATAGCGCGGGTCCCTGAGCAGGTCGGCGAGCGCACCCGGGTAGCGGCGGTCGCCGGCCGGGCTGCTGTTCAGGTAGCTGGCAATCGCCCGCCGATACGCGTCACCCACTTCGAGAAGCCTCTCCTCGGCCTCCCGCCTTTGCACGATGCCGCCCAGGGTCAGCGTGGCGCTGGTCGCCAGCGCCAGTATGGCCACCAGGATCAGCAGCCCGAGGTAAGTGAAGCCGGCTTCGCGGTGGCCTCGGCAAGCGCGCGCCATCGCTACAGTTCGGCGAACGGCTGGCCGTCGCGGGTGGCGCCGGCGGCCCCGCTCTTCAGATCATAGACCCGGCCCTCGACGCCGACCGAATCGGGCGCGATCAGCAACCAGGTGCGCGTACTGCCGGTGATCGGATCGTGGGGCAGCGAGCGCAGGTATTTCTCGCTGACCAGCTCGTCGAGGCTGTCCGGGTAGCGTCCCTTGTCAGCGTAGAACTTGTCGATCGTCTCGCGCACCAGATGCAGGTTTTCGCGCAGCACCGCCTCCTTCGAGACATCGATGCTGTTGAAGTACCTCGGCACGGCCAGAGTGAGCAGCAGAGCGATGATCGACAACACGACGAGCAACTCGATCAGCGTGAAACCCCGCCCGCGCAGCCGCTGCCGATGACGATTCACCATTGCCGGTAGGGCACGCCGTTCAAGCCGACGCCGCCGGATTTCGAGTACACGTCGTACACGTCGTCGCCCTCGCGCGGGTTATCGGCGTCGCTGGCGTAAGCGCGTTTTCCCCAGGTGTCGGCCGGCGGCAGGCGGGTGTCCGCATGCAGCGGATCGCGGGGAATCCGCCGCAGGAAATAGATTTTTCGCCCCTTGGGGTCGCGCAGATCGACCTCTCCCTCGAGCAGAATCTGCAGATTCGCCGGATAGCCACTGTTGCTCGTCACCGTCCGGATACGTCCTTCGTCACCGGCCCGCTTGTAGTGGTCGATGGCCGCACGCAGTTCGCGCAGCGCGAGTCTCAGCTCCTGTTCCTTGCCGCGCTGGATGGTGGTCTGCGCGACCGGCACGACGACCCCGGCGAGGACGGCGACGATGGCCAGGGTGATGAGCAGCTCGATCAGCGAAAAGCCGGCCGCGCGCGCGCCCGTCGGCAGCGGCCTGACAAGCGCCTTCTTCATCGCTCACTGCACGACGATCACGCGGTGCGCCGGCGGCAGCCTGGCGCTGATCGCCGATCCGCGCGAACCGACCGGAGCGACGGTAATCAGCTCGACGCGTGAATCGCCGGGCGCCAGCGCGCGGAAGTTGAGCGTGGCGACGACATCCTGTGCGGTCGCACCGCCGTCACCGGAACGGGTGCCGGTGATCAGGACCTGACCGGCAGGGTCGACGCGATAGGTGAAGCTGGTCTCGCCGCCATTCTGCCTGAGGAAGCCCCCCTCGCTGACGTCGGCGACCTGCACCACGCGCGGATCGAAAGCGATCGCCAGCGGCAGGCTGACCACCGGTTGGTCCGCCTGCATGATCAGCTGCAGCGCGAAGCTGTCGCCGGCGGTGAGCTGCGTCGGACCCTGCCAGAGCAGCTGCGCCGCGCCGCCGGACTGGACGGCCGGCTGGGCGGCCGCCGGGGCGCCCTGTGCAATGGCGGCCGGCGCTGACTGAGCACCGTTGCCGGCGGCCGTTTGCGCGAAG
>JEMY01000002.1 GCA_000585075.1 Candidatus Accumulibacter regalis | reverse complement strand
CCCGCGCGCCTTTTCTTCCGGCGCTGCGTCAATCTGGTCGTAGGCCTTGGCGGTACCGCCAAACTTCTTCGACAGAATGGTCGTGATCGCCGCCGTCAGCGTTGTCTTGCCGTGGTCAACGTGCCCAATCGTGCCAACGTTGACGTGCGGCTTCGTACGTTCAAATTTTCCCTTGGCCATTACCGGTACCTCAAGACGTTAAAAATTAGTGAATCTATGGCACCAAACAGTGGTGCCCATGGACAGAATTGAACTGTCGACCTCTCCCTTACCAAGGGAGTGCTCTACCGCTGAGCTACATGGGCGGCGTGCGCGATGCCTGAAGCTGTTCTGCGACCGCAACGTGGAGCGGGTGAAGGGAATCGAACCCTCGTCATAAGCTTGGAAGGCTTCAGCTCTACCATTGAGCTACACCCGCAAAACCATTACCCGAAGCACGCCAAAGCTAGGCCACCAACAGCGGCATTTTGGTGGAGGGAGAAGGATTCGAACCTTCGAAGGCAGAGCCGTCAGATTTACAGTCTGATCCCGTTGGCCACTTGGGTATCCCTCCAGCTCAGAACCCAGGATTTTGACACCTGAGCAATACACTGTCAAATTGTTTTTCGAGCAGCGCGAGAGTATATACCATCAGACAGGCCTTCGCACGCTTCTTTCGGCACTTTCGCGTGCTGGAGGACGTAAAATCGCTGCGTCACGGCCCCTGGCGCTAGCGAAGGGGTCCTTTCGGCGCGACGAGCCCCCCGCTGAGCCACCCCATGAGCCCCCCGACGAGTCGCTTCTACCCGAACCATCCGCCGCTGGCGAACGATCGCGTTGCCACCCTGAAGAACCGCTTTGGCGCGCGTCTCGCGAATTCGCCGGCTGCCCCGCGGCGGGCAGGGCGCAAGCCCACATCGCGCAAGGGAATGGCTGCCACTTTTCGGCGGCCGGGAGGTTCCCTGGGCGACACGCAACGAGGACCGCTCGCGCCTCCGGCAAACGCGCCACGACGCGTGTTCTGCCTGCCTGCCGCTCAAACCAGGCAAGCTTCTCCCACGGGGCGCAGCCACCTGAGCCGGCAAAACAGCCAGCAGCGCACTGAACGGCCAGCAGCCCGACACCCCTGCCCTTTCAACCCGGCACTCGATCCTCTGGAGCAAGGCCTTGCCTTCACCCCCGCCCGAAAGCGCTGACGCCGTGGCAACGGTGCTCGGGTCGCAGCGTCGTCAGCTCGCCCTGCAGCTCGCCGCGACGCTCGCCGTACTGTCGCTCGCCTGGCCGTACTACGGCCTGCGTAATGAACAGCTGCCATGGCCGCAGACGGCCCTGGCGATTGGCGCCGTCGCGCTGCTCTTCGCCAGCATCACGCGACAGGCCTGGTGGTGGCGCCTGATTCACGCGCTCTTCGTACCGCTGGCATGGGCTGCTTCGACGCTCGCCATTGACCCGGGCTGGTACCTGCTGCTGTTCATCCTGCTGCTGCTCGTCTATCGCGGCGCACTTGGTGGACAGGTACCGCTCTACCTGTCCAACAGAGCCAGCGCCGCAGCTCTCGCCGAACTGACCGGCGACCTCCCCGCAATGCGCTTTCTCGACCTTGGCGCCGGCGTCGGCAGCGTGCTCGCTCCGCTCGCCAGGCAGCGGCCGGAGGCGTGTTTCACCGGCGTCGAAAACGCCCCGGCGACCTGGGCCGTTGGACGCCTGCGCACGCTTGGCCTGACCAACTGCGACTGGCGCTGGGGTGACATCTGGCATACCGAACTGAGCGCTTACGACGTCGTCTATGCCTTCCTGTCGCCGGCCCCGATGGCTGCACTCTGGGAAAAGGCGCAGCGCGAGATGCGACCGGGAGCCCTGTTCATCAGCAACAGTTTCGCCGTGCCCGACGTCGCTGCCGAGCAGATCGTCGAAGTCAACGACGCGCGCCAGACGCGCCTGTTCTGCTACCGCCTGTGATTGGTGAACGCGCCTCATGCGCCCGCCCTGCCTGGCCACCGCGCCCGCCAGCGGCAAGTGATTCCAATAATCGGCACCCTGCCCCGAAGAGCGCCAAACTTTGCTAACATGGCCGATTCCACCACCACCGGAGCTGCAAAATGTCCAGTAACGATTCTCTAACCGATCCAATGAGCTTTGCGAAGAAAATGTGGGGCAACATGGGCTTTTCGTTGCCGGGCATGGTCACCCCTACGCTGGACGTCGAAGAGATCGAGAAGAAGGTCAGGGATCTCAAAGCGGTCGAGAGCTGGCTGAAAATGAACCTGTCGATGCTGCAGATGACCATCCAGGGCCTGGAAATGCAATGCGTGACACTCAACGCCGTGCGCGCGATGGGACACATGGGCAGCAATCTCACGACGGCTGCCAGCGGCGGCAACGACGACACGCAGACCAACGCGCTTGGTATTCCCGGCGGCGCCGATGCGCTCAAGCAGGCGACGATGTGGCCGTGGACGATGATGCAGCAGATGCAGGAACAGATGAAGCAGGCCGCAGCCGCAGCGCAACAGGCCGCTCAGAGCGACGACGAGACCAAGAAGAAGCCCTGAGCCGGGTCACGCCGGCCAAACCCGCCAGCGTGCTCGGAGCGGCGGCGTCAGGTGACCGACGCCGCGCGCAGGGTGGCGATCTCGTCGGCTGAGAATCCCGCCTCAAGCAGAACCTCCTCACCGTGCTCGCCGGCGGCGGGCGCGGCGCGCTCGACGGCAAAAACCCAGCCCGAGAGTTTCACCGGCGGCGCGTACTGGGTGACCCCGTCGGCGTGCACGACCATCTCGCGAGCAACGAACTGCGCGTGTTCAAGCGCCTCTGCGACACCGAGCACAGGCGTAACGCAACAATCGATAGCGGCAAAGAAAGCACACCAGTCGGCCTGCGTGCGGCTGAGAAAGAGGCTTTCGATTTCCCGACGCAAGGCGACCGCAGCCGCCCCGCGCGCACCATGCAGTGGCTTCCAGTCGGGGCGCTGCAGGGCAGCGCAGAAGACGTCCCAGAACTTCTTCTCGAGCGGCGCGACGGCCATGTAGCGTCCATCCGCGGTGGCATAGACGCCATAGCCAGGGTCGCCGCCGGTGAGCACGTCGCACCCGCGCTCTGCAACGCCGGCGGAACCGTGCAGCGCAAACAGTGGAAAAAGATTGTGCGCCAGAACCGCGTCGCTCATGGCCACGTCGACCAGGCGGCCCTGGCCGGTGCGTTGCGCATCGAACAAGGCAGCAAGGATTCCCATCACCGCACTCATTGCGCCGCCGAGCAAGTCGCCGATCTGCAGATTCGGAATTGCCGGTGGCCCACCCTTGACGCCGATCTGGTCGAGGACTCCGGCCAGGCCAATGTAGTTGAGATCGTGTCCTGCGGCCATCGCCAGCGGACCATTCTGTCCGTAACCGGTGATCGCGCAGTAGACGAGCTTTGCGTTGATGGCGCGCAGCGCCTGATAGCCGATGCCGAGCCGGTCGCTGACACCGGGCCGGAAGCTCTCGACCAACACGTCGGCAGTGGCCACCAGGCGCAGGAACGCCGCCCGCCCTTGCGGCTGCTTGAGGTCGAGGCGCAAGCCACGCTTGTTGCGATTGACACTGCGATAGAAAGCGCTGACGCCGCCCGGGCCATCGCCGAGCAGGCGCGCGTAGTCGCCAGCACCCCGATCTTCGATCTTGATCACATCGGCGCCCAGATCGGCCAGATGCAGGGTAGCGACCGGACCGGGAAGCAACCGGCTGAGGTCGAGAACGCGAACCCCGTGCAGCGGCGCGCCGCTCACCGCCCGGCCTCGCAGCGCTCGAGCCAGGTCGCATCCATGTCGATCAGCGCGCCCTTCGCCAGGGGCTGCTCGAGGAAGCGACCGCGGAACAGCCATCCTGTCGTGCCGTGCTGGTGCGACCATGGCGTTTCCCAATCAGCGACCGCCACCTGTACACGCATCACCTCCACCTCGCGAGGTGGAGTGGCCAAAGCGCTTGCCGAAGTCTGCTCCACGCAAGGCATCGCCGCCGCCAGCCGCGCCTGGTCGGCTGGCGTAAAGGCGGATGCGGGTTTGCCGATGTGCGGACAGCGATCAAGCTGCCGCCGCTGCCGGGAGAGCGCGGCGATCGAGCCTTTAAGCCAATAGGTCGGCGCCGTCAGGAGCCGGCCCGCGCCGCCCTCACGAAAGATCACGCAGTCGCCGACCTGCGGCCCGGAAGCGGCAGCCGAACTCGCCGTGTCCGGCGCGTCGTCGTCGGCGCAAAGCGAAGCCGCCAGCAGGGAGGCGACGATCGCGGCAAGCGCGCGCCTCACGCGTAGCTGCGCCGGTCTTCGATCACCGTGCCGTCGTTGGCCAAGGTCCCGGCAGGCAGGAAAGCCACCTCGCCGCGCAGCTTGGTGAGCTCGCGAATGCTGGCCACCACGGCCGCCTGCAGCGCGGCCGACGGATCAGCGACCTCGCAGTGCAAGGTCATCCGATCGTGGCCACTGGGATTGTCGACCACCAGGCGGGCGCGGCCGATTTCGCCGTGCCGTGCAACGAGCGCAGCGACCTGCGAGGGGTGTACGAACATCCCCTTGACCTTGGTCGCCTGATCCGCACGTCCCAGCCAGCCCCTGATACGGACGTTGGTCCGCCCGCAGGGGCTGATCCCCGGCAGCAGAGCCGACAGGTCGCCGGTGGCAAAGCGAATCAGCGGGTAATCGGCATTGAAACTGGTCACCACCACTTCGCCAACCTCGCCTTCGGCAACCGGATCACCGGTCCCCGGGCGAACGATCTCGAGCAGCACGTCTTCCTCGACGACCAGGCCCTCCTCGCTCGGCGTTTCATAGGCGATCAAGCCCAGGTCGGCAGACGCATACGCCTGGCGAACGACGACGCCGCGGTCGTTGAGCAGCTTGCGCAGCGTCGCCGGCAGGGCCTCTCCCGAAACGACGGCCTTGCGCAGCGAGCTGACGTCGGCACCCAATTCGTCCGCTTTCTCGAGGATCGTGCGCAGAAACGACGGCGTGCCGACGTAGGCGGCCGGCTTGAGGTCGGCTATCGCCTGCACCTGCATGTCGGTCTGCCCGACGCCGGCCGGAAACACCGGACAACCGAGCTTGTGTGCCGCGCCTTCAAGCATGAAGCCGGCCGGCGTGAAATGGTACGAGAAAGTGTTGTGCACCAGGTCGCCGGCGCGGAAACCGGCGGCGAACAGGGCACGCGCAAAGCGCCACCAGTCCTGCCCCTGCCCTTCGGGATCGTAGATCGGGCCAGGCGATGCAAAGACACGCGAGAGGCCGGTCATCGGCGTCGCCGTCAGCCCCCCGAAAGGCGGCGCAGCGCATTGCAGTTCGCCAAGCTTGCTCTTGCGCAGCAGTGGCAACGTCGCCAGTGCTGCGCGCGAGCCGATGCTGTTGACCGCCACGTCGGCCAGCCGCTGGCGCCAGTACGCCGACTTCCTCCTGGCCAGGGCGAGCTGCTGCGGCAAGTGCGCCATCAGCCAGGCTTCGCGCTCGACCGGCGAACGCGTTTCCAGAGAATCGTAGTAGGTCATGGGTGCTCACTCACACGGTAAGGCGGTTCGCACCAGACAGCGAAGACGCCCCGCCAGTGCGAGAGAAGAAATGGCCGCTCCGGCAGCCGGGCGCCGACGACAGCCGGCAGGGCGCGGGCAGCCCCGGACCGGCTCACGACAGCCAGCGCTTGCGACGACGATAGTGCTTGACGTCCTTGAAGCTCTTGCGCCCGGCGGAAGACAGCCCGAGATAGAACTCCTTGACGTCTTCGTTGGCCGCCAGATCCTTGGCCGCACCCTCCATCACCACACGACCGTTTTCGAGGATGTAGCCGAAGTCTGCATAGCGCAGAGCCATATTGGTGTTCTGTTCGGCGAGCAGGAAGGTGACGCCTTCCTTCTGATTGAGATCCTTGACGATGCCGAATACCTCGTCGACGATCTGTGGAGCGAGGCCCATCGACGGTTCGTCGAGCAGCACCATGCGCGGACTGGCCATCAGCGCCCGCCCGACGGCGCACATCTGTTGCTCGCCGCCCGAGGTGTACGCCGCCTGGCTGCTGCGGCGGGTTTTCAACCTTGGGAAATACGCATAGACCTTCTCCAGCGTCTCGTTGATCGCGGCTTTTCCGTCGCTGCGCGTGTACGCACCGGTGAGCAGGTTTTCTTCGATACTCAGGTGAGCAAAGCAGTGTCGCCCCTCCATCACCTGAATGACGCCACGTTTGACCAGTTCGGCCGGTGTCAGCGCCTCGATGCGCTCGTCGCGCAACTCGATGGTGCCCTTGGTGACTTCACCGCGTTCACCGTGCAGCAGATTACTGACCGCGCGCAGGGTCGTCGTCTTGCCAGCGCCGTTGCCGCCAAGAAGCGCCACGACGCCTCCTTCAGGAACGCTGAAGGAAACGCCCTTGAGCACCAGGATCACGTGGTTGTAGATCACCTCGATGCTATTGACTCGGAGAAGGATGTTGGCAGTGCTCATGGCGTCTCTTCGCTAAGCGGGCCGCCCTCCCGCAAGCGGGAGGGCTGACAAAGGACTCGCGGTGACGAGTCCGCGGGACCTTACTTGTTGCACTCCTCAGGCGTGCGCGGCTTCAGCTTCTTTTCTTCCGCGTACTTGCCGGAGGCGAGCATGACCATCGGACGCAAGGTGTTGGCATCGGCCTGGTACCAGTCTTGGGACGGAAACTCCCAGTTCTTGCCGTTCCAGGTGTGAACGCGAACCCACGACGAGCCCATATGGTCCAGGCAGGAAGTCTGCACCGGACGCATCACGCCAGCAAAGCCCATCGCGTCGAGCGTCTTCTGGTCGAGATCAAGGTTCTCCAGCCCCCAGCGCACCTGCTCGCCGGTCATCACCTTGCCCTTGCCATAGCGCTCCTGTGCCTTGCGAACGCCCTCGACGCCGAGCATCGCCGAGAGCACGCCGCGCATGTAGAGCACGCTACCAACGTCCTCTTTCGGCCCGGTGCCCTGACCCTTGGCATACAGCGCAGCGAGAATGTCCTTGACCACCTTCGAATTGCGCTCGGCGCCATGTTGCAAGGTCAGCGCGCTGTAGCCCTTTGCCCCTTCACCGACATCGGCGACATCGGGTTCGGCGCCTGACCACCAGTTGCCCAGCATCTTGTCGCGCGGGTAGCCGGTGGCCTGCGCCTCGCGCAGCGCGGTCAGGTTCATCACCCCCCAACCGGAGAGCAGAACGAAGTCCGGCCTGTTCTGGCGGATCTGCAACCAGGTCGCTTTCTGTTCAACGCCTGGCGCGGCGACAGGCAGGAGCTGCACGCTGTAACCGTATTTCTTGCTCAACTCCTCGAGCACCGGGATGGCCTCTTTCCCGTACGGGCTGTCGTGGTACACCAGCGCGATCTTCTTGCCCTTCAGGTTGGCGACACCCCCCAGTTTCTTGGCGATGTACTGGATGGCCACATCGGAGCCAACCCAGTAGGTTCCGAGCAGGGGGAAGTTCCAGGTGAAGACGGCACCGTTCTGCGATTCGCTACGACCATAACCAGCTGTAATCAAGGGAATCTTGTCGATCGGCGCTTTTTCCGTGAGGGCAAAGGTCCCGCCAGTCGACAGAGGCTGGAACGCTGTCGCACCACCATGCATGCCTTTCAGGCGCTCGTAGCATTCGACGATCCGGTCGGTGGCGTAACCCGTCTCGCATTCCTCGAAAACGGTCTTGACGCCGTTGATCCCCCCCTTGGTGTTCACCAGTTTCAGATAATCGATAAAGCCGTTCGCCCAAGGTGTGGCATTCGGCGCAATGGGACCGGTACGAGTCACCAGGACCGGAAAGAACTGCTCCTTGGCAGTCGCTGCGACCGCCGACGTCGACGCTATCGCCGACAGCATGAAGGCGCCGAGTGAAGCAGTTAATGCAAGCTTGCGTAAGTTCATTAATGTCTCCTCTTATTAAAATGGCAACACCACTGCAACGACAACTTCGACTCAGGACAACCCCGCTACGAGCGTGAAACGACCCCCACCACCCGAGTCAGTGCGGGAATGGCCAGAGCCGAAGTTTCTCCTTGCCGGTCGACCACAGGCGGGCAAGGCCGTGCGGCTCCTTGATCAGGAAGAAGATGATCAGCCCCCCGAAAATGATCAACTCGGCGTGCGAGATCCCGGCCGTCGATATCTCGACGCCGACCAGGTCTCCAATTTCCGGCAGCAGGCGATTCAGTACGATCGGCAGGATGACGATGAAGGCCGCACCGAAGAAACTGCCCATGACCGAACCGAGGCCGCCAATGATGACCATGAACAGGAGCTGGAACGAACGGTCGACCGAGAAAGCCGCCGGCTCCCACGACGCCAGATGGACGAACGCCCACAAGGCGCCCGCCGTCCCGACGAAAAACGAACTGACGGCAAACGCCGAGAGCTTGGCAAACAGCGGCCGGATTCCGATCACCTCGGCAGCCACGTCCATGTCACGGATCGCCATCCACTGCCGGCCGATGGCGCTACGCGTCATGTTCTTCGCCAGCAAAGCGAAGACCGTCAGGAACGCCAGGCAGAACAGATACTTGTTGAGCGGGTTGTTAAGCTGCCAGCCCATCACCTGCAGGTTGGAGACCGAAACGTTGCCCGACAGGGAGTTGTCGGTAAACCAGGGAATGCGCAGGAACACCCAGTCGGTGAAGAACTGCGCGGCCAGGGTTGCAACCGCCAGATAGAGGCCGCGCACGCGCAAGCTCGGTATTCCGAAAACGATCCCGACAAGGGCCGAAGTGAAGCCGCCAAGCAGCAAGGAGAGCAGTAGCGGCATACCCTCGACACGGATGTGAAAGTTGTACGCCGCGTACGCCCCGACCGCCATGAAAGCGCCGGCGCCAAGCGTGATCTGCCCGCAGTAGCCGACCAGGATATTGACCCCGAGAGCGGCCAGCGAGAGGATCAAAAAGGGGATGAGGATGGCGCGGAACATGTATTCGTCGACCAGCAGAGGGACAGCGACGAAAGCAAACACCACGATGCCGACAACCGCCCATCGGTCCTGGGCAATCGGAAAGACCTGCTGATCGGCGGCGTAGGAAGTCTTGAATTGACCGTTTTCTCTATAGAGCATTTGCCCTCTCCCCGATCAGACGCGGTCGATGATCTTCTCGCCGAACAGGCCTTGCGGCCTGAACAGGAGAACGACCAGCGCCAGTACGTAGGCAAACCAGATCTCGATGCCGCCGCCGACCATCGGCCCGAGATAGACCTCCGACAGCTTCTCGCCGACGCCGATGATCAGGCCGCCGAGGATGGCACCAGGAACCGAAGTCAGCCCGCCAAGGATGACGACCGGCAGTGCGCGCAGCGCCACCGTCGACAAGGAAAACTGGACGCCAAGCTTGGAGCCCCAGATCACACCGGCGACCAGCGCGACGAGGCCGGCGACGCACCAGACGATCACCCAGATACGATTCAGCGGGATGCCGATCGACTGCGCCGCCTGATGATCGTCGGCGACTGCCCGCAGCGCCCGCCCGGTGGTCGTCTTCTGGAAGAAAAGAGTCAACAGGCCGACCAGCACGGCCGCGATCAGGGCGGCGATGAAGTCTTCCTTGTTGATCAGCAGCCCGCCCGGAAACACCTCCTCGAAGAGAAACACCGGGTCCTTGGGCATACCCACGTCGATCTTGTAGATGTCATTGCCGAAAAGGGTTGAACCGATGCCTTCGAGGACATAGGCAATGCCCAGCGTGGCCATCAAGAGCGTCGCGCCCTCCTGGTTGACGAGGTGGCGCAGGACCAAGCGCTCGATCAGCCAGGCGACGACGAACATCAGCGCGCCCGCCACGACGAAGGCAGCAGCGGTCCCGAGATAGGAACCCTCGAGGCCGAACCAGCCCGGAATCCACTCGGCGAAACGGGCCATCGCCAGAGCGGCGAAAAGCACCATCGCTCCCTGTGCGAAGTTGAATACGCCGGAGGCCTTGAAGATCAGCACGAAACCCAGCGCCACCAGCGAATAGAGCATGCCGGCCATCAGCCCGCCGATCAACGTTTCCAGGAAGAAACCCATCGCCTCACTCCTCAGTGACTGGCGCCAAGATAGGCGCTGATGACGTCCGGATTGGCGCGCACCGCGTCCGGGTCGCCGTCGCCGATCTTCTTGCCATAATCGAGAACGACGACACGGTCGGAGATGTCCATGACCACCGCCATGTCGTGCTCGATCAGGACGATGGTCGTCCCGAACTGATCATTGACGTCGAGAATGAAGCGGCACATGTCCTGCTTTTCCTCGACGTTCATCCCGGCCATCGGCTCGTCGAGCAGCAGGATGCTCGGCTCCATGGCCAGCGCCCGGCCGAGGTCTACGCGCTTCTGCAAACCGTAAGGCAGGCGCCCGACCGGTGTCTTGCGAATGTGCTGGATTTCGAGAAAGTCGATCACCTCCTCAACCTTGGCGCGATGTCCGAGTTCCTCGCGTCGTGCCGGCCCCCACCAGAAGGCCTGCTGAATCAGGTTGCTTCTGATTTTCATGTTGCGCCCGGTCATCAGGTTGTCGATCACGTTCATCCCCTTGAACAGAGCAATGTTCTGGAAAGTCCGCGAGATTCCGGCCCGCGCGGCCTTGTAGGGGCTCATCTTCGTGAAGTGCTGACCGCGCAGAATGATCTCTCCCTCCTGCGGCCGATAGACGCCGTTGATGACGTTGAGCATCGAACTCTTGCCGGCACCGTTGGGGCCTATGATCGCCCGAATCTCGTGCTCGCGAACGTCGAACGAGATGTCGGTCAGAGCCTTGACGCCGCCGAAGGACAGGGAAACCTTCTTCAAGTCGAGGATGACCTCGCCAATCTTCCGACTCATGACGCCTCCCTCCCGGCGGCGCCGAAGACCTTCAGGTTCCGGATGGCCAGATCGGCCGCCACCTTGCCTTGCCGTCCGTCCTCGAACTTCACCGCCGTCTCGATGAACTGGCTGTCCCTGCCGCTGTAGAGCGCGTCGATCAATACCGCGTATTTCTCGGCGACGAAGCCGCGACGCACCTTGCGGGTGCGCGTCAGCTCGTCGTCGTCGGGATCGAGTTCCTTGTGCAGGATCAGGAAACGATGAATCTGCGAATCGGCCAGCACGCCTTCGCCAAGGAGTTCGGAATTCACCTGTTCGATCGACTCCTGGATCAAACCGTAGACCTCCGCCTTGGCCGCCAGATCGGTATAGCCCGAATAGGCGATGCCGCGCCGCTCGGCCCAGTTGCCAACCGCACCGATGTCGATGTTGATGAACGCGCAGACCATCTCGCGACCATCGCCGAAAGCCACTGCCTCCTTGACGAAGGGGAAAAACTTGAGCTTGTTCTCGATGAAATTGGGCGCAAACATCGCACCATTGACCAGCTTGCCGACGTCCTTGGCGCGATCGATGATCTTGAGATGCCCCTCGTCGTCGAACAGGCCCGCGTCGCCGGTCATGAAATAGCCGTCGGCGTTGATCGCTTCGGCGGTGGCGTCGGGTCGCTTGTAATACTCCCTGAGCAACATCGGCCCCTTGACCAGAATTTCGCCGTTGTCGGCGATCTTCACCTCGACGCCCGGCGCCGGCTTGCCGACGCTGTCGAACTTGATTTCACCATCGGGCTGCAGGCAGACATAGGCACAGGTTTCGGTCTGACCGTAGAGCTGCTTCAGATTGATGCCGATAGAGCGGTAGAAACGGAAGAGATCGGGACCGATCGCCGCGCCGGCGGTGTAGGCGACGCGCACCCGGCTCAGGCCGAGGACATTCTTCAGCGGCCCGAAAACAAAGAAATTACCCAGGGCATAGAGCAGGCGATCAGCGAGCGCAACGGCC
Source organism: Candidatus Accumulibacter regalis (assembly GCA_000585075.1). Lineage (GTDB taxonomy): Bacteria > Pseudomonadota > Gammaproteobacteria > Burkholderiales > Rhodocyclaceae > Accumulibacter > Accumulibacter regalis. The sequence goes on along the minus strand of JEMY01000002.1, from coordinate 50,217 downwards.
TTGCCATCGAGAATCTCGGCGCCGCAGCGGCGGGCCACAGCCATGAAGAAGTGAAACATCTTCTGCTTGATGGCGCTGGCGTCCTCCATGCGAATCATCACCTGCGTCAGCAGGTTCTCGAAAACACGCGGTGGCGCGAAATAATAGGTCGGCCCGATTTCGCGCAAATCGTTCATCACCGTCTCGGCCGACTCGGGGCAGTTGATCGTGAACCCGGTCATCATCGCCTGCGCAAAGGAGAAGAGATGGTCGCCCACCCAGGCCATCGGCAAATACGAGAGGATGTTTTCGTCGGCAGTCAGACGATCGAAATCGACGCCGCCGCGGGCGGCGCTGATGAAGGCGTTGTGCGTCAGGCACACCCCTTTGGGCTTGCCCGTCGTCCCCGAGGTATAAAGCATGACGCTGACGTCGTCGGCGTTGCCCGCGGCGACCTTGCGGATGAGCAGATCGGGATGGTTGCGGTTGTGAATCCGCCCCATTTCCATCAGCTCGCGAACATCGTGAATGAACGGCTGCGTGTAGTGGCGCATGCCGTGTGGATCGTCGTAGAAGAGGTGCCGCAGCTGCGGCAACTGCGCCTGCAGTTCGAGCACCTTGTCGACCTGCTCCTGATCCTCGACGAACAGGAAGCGGATTTCGGCGTCGACCAGAACGAAAAGCATCTCGTTGGCCACCGCATCCTGGTACAGCGGCACGGGCACCCCGCCGAGACACTGTACGGCGCTCATCATCATGTACATGCGCGGACGATTGTCGCCGACGATGGCCACGTTCTCGCCGCGCTTGAAACCCATCTCGGCAAGGCCGCAGGCCAGTGCGCGCACCTCGTCGGCAACATCCTGCCAGGTCCAGCACTGCCAGATTCCCAGGTCCTTTTCGCGCATTGCCGGCTTGTCGCCGCGGACCCGAGCGTGGTTCAGGAGCAGGCGTGGAAAGGTATCCAGCGCTTGCGACGACGCGGTTTCCGGCATCTCGTCTCCTCCGGTGCATTCACCGCCGTTATCGTGACGGCAGGCTTTTATTTATGTTGTGCTGCGCGATTCTATTCTTTTTCTTCTGCCAGCCATTGTGCAACGCAGTATCGCAAGCAGAACCACGATCGCCGGCATGGGGGCGGCAGGACAGTGCTTGGCGGCAGTCTATTCGCCGTGGGCAAGGAGAATTGTCGTCCGTGCGACAATTCTCCATCTTTTCTGATCGCGGGTTCACGGATGCACGAACTGGACGCCATGCTGCACGCTTCCTGCTGGGCACGGAAGCTGAGCGCCGACGAGCTGGAACAGGTCAAGCGCGACATCGTCGTGCGCACCGTTCCCGCCGGAGGATACGTGTGCATGAAGGGAGAAACCGTCGGGCACTGGCTGGGGGTGGTCAATGGGCTGGTCAAGATGGCCAGCAACCGGAGTACCGGCAAGGCCACCAGCTTCGTTGGCCTGTCCGATGGCAGCTGGTTCGGCGAGGGCTCGCTGCTCAAGGATGAAGCACGCCGCTATGACGTCATCGCGCTGCGCGACTCGCGCATCGCCTACATGAAGCGCAGCCGATTTCAGAATCTGCTCGACAACAGCATCCCTTTCAACCGTTTCCTGCTCATCCAGATCAACGAACGTCTGGGCCAGTTCATCGGCATGATCGAGCACGAACGTCTGCTCGATACCGACGCCCGCCTCGCTCGCTGCCTGGCGTCGATGTTCAATCCGCTGCTCTACCCGGGCAGCAGTCTCGAACTGCGCATTTCACAGGAAGAGATCGGATTGCTCGCCGGCATCTCGCGCCAGCGCGTCAATCAGGCGTTGCAGACCCTCGAACAGGGCGGACTGTTACGTGCCGATTACGGCACCCTGACCATCCTCGACCTCGACGGGCTACGCAATTACGGCGCCTAAGGTAAGGCACTGGACTAAGCCGTGTCGTCGGCCAAGCCCCTGCACCGGCAAAAAACGCGAAAAAACCCTGCATTGAACGATGAATCGATCTGGGTTAGTATTCAACGCCCCGAGGGGAGTGGTCTTGTCAATTCTTGAAAAATTGGTCTCACAATTCTTTCGCAAGACAAATCAGGAGGAAAAAAAAATGAGTAGTGTTATCTACGAGCGGCTTCGGCGCAATCCGAAGTTCGACGAACTGGTGCAGAAGCGAGGAAGGTTTGCGTGGACTTTGGCAGCCATCGTGCTGATCATCTTCTACGGCTTCTTCATGTTGATCGCCTTCAACCCCAAGATGCTCGGGCAACCAATCGCCGAGGGATCGATGTGGGCCATCGGCTACACGGCGGAGTTGGTCATGTTCGTCTTTTTCTGGCTGCTGACGCTGTTGTACGTCCGCCGTGCAAACGGCGAGTTTGACGACCTGACGGCCCAAATCATCAAAGAAGCGCAGAAGGAGACCAACTGATAAAGCGACTCACAACGGCACTCGCCCTGCTGGCGTTCTCCGGCATGGCCGCTGCCGCCGGGCCGGCCCTGCAAGGCGAGATCCAGACGCAACCGACCAACTGGCACGCGATCATCATGTTCATGATCTTCGTGACGATGACCATGGGCATCACCTACTGGGCAGCTGGCCGCACCAAGTCCACCGCCGACTTCTATACCGCCGGCGGTGGCATCACCGGCTTCCAGAACGGTCTGGCGATCGCCGGCGACTACATGTCGGCGGCAACCCTGCTCGGTCTCACGGCGATGACCTTCAGCCGCGGCTACGACGCCTACATCTACATGATGGCATTCTTCGCCGGCTGGCCGATCATCCTCTTCCTGATGGCTGAGCGGCTGCGTAACCTGGGCCGGTTCACCTTCTCGGACATCACCTCGTATCGCCTCGACCCCAGCGTGCGCACCATGGCGGCACTTTCATCGCTGGTCGTCGTGGTCTTCTACCTGATCGCCCAGATGGTCGGCGCCGGGCAGTTGATCAAGCTGCTCTTCGGCCTCGAGTACAACGTCGCGATCTTCGCCGTTGGCGTTCTGATGATGGTCTATGTGACCGTCGGCGGAATGGTGGCCACGACCTGGGTGCAGATCATCAAGGCCTGCCTGCTGCTCTTCGGCGGCACGCTGGTGCTGATCCTCGGCTTCTCGCAGTTCGGTTTTTCGCTGACCACCCTGCTCGAAAAGGCGCAGGCGGTTCATAAGCAGGGTACCTCGCTGATGGCGCCGGGCAGCCTGCTCTCCGATCCGGTCACGGCGCTCTCCCTCGGCCTGGGTCTGATGTTCGGTACCGCCGGTCTGCCGCACATCCTGATGCGCTTCTTCACCGTCGGCAACGCCAAGGAAGCCCGCAAGTCGGTGCTCTACGCGTCCGGTTTCGTCGGTTTCTTCTTCAACGTCATCTTCCTCATGGGCCTGGTTGCCATCCTGCTGGTCGGTCAGAACCCCGAGTACTTCGAGGGCGGTGACATCAAGGGCGCGCTGATCGGTGGCGGCAACATGGTCGCCATGCACCTGGCGCATGCGGTTGGCGGCAACATGCTGCTCGGCTTCCTGGCGGCGGTCGCTTTCGCCACCATCCTGGCCGTCGTCTCGGGCCTGGCCCTGGCCGGCGCCTCGGCGATTGCGCACGACATCTACGCACGCGTGATCCGCAAAGGCGAATGCACCGACAAGGAAGAGATCAAGGTTTCGCGAATAGCGACCATCGCTCTCGGTATCCTGGCGATCATCCTCGGTATCGCGTTCGAGAAGATGAACATCGCGTTCATGGTCGGCCTGGCCTTCGGCGTTGCTGCCGCTGCCAACTTCCCGGTCCTGATTCTCTCGATGTACTGGAAGGGACTGACCACCCGCGGCGCGCTGTGGGGCGGTTACAGCGGCGTCACTTCCGCGGTCCTCTTCGTCGTCTTCTCGAAGTCGGTATGGGTCGACGTCCTGCACAATGCAGCGCCGTTGTTCCCCTACACGCAACCGGCGCTGTTCGCGATGCCCATCGCCTTCATCTGCGCTTACGTTTTCTCGGTCTCGGACAGCAGCGCCCGGGCGACCAAGGAACGTGAAGCCTTCGAAGACCAGTACGTGCGTGCCCAGACCGGCTTTGGCGCTTCCGGTGCCAGCCACTGAGTAGTCCGAGCATTGCCACGCAAGCAAACCCTGGCGGCGCCAAACGGCCCGCCAGGGTTTTTTCTTGCCTGCCGGCCAGTTCTCCCGACGCGACCCGACCGGGAAGTGCAGGGCCGTGACCACCGATCGCCGCACAAGAAACGGGCCCGCCGCTCGCCAGATCCGCTAAAGTTTCACCGTAAATGTCCGTGAATACACTGACGCGCTGCACGAACCAAGGGAGTCCCGCATGCTTTCAGACCTCAGGCTTCTGGCCATTTCGCTGCTGGCCATCGTGCCGGCAACGGCTTGCGCAAGCTGGCAGCTGATTTCCGACGAGCCCGGCAGGCGCATCGAAATCGACAAGGCAAGCATCAAGAAGGTCGCCAACGGGAAAACCGAAGCCCACGGGCGAATCGTCCTCGACAAACCCATCGTCGATCCGCGCACCTCGTCGTCGTACCGCATCGTCGAGGCGGTCAACCACTATGACTGCGCGACGCGTAGCTACAGCACGCTGCAACGGCGCTACTTCAAGGACGAAGGTGAACTGCTTCGCGAAGAAGACGTCAAGGTGCAGATCGAAATGCCGGTACGCAGCGGAATGCTCGACGACAAGCTGCTGCGCGAAGTCTGCCGACCGAGACCCGGAAACGAAGCAGTCCTGGCGGCCAGGAAAACCGCCGAGAAAGTCAGCGAGGCCGCCGGCGAACTGCGCAAGGCCAACGAGGCCCTGGTGCGCCAGGAAGTGAAGCGCGCCAACCTGCAGACACGGGCTGCGGAAAGGACAGAGCGCGAAGAAGCGAGCCCACCCGCCCGAAAGCCCACCCCCTCGGTGGCTGCGCGTCGGCCTCCCGTGCAGGTCGCCGCGCGCCAGGGAGCACACCAGCCAGCGCACGCGCCAGCAGGGAGCAGCGACGCAGACGACCTTCTTGCCGCCTACGCACACGCACAGATTCCATGGTCCTACGAAGGAGAGGGCCGGCCAGAGAACTGGGGCAAACTGCGACCCGACTACGCGCTGTGCGCGAGTGGTAAGCGGCAATCGCCCATCGACATCCGCGACGGCTTTGGTGTCGATCTCGAACCGATTCGCTTCACCTACCGCCGGTCGCAGTTTCGCGTCATCGACAACGGCCACACGGTGCAGGTCGATGTCGGCGGCAGCAACATCGACCTGCTCGGCAAGACCTACGATCTGGTCCAGTTCCATTTCCATCGACCGTCCGAAGAACGCGTGAACGGTCAATCCTTCGACATGGTCGTCCACCTGGTACACCAGGCCGAGGATGGCGATCTGGCGGTCGTCGCCGTGCTGCTCGAACAGGGCGCCGAAAATCCGCTGATCCAGAGCGTGTGGAACAACCTGCCGCTGGAGAAGAATGAATACGTGCAACCGCCGGAGCAGGCCCTGGACCTGGCCACCTTGCTTCCCGAGGATCGCAGCTACTTCACCTACATGGGATCGCTGACCACGCCACCGTGCAGCGAAGATGTCCTCTGGCTGGTACTCAAGAAGCCACAGCAACTCTCTCCCGAGCAACTGAAAATCTTCTCGCGCCTCTACCCGTACAACGCCCGACCCGTGCAGCCCAGGCATTCGCGGATGATCAAGGAGTCGCGCTGAGCACGACCCTGCCGCGACGGACGGCGCGACAGCGCCACTCCGCCGCCACGCGGACCACTTCGACCAAGGCCGCTCCAGGGTGCGCGCCGCTAATGTCCTCTGCCGAAACCGGCGACGCGCGCCTTGCTTCCGGCGCGGAACTTGTCGATACTCGCCCTGCCCAATCGCATCCTTACCGAAGAGACAGCGCATGAACGAGCAGCAACAGGAAGCCATCCTCACCCTCAGCCTGATGGCCGCCTTCGCCGACGGCGGCAAGAACGAGAGCGAACGTGCGGAGATCAGGCGCATCGCCGACGCGCTGGCCGGCGAAGGCTCGCTCAACATCGCAGCGCTGTATCAGGACGTCCTGCTCAAGCGGGTCTCGATGGCCGCGGCTGCGGCAGCACTGACCACTCCCGAGACGCGGCAACTGGCTTTTGAAATGGCCGTCTGCGTGTGTGACGCCGACGGCGTCCAATCGGCTGCCGAAAAGGCCTTTCTCGACGACCTGCGCGCTGCCCTGGCGCTCGACGAGCAGCAGGCCAGCGCCTACAGCGAGCAGGCCGAAGCCATCGCCGCACTGCCGGTGGCCACCGGCAGTCCGGCGCCGACGACGGCCGGCACGACCGCAAGCGTCCCCGCACCGGGGCCGGCGGCCGCCGGCCTGGCCTCGACAATGAGCGACGCCGAGATTGACCAGGCCATTCTCAACGCCTCGATCCTCAATGGCGCGCTCGAACTGCTTCCCGAATCGCTGTCGACGATGGCCATCATTCCGCTGCAGATCAAGCTCGTCTATCGCATCGGGAAGTCCTACGGTTTCGAACTCGACCGCGGGCATATCAAGGACTTTCTCGCCACCCTCGGCGTCGGCCTGACTTCGCAGTATCTCGAACAGGCAGGTCGCAAGCTCCTCGGTGGCCTGCTCGGCAAGGTCGGCGGTGGCTTCCTGCGCGGCCTGGGCAAGCAGGCGGTGAGCTCGGGAATGAGTTTCGCCAGCACTTACGCCCTCGGCCACGTGGCCAGACGCTACTACGCCGGCGGCCGCAGCTTTTCCAGCGAGATGCTGCGCAGCAGCTTCGACAGCATGCTCGGCGAGGCCAAGAGCCTGCACCGCCGTTACCTGCCCGAAATACAGGCGCGCGCACGCACGCTGGACAGCGCCAAGATCATCGACATGGTTCGCCAGGGCTGATGCGCCGACCGCGAATGCTTCGTCGCCCCGCGCCGTCGCGCTGCCCACCTGGAAAGCGCGCCGTGCGGCGCCGATGCTGAACTTCGATAACCGCTTCGTCCGCGAGCTGCCGGGCGACACCGAGCTGCGCAACCAACCGAGGCAAGTCTGCGCCGCCTGCTGGTCACCGGTGACTCCGACACCCGTCGCAGCGCCAACGCTGCTCGCACATTCGCGGGAAGTCGCGGCGGACCTCGACCTCGACGATCGGGACATGGCGTCGGCGGAGATGCTTGCCGCCCTCTCCGGCAACCGCTTGCTGCCGGGAATGGTCAGCTACGCGAGCTGTTACGGCGGACATCAGTTCGGGCAATGGGCGGGGCAGCTTGGCGACGGCCGGGCCATTCTGCTCGGTGAGGCGGTCAATCGGCGCGGGCAGCGCTTCGAACTGCAACTCAAGGGCGCCGGCCCGACGCCGTACGCCCGCCGAGCCGATGGTCGCGCAGTCCTGCGCTCGTCGATCCGCGAGTTCCTGTGCAGCGAGGCGATGCATCACCTGGGCGTGCCGACGACGCGCGCACTGAGTCTCGTCGGCAGCGGTGAAAGCGTCGTCCGCGACATGTTCTACGATGGCCATCCGATCGCCGAGCCCGGCGCCGTGGTCTGCCGCGTCGCGCCTTCGTTCACCCGTTTCGGTCATTTCGAACTGCTCGCCGCACGCGGCGAGCACGCACTGCTGCAGCGCCTGGTCGACTTCACCATCGCCCGTGACTTCCCTGCACTACTGGTCGCACCCGGAGAAAAGCTGGCCGTGTGGTTCCGCGAAGTCTGCGAGCGCACCGCCCGCCTGATGGCGCACTGGCTGCGCGTCGGATTTGTCCACGGGGTGATGAACACCGACAACATGTCGATCCTCGGCCTGACCATCGACTATGGTCCCTACGGCTGGGTCGACAACTTCGACCCCGCCTGGACACCAAACACGACGGACGCCTCGAGCCGCCGCTACTGCTTTGCCCGGCAGCCGGAAATCGCCCGCTGGAACCTCGAACGACTGGCCGACGCCCTGGCCCCGTTGCTGCCCAAACCGCCGATGGCAGAGAAGGCGGCGCGCTCGGCGGAGCTGGCGGCGGCTCTCGAGCATTACGACGAAGTCTATTCGGCCGAGTTCTGCACCGCTTTCGCCGGCAAGCTCGGATTGCGCAGCTGGACGCCCGCCGATGGCGAGTTGCTTGGCGAGCTGTTCGAAGTGATGCGTCTGGCCGAAATCGACATGACCGAGTTCTTCCGCCAGCTGGCGCAGCTGGACATCGACCAGCCCGATGCGGAAGTCCTGCGTGAATCCTTCTATCGTGAAGACCTCAGGCAACGCTTTGCGCCCGACCTCGCACGCTGGTTGGCGCGCTACAGCGCTCGCCTGCGTCACGACGGACAGCCCGCAGAGCGCCGCATTGCTGCCATGAACCAGGTTAACCCGCGTTACGTCCTGCGCAACTACCTGGCGCAACAGGCCATCGAGCGGGCCGAGCAGGGCGACACACAGACCATTCACGAACTCCTCGAAGTCCTCCGCCGCCCCTACCAGGAGCAGCCAGGGCGGGCGGAATTCAGCGCCCGGCGCCCCGACTGGGCCCGCCACAAGGCCGGCTGCTCGATGCTCTCGTGCAGTTCCTGAGAGCGCCGCGTACAGCTCGCGCTAGAATGTAGCCCCCAAGCGCAACCGCGCCTTAACGCTAGCTCCAATGAGGACTCGCCATGCCCTTCACGCCCGACCTGGTCGATGAACTGAACATCCTGGCCCGCTTTGACCTGGCAAGCCCGCTGCACGGGCTGAAGATCCACAAGACCGCTGCTCCCGAAGTCGTCGCCGCCACCCAGCGCCTGCACGCCAAAGGTCTGCTGACGCAGGTCGACGGCGGCTACCTCACCAGCCTTGGCCGCGATGCCGCCGAGAATGCCCAGGCCGCGCTGACCATTCTCGACTCGCTCCCGATGGCTGCTCACGGGTAGCTCGCTCCAAAACCACCCGCAGGAGGCCCCCATGAAATTGACCGAAAAAGCATGGCGAACTCTCGTGCCAGCCCTTCTCGTACTGCTCACGGTGTCCTGTGCGACAGGCAGCGGGCAGTCGAAAGTCGACCCGGCGATCGAGGCGCGGCGTCAAGTGCTGCTTGAGCTGCGCGCGCAGACGGTCGCCGACCTGGTCGCCAGAAAACCCGAGATCAGGGAGGAAATCGCCAACGCCGTGGGCTATGGCGTTTTCACCTCGACGCAGTACAACATCGTCCTGCTGGTGATGGGCGATGGTGCCGGCGTGCTCACCGATAACAGGACCGGCAAGACGAGGTACATGAAGATGGCTCGCGTCGGCACCGGTCCCGGCGTCGGCTACAAGCGCTTCCGACAACTGATCATCTTCCGCAACCGCGATCTGTTCGACACCTTCGGCGCCGTCGGCGCCGACGTCAGCGCATCGGGCGACGCCACCTTCAAGCCCGGTACCGGAAAAGGGCTGGTCCTCGACGGTAGCATCTCGTTCAATCCAATGTTGTCGAGTTATCAGCTCACCGACCAGGGCGTCGTTCTCCAGGCCAACTGGGGCGGCGTCGGCTACCTTCCCGACGAGGCGCTGAACCAGTAGAACCATTGCGTTGGCTGCGCCGGAGCGAGGATCGTGCGCAACTTCCGCCTGCCGGCAGCGCTTTCGTTGTCCGGCGACCCAGACAAGGAGTAGGGAGTGAGAAAAGAGGAGTTCGCAGCGACCGCTGCGGGCAGGCTGGGGCGCATGGCCCTTGCCGCGTGGCTGTTTTTTTTCGCGGTCGGCGCGCTGGCGCAGACAGCCACCGGTGGTGAAGCGGCCAGGCCGCGCGTCGGCCTGGTCCTCGGCGGCGGCGGCGCACGCGGTGCGGCGCACATTGGCGTTCTCGAAGTGCTCGAGAAACTGCGCGTACCCGTCGACTGCGTTGCCGGTACCAGTATGGGCGCACTGGTCGCCGGTGTTTATGCCAGCGGCCTGGCGCCTGCGACCATGCGCAGCAAGCTGGCGGAAGCCGATTGGGACGACCTGTTTCGCGACGATCCGCCGCTGAACCAGCAGAATTTTCGCAAGAAGACCCTCGACAAGCGCTTCCTGCCGGGTTCGGAGACGGGCGTCGGGCCACAGGGAGTCAAGGGACAGCCGGGAATCGTCATGGGACAGAAGATCAAACTGTTCTTCAACGTGCTCGTCCGCGACTATCTGGGCGAACGAGAAATCGGCGCGCTTCCGCTGCCCCTGTCGATCATCGCCACCGATATCGTCAGCGGCGACCGGGTGGTCTTTCGCAAGGGCAGCCTTTCCGAGGCGATGCGCGCCAGCATGTCGGTTCCCGGCCTGATGGCGCCGGTCGAGTCCGATGGCAGGAAGCTGGTCGATGGCGGCCTGGTGGACAACGTGCCGATCGACGAGGCGCGCACCCGCTGCCAGGCCGACGTCATCATCGCCGTCAACGTCGGCTCGCCGCTGCTCAAGGCCGAGGACATCAGCGGCCTGTTGAGCGTTTCCGCACAGATGGTGAACATCCTCACCGAGCAGAACGTGACGCGCTCGCTGGCCACGCTCAAGCCGACCGACATCTATATCAAACCCGATCTCGAGGGGATCACGGCGGGCGATTTCAAGCGCAGTTCGGAAACGGCAGATCGCGGTGCGGAAGCTGCCGAAGCGGTCGCCGACCGCCTGCGCACGCTGGCCGTCAGTGATACCGCTTACGCCGCATGGGTGGCGCAGATGCAGCCACCCGTGCACGCAGCGCCACGGGTCGACGAAGTGCAGGTCGCCGGGCTCAAGCTGGTCAACCCGGCGGTGGTCAAACGCTATCTGGAGATCAAACCGGGCGACACCGTCAATCCGTCCAAGGTGGACGCCGATCTGATGCGCGCGTATGGCGATGGCTACTACGAGCACGTCGATTACGCGCTCGACACCACGCTACGCGAACGCAACATTCTGCGGGTGACGCCGGTCGAGAAAGGCTGGGGGCCTGACTACATGCGCTTCGGCGTGAACCTCGACAGCAATTTCCGTACCGACTCGACGTACAGCCTGCGCGGCGCGTATCAGAAAACCTGGCTCAACACGCTCGGCGGCGAATTCCTCGCCTACGGCGAAATCGGCTCGCAGTCCGGGTTCGGCGCCGACCTCTACCAACCGGTCGACGCGCAGCAGCGCTTCTTCCTCGAAGCCAACGCCAGCTACCTGAACCGCATAACCGGCGTCTACCAGAACGACAACAAGCTTGCCGAGTACAGGATTTCCCAGACCACCCTTCGCCTTGGTGGTGGAGCGAACATAGGCCTCCTTGGTCAGGCGCGCCTGGGCTGGCAGGAGAACTGGCGAAAAAGTGAGCTAGACACCGGCTCGCCATTCCTCCCCGAGGAGACGAAGACCTATGGCGGCTGGTTTGCGGCATTGGACATCGACCAGACCGATCGACTCTACTTCCCAACCAGGGGCTGGTCGAGCAACGTGAAGTACTTCGACTCTGCCGCCGAGGGCTACAGTCGCCTCGACGCCGGTGCCAGCGGTTACTGGAATGTCGGCGACTGGGTCATGGCCAGCCGGCTCTCGTACCAGGGCTCGCCAATCGGCCAGCTGCCCGTGTACGATCTCGGACAATTGGGCGGCATGCTGAACATGACCGCCTTTGCCGTCGGACAGTTGAAGGGGGACAACATGAGCTACGGCAGTATCCGTGCCGAGCGGATCATCGGTCGCCTGCCGCTCGGCCTGCGCGGAGACCTGCGCGTCGGCGCCGCCTTCGAGGCGGCCAAGGTTGGCCGGCCGTTTACGGAAACCGAACTCAACGGCTGGATCCCGGGCGTTGCGGTCTATCTTGGCGGCGAGACGCCACTGGGTCCGGTTTACCTGGGTTACGGCTACTCGAACGCCGGGTCGACTGGCGGTTATTCCAATTTCTACCTGTTCCTCGGAACCCCCTGAACTGCAGGCCTTCACATATGCGGAGCCGAAACATGAAATCCCAAGGCAAATGGCAAACAAGCAAGGTTCTCGGCGCCCTGTCGCTGGCGGCGGCGTTCGCCTCGCCGGCGAGCGCCGAAATGAGCGCCGAGGAACTCGCCAAACTGGCGCAGAATCCGGTCGGCAACCTGATCAGCGTACCCTTCCAGAACAATACCAACTTCAATGTCGGGCCGCGCGACGGCACGCAGAACATCCTCAACATCCAGCCGGTGATCCCGATCGAGGTCAACTCGCAGTGGAACGTCATCACCCGCACCATCGTGCCGGTAATTTCGCAGCCGGCCTTCGTCTCCGGCGAAGACCGGATCAATGGCATCGGCGACCTGCAGTTCACCGCCTTCCTCTCGCCGGCGATTCCCAAGGGTGCCATCTGGGGTGCGGGCGCGGTCGTCCAGATGCCAACCAACAGCAACGACGCCCTGGGCAACGACCGCTGGGGACTGGGCCCTTCGTTCGTGATGCTCAACCTCAAGAAGGGCGATCCCTGGGTGTATGGCTTTCTGGTCAACAACGTCTGGTCGGTCGGATCGGGCAGCGACGCGAGTTACAACAACTTCCTGCTCCAGCCCTTCCTCAACTACAACTTCGAGGGTGGCCTGTATCTGACGTCGGCGCCGATCGTCACCGCCGACTGGAAGGCCGACAGCAGCCAGCGCTGGACCGTGCCCCTCGGCGGTGGTGTCGGCAAGATCTTCCACTTTGGAAAACTGCCGGTAAACACCCAGCTCAGCGCCTACTACAACGTCGCCCATCCCGACAACGCCGCCAACTGGCAGCTGCGCCTGCAGGTGCAGTTGATGTTTCCAAAGTAGGCGCGCCGCCTGGCGGTTGATGAGGCCAATGCTGGCGGCGCCGGGTACCCGATCTCGTGATCCGTGTCCAATTACCGCATCACGAGACGATGCTAAGAACAAGAGCGAGAAGAGCCACCTGCATCGTGGTCATACTCCTCCCAGTGCAGTGTTGCACGCAGGGTGGGACATATACATCCCGGCCACCGCGGGGGTTGCGCGCGGGTTGCGCGCGGCTGTCGGGCTTGCTGAGAGCCTCGTCGGGACGGCGGCAACACGCCAGCCCGCTCGTCATTGCGAGGTGGCGACGAGGGCCGCCCGGCATGGACCCTGCGAATTTCAGCACCACCGGGTTTTCGCCCTGCTTTCAGCAGTGGCCAATAGTCGCATCAAGAATGCAACGCTGTACTAGCGGCCTTCCAGTTCTCTCACCAACTGCTCCACGTTCTGGTCATTTGGCAGGATCTCGGCGGCTTGCCTCGCATAGCGCAGGGCCGCGCGCTGGTCACCCGTTTCACGACTGATCGAAATCAGCGCACTCAGTATCTCCAGGTCATTGGCATGACGCTTGTTGGCGTCGCGCAGCACCGCCAGAGCTGCCTCGCGCTTGCCGGCTGAGTGCAGCGCGATGGCTTGGACGTAGGCGTAACGTGCATTGTCCGGGGCCAGCCTGACGGCTTCGACAAATTCCTTCAGCGCTGCACCGCTCTCGCCCTTGCGGGTCAGGAGCAGGCCCAGTACATGGTGCAGATCGGCGGCGTCGGGCAGAACGGCCAGGCCCGCGCGCAGGACTTCCTCCGCCTCGGACTCGCGCCCCTGCTGTCGCCAGGCATCGGCCAGGTTGACATACCCGCCGGTAAAACTCTTGTCCAGGACGATCGCCCGCTGGAAAGCGGCGATCGCCGCGTCGAAACGACCCTGACGTAGACGCAAGTTGCCAAGATTTACGTTCACCGCCGGCCAGTCGGCCTCCTGTTCAAGGGCCGCGACATACTCCTGCAAAGCCGCCTCGCGAGCCGCCTGCCGACCAGCCGGCAACTGGCTATCCGGCACATCGGCGAGGATTCGTGCCGCCTCGATGCGCACGCCACGAACCGGGTCCAGCAGCAAAGGCGAGGCACTCAGCGCGCGATTCATCGGGTCGGTACGCTCGAGCATGCCCAGCGCAGCGCTGCGCACCAGGGGATCGGAATCGAGTAGCAGCGCCCGCGCGGCCGGCAAGGTGGCGGGGCCGGCATAAGGCTGCGCCAGCGTGAGCGCGGTCGCGCGAACGATCGCTGGCTGAGCCGTGCTGCTGGCCAGTTCGAGCAGACTCGGCAAGGCACGCACACCCTGTGTCTCACCGGCGTGCAGGGTGAAACCGTAATGTGGACGGTCGCGCCAGGTCTTGCCGTACCACCCGTCCATTGCGGCGGCGGCCCAGGCGGGCTGTTTGTCGGCATGGCACTGCGTACAGGCATTCGGGCTGCCAAGCGCCGTCGACAGGTCGGGACGGGGAATGCGCAGGCTGTGATCCGGCCGCGCGTGGACGACCATGTAGTTCTGTGACGGCATGTGGCAAGTGACGCACTGCGCGCCCTTGCCACCGTCCTGGTGCCGATGGTGTTTGGGCGCGTCGAACTCGCTTGCCTGATGGCAGCGCGTGCACAGCGCATTGCCTTCGGCGCGCAGCTTCTGCGAGTGCGGTTCGTGGCAGTCCATGCAGCTCACGCCGCGCTGATGCATCTTGCTCTGCAGGAACGAGCCCCAGACATAGACTTCTTCGCGCTGCTGGCCGTCCGGGTAATAGTTGGGCGCGGTGAGCATCGCCAGGCGGTGGCTGTCCGACAGCGGGGCACCCGCCTGGCGGGCCTCGCTCAGGGTGGCGCGCCGCGAATGACATGCGCCGCAGCTGTTCATCCCGGCCGGATCGGCGGGCTGATCGCGAACGGCAAACTTTGCTTCCCGGTCAGGAAAGTGCCAGGCCCCGCTGCCACCGCTCTTCAGCGACAGCAGGCCTTTGTCATCGTGCGCAGCGTACGGCGCCTTGGCTTTGCTCGCCCAGCTGAGATGCGCCGAAGCCGGGCCGTGGCAGGACTCGCAAGCGACGTTGATCTCGCTGAACGTCGTCTGGTAGCTATTGCTGGGCGCGTCGTAAGCCTTGCGCAGGTTGGTCGAGTGGCACTCGGCGCACTGCAACGCCCAGTTCTGATAGATACCGGTCCAGTGCAGCGGATCCTTATGATCGAGCTTCTGGTCGGGATAAAGATGGAACCAGCGCTGCCCGCCTTCGCTTCCTGGCCGGCTATCCCAGGCTATCGGCAGGACCTGGTAACGGCCACCGGGAAAAGCGATCAGGTACTGCTGCAGCGGGTAAACGCCGAAGGTGTAGCTGATCGGGTAGTCGGCGAGTTTGCCGTCCGGGCCATCGGTACGCACCATGAACTGGCCGTCGGGGCTCTTGAAAAACCTTGACTCGACGCCTCTGTGCGTGAACTCGACGTTGGCGAAGTCGCCCAGGACCGAACTGTCCGTGGCTTCCTGCATAGCCAGCTGGTGGTGCGAACCGGTCCACGCCGCGAACTCGCTTTGGTGACAGGTCTGGCAGCTATTTGCGCCGACGTAGCTCGCAGGCGCCGGGACGGAGGCGGCGGCCGGCGATGGCAGTGCCACAGGTCGGGTGACCACGACGCCGATCCCGGCAATCGCCAGGAGCACGGCCACGCCGACGGCCAGCCAGAGATGGCGTCGCTTCGCCGGGCTGGCAGCACTCGCGCTGGCGGCCGAGGGTGCCGGCGTTTCGGCTGGCCGCCTGACGGCACCTCGCGATTTTCGGGTCATGTTCGGGTCATTGGGCGCTGCGCGGCAGGTCGGTTACATCACGACGGCGAGGTGTCACTTCGAGACAGCCCGCCAGCACAGCCTGCAAGGCCTCGCGAGACGCAGAAGCCAGCATTTTGCGCACGCAGGGAACAGCTCGTCCGCACCGACTAGCGCCAAGCTGTCGTTCCCGGTGCGTCAGGGCCACCCTGCTGCGGCATCTGAGCAAGCAGACAGCGCACGCCAGACGAATCCGGCTGGGCATCGTAGGCGCCTTGAAGGTTGGCGACGAAAGCGGCCTGGGGAATCCTGCCATTGTAGAAACGCGAGCTCAGGTCCAGGAAATAGGGGTCCTGCAGTGAATCCGCGTTGATTTCCATGCGCCCGATACGCTCGTACAGGCAGTTGTTCTGGACCCGTGTGAGAAAAGCCTCATAGGGATCGTCCGAGCGCCACGCGTCGGGGGCACAGGCGCTAACGGAAAGCAGGGCGAGCACGGTACTGGCCAGCGCGCTGGCAAGTGAACGAGGCTGACGCCGCGGTCGCCGCAGGCCCTTCGCAGCGGTGGTCGATAGGAGATTTGTCATGTTACCTGTCCGCCATCTTGTGTCGGGAGTGGTCGCTTGTCGGGCGGACCTGCCACCCGACAAGCGACGATCGCTGCTCGCTCAGCGCGGAACGACGCGGGCGTCTTCGCCGCTGCCTTCGATGTAGACGCGCTGGCCCTTGCTGATAGCCGGGTTGACCGGCTGCGTCACCGAAACCAGGACGCCGCTGCTGACACGAACGATCACCTGCTGCGCCGGTATCGGCTGGTCGTATTTCTTCTGGATCTCGTGCCCGGCGACTGCACCGCCGACAGCTCCCAGGACCATTGCCACGTCGCGACCGGTACCGGCACCAATCAGGCTGCCGACCCCGAGACCGGCAAGACCACCGACGACGGCGCCAACGCCGGAGTGATGATCGCTCGACAACTCGGTATTAATGATCTGCTCGACGACGCCGGTGCGTATTTCCATCTGACCCGGCTGCGCTCCGGGTGCGGCGCAAGCGGCAAGGGCCAGAGCCAGCACCAGAGTCGAAACGTAGGACGAAATCTTCTTGAACATGTGGACCTCCTTGGGGTTATTTTGACGTGCAAGGCACGCCGCATTGTACGTCAGGTTGCCGCCCTGTTTGTGTCAGTCCGGCGACTGCACCGCGGGCGCCGTGATCTCTTCGGGCGAAAGCGCTGCGTCGGGCGCCACCGCCTCGGGCGCAAGCACGGCCGGCCCCTGATCCCGCTCCGGCGCCAACGCTGCGTCGGGCTGCACGGTATCCGGCGCGCGGACTGGCGGCGGGGTCATCTGTTCGGGCGACAGCGCCGCGTCAGGCGCAACCGCGTCCACAGACAGCGCCGGGTCTGGAACCGTGCTTCCTGCCTGTGCGACCGCACCGCCCGCCGTGAGCAGGCAAACGAGCAGGGCCGGCAGCGCCATGCCCGTACGATAGCAATCAGCGATTCTCATCGTGGGTCTCCCATTGTTGATCGCCCGCTTAGCGGCGGGCCGACTCGCTTTCCAGCGGAGCCGGCGCCGGTCCGGCGGGCGCTGCATACCAGTTGGCCCGCTCGACCAGCTTGGGCCGATCGGTATCGGTCTCGTAGTTTGGCGTCATGATCTGCACGCCGTACTCGTTGAAGACGTCGAGGATGTTGCGTTGCAGCTGCGCATGCAGGCGCGGTACGGCGTGCGCGTCGCGGCAATGGGCATTGATTTCGTAGCTGACGCAGAAATCGCCCAGTTCGCCATAGAGCACGAAAGGCGGCGGTTCGGCGAGCAAGCCCGGGGTGCGCGCCACAGCCATCAGCAACAGCGCCTCGACCTGACGCCAGGGCGTCTCGTAGCCGATGCCGACCGTGCTATGCACGATCAGTCCGGACTCCTCGGCCAGGGAGCTGTAGTTCACCACGTGTCCATTGAGGATCTGCGAGTTGGCAATGGTTACCTCCTCGTTCTTCAAGGTGCGCAGATGCGTGACCTGGGCGTGGATATCGATCACATCGCCGGTCACGTCGCCAATCATCACCCGATCACCGAGCTTGAAAGAACGCCGGTAGGTGATCATCAAACCGGCGACGAGGTTGGCGATCGCCGACGACGAGCCGATCGAAACGACCAGCCCGACCAGCAGCGAAATCCCCTTGAATGCTTCCGAATCCGATCCCGGGATATACGGATAAGCGACGATTACGGCGAAGGTCAGGACTGCGAAGCGAACGATCTTGTAGGTTGGCCAGGCCCATTCCGTCTCGAAATCCTCCAGGGTCACCGAACCGCGCGCGACGGCGTCGAAGAAGAGCCGGATCAGGCGCAGGAAAAAGCGCACGACCAGCGCCAGAATAACCAAGAAAACCAGGTCCGGCAGATAGTCGACAAAAGCCTGGCCCATGGTTTTCAAGGGGCTGATCACAACCGCGGCCAGATCTCTGGCAAAGGCGCGCGTCCACGGAAAGCCGCCGAGCACGAAATCGAGACTGGCAAAGACGGCGACCGCGATCGAAAGAAAACCGAGCGCCGACACCGCGGCGCGCAGCGCAGCCCAGATGCGCTCGGCACGAACGATCTCGAAGGACTTGATTTCCACGGTGCCAATGCGGAAGCGGAGGCGCTTCGCCAGCAATGCGTGCAGCCGACGCGTCAGCCAGATCAGAGCCGCGACAACCACTGCCAGTGCGGCCAGCGCCAGCGCTGCCGCGACGGCGTGTTCGCGCAACGCCTCGGGAGTGCGCTCGCGGCGATAGTCGTCGATGGCCCTGCGGATGCGCTCGCCGCTGGCAGCGGCCAGTTCCTCGCGCTCGACCTGCTCGATACGCGCGTCGGCGTCGAACAGCGTCATCACCGTTCTTTCCGCGACGCTGATCGCGCTGTGATTCGTCGAGTCGACCACCTGCACCGAGTCGGCGTCCACCTTCGGATCACTTGCCAGGCGCTCGATGCGCGCACTGATCGCTGCGGCACGTGCCTCGGCCGGAAAGCTGGTCACACCGCGCACGCGGAACAGGACGCGCCCATCGAGCTCGACCGGTGCGGTGGCGATTTCAGCGTCGGGGTGGACGTCGGCGAGCAGATTCTCCAGGCCCGGCGCAGAGGCGAGCGAAGCGCCACCGGCGGTCGTCAGGAGCACGAACAGCGACCCCGAGAGAAAGTGAAGCAAGCTGCAGCCCACCGTCCCTCTACCCCCCTGCAGCGGCAGTTGCCACCTGCCGATAAGGCTCGAGAAATTCAACGGCCCCCTGGAAAATCAGGCCCATGCCCATTGCCGCGACGAAAAACCCGACGATCCGGGTCGCTGCATCGATGCCCTGCTTGCCGATCTTGCGCAGGATCGGCTTGGCGTAGGCCAGCGACAGATAGACGGTGGCCATACAGGCAACGATGGCCGCGCTGGCGGCGGCAAAGTGCATCAACTCGGCCGACGACTGCTTGATCGTCGAGGCCATGCTGATCAGCGTGGCGATCGCCCCGGGCCCGAACATGATCGGCATCGCCAGCGGGACGAACGCCACGTCGGTGTTGGACGCATCCGCATGCGGAAGCATGCCGCCGGACGGTGGCGGCGCAAACAGCTCGAAACCGACGCGAGTGAGGATCACGCCGCCCACTACCCGCACCATGCTCAGCGGCACCTCGAAAATGCGCAACAGCAGCGTGCCGAAGATCAGAAAGAAGAAACACAGCAACAAGGCATAGAGACACGCGCGTCGCGCCACCTGGCGCTGTTCGTTCGTTTCCTTGTTGCCCATCAGGCCGAGATAGACCGGGATCGCCTCGAGCGGATTGATGATCGCCACCAGGGTGGTGAACAGACTGATGAACAGGGTAAGCGTTGGCTCCATGCCTAGAGCATTCCTCTGAGAAAAGCAACTTCGCGCCGCTCTCGCGGCAGCGGCCAGCACCTCCGCCGCAGCAAGGCGAAACGCCGGCAGACTATCATGAATGACGCGGTGCTCGGCACTCGCCTGACGAACTTTCTACGCGCTGTATGGTGGACCCCAGTGCGTCCCCGCACAGGGTCCAGCGCGGGCGGCCTTGTCTGCCTGAACGGATCCGCCAGCCGGGAGTCACGGCCGCGGCGATCTTCCTTGACCGGTTTGCTACGCTCGCCGCATACTCCGACGCATGGTCTTCAACTATCTGACTGTCCTGCATATCGTCGTCCTGCTGGCGGTTTCGCTACGCATCTTTTCGCGTCGGACGGCACACGGCACGGCGCTGGCGTGGCTGCTGCTGGTCATCCTTCTGCCGGCGGTTGGCGTCCTGATGTACCTGCTGATCGGCGAGCGCCGTCTCGGCAGGACCTGGATGGAGCGGGCAATCGCCCTGCAGCCGCAGATTTTGCGCTGGGCGCAGGACATCCCGGTTTCGGCTCTGGCTGATCCCGGTGAGCTGAACACCGGAGCGGAGAGCGTCAGCCGACTGGCCACCGGCTCGGTCGGCCTGCCGCTGATGGGTGGCCATAGCCTGCAGCTGCTGGCCGACAGCAGCGTCAGCATGCGCACCCTGATCGCCGACATCGACGCCGCCGGCAGCTCGGTGCACCTCGAGTTCTACATCTGGAACCCCGGTGGCTTTGTCGACGATCTGGTCGCCGCGCTGATTCGTGCAGCGCAGCGCGGCATCCCCTGCTCGACGCTGATGGATTCGCTCGGCAGCCGGCCTTTCTTCAAGAGCGAGGCGATCGACCGACTGCGCGAGGCGGGAGTGACTATCGTCGAGATTCTGCCGGTCAACCCTCTGCGCGCGCTGCTCGTCCGCCTTGACCTGCGCGACCACCGCAAGATCGCGGTCATCGACCGCCGCATCGCCTACACCGGCAGCATGAACATCGCCGACCCCCGTTTTTTCAAGCAGGATGCCGGCGTCGGCGAATGGGTCGACGCCATGGTGCGCATCGAAGGACCGGCGGCATGGGTTCTCGAAGCTGTTTCCCTGTCGCTGACTGCGCTGCAGACGGGAAGCGACTTCGCACCACCGCCGCCACCGGATATGGCACCGGCCGGCAACAGTCAGGTGCAGATCTTTCCCTCCGGGCCGCAGTCGTCCACCCGGCACATCGAGCAACTGCTGCTGGCTGCGATCTACGCCGCCAAACGCGAAATCGTTCTCACCACGCCGTATTTCGTGCCCAGCGAAACGCTCCTCGTTGCGCTGCGCTCGGCCGCCATCCGCGGCGTGCGCGTGATCCTCATCGTCCCGGAAAAGATCGACTCGCTGCTGGTCCGCTACGCAAGCAACGCCTACGTCGAGGATCTGCTCGCCGTCGGCATCACCATCCAGCGTTTCGGCGCCGGCCTGCTGCACACCAAGAGCATGGTCGTTGATGAAGAGTTCACCATCTTCGGGACGGTCAATCTCGACCTGCGCAGTTTCGAACTGAACTTCGAAGTGTCGATGATCACCTACGACCGGGAGTTTTCGATCGCCACGCGAGACATGCAACGGCGTTACGAAAGCAAATCACAGCCGCTGCAACTCGAGCGCTGGCGCGCCCGGCCAAAATGGCGCTGCCTGACCGAGAACGCGGTACAGGTGCTCAGCCCGCTGCTCTGAGGACGGTTCACCGAAGCGGGCAACTGCCATCAATCGAACAATTGAAGCGACAAGGAGATGGTCATGGAACGAAGCCTCTTGCAGCGCGCCGTTCTGGCTCTTGCGCTGCTGACGATGTTCGTCAGTACGCCGGGCCGGGCGCAGGAACTGAGTCAGCGCAGCACGCTGGAAGCACAGAGGATCGGCGTCGAAGCCGCCATCTACGGCTTACCGCTGGTGCTCATGGACCTTACCCGACAGCTGTCGACCAACGTGCCCAGCCCACAGGCGAATGCGCACGCGCCGATCAACCAGTTCGGCAGCATGAGCAGCTACCCGCCAGCGTCCGATCACAGTATCGTGCGCATGAACGTCGACACGCTCTATTCGTTCGCCTGGCTCGACCTGGCGAAGGAACCGATGGTCCTGTCGGTGCCGGATACCGGCGAGCGTTACTACCTGATGCCCATGCTCGACGCCTGGACCAACGTCTTCGCCTCGCCGGGAAAACGGACCAGCGGCACGCAGGCCGGCAATTTCGTCATCACCGGCCCCGATTGGAGCGGGACGCTGCCCGAGGGTGTCGAGGAAATCAAGGCGCCGACCAATACGGTATGGATCGCCGGTCGCACCCAGACCAACGGCGCAAGGGATTACGCGGCGGTGCACCGCATCCAGAAGCAGTACAGGATCACCCCGCTCAGCGCATTCGGCAAACGCTACACGCCACCGACCGGGGTCGTCGACACGTCCATCGAGAGCAAGCTGGCACCGGTCGATCAGCTCGCACAGATGGACACCACGACTTTCTTCAACAGGCTGGCACAGTTGATGGCGGCCAATCCGCCACCGGCAGCAGACGCGCCGCTGCTCGATCGCCTGGCCAGGATCGGTCTGATCCCGGGAGAAAAGTTCACCGCCAGCAAGCTTGACCCGGCCGTCGCCAGGGGCTTGGAGGGATCGCTGGCCATCGCCCTGGAGAGACTTCACGCCGCGGCAAAGCACGCCGGCAAGCCGGTCAACGGCTGGTATATCCCGCCCAGGGAAGTCGGTGACTTCGGCACCGATTACGATCTGCGCGCGGTGGTCGCCCTGATCGGCCTGGGCGCCAACATCCCCGCCGATGCGATCTATCCGAATGCGTTCACGGACGGCGACGGCAAGCCGCTGAACGGCGCCCAGCGTTACGTGATCCACTTCGACAAGGGCCAGACGCCGCCGGCCAACGCCTTCTGGTCACTGACCATGTACGACGCGCAATCGTTCTTTGTCGATAATCCGGTCAACCGTTACAACGTCGCCAGCTGGATGCCGCTCAGGTACAACCGGGACGGCTCGCTCGACGTCTTTATTCAGAAGGAGTCGCCGGGCAAGGGCAAGGAAGCCAACTGGCTGCCGGCAGCGAGCGGGGACTTCAGCGTCACCATGCGTGTCTACTGGCCGAAAGAGGAAATGCTCGACGGCAGCTGGTCGCCGCCTGCGCTGAAGCGGCTGGACTGAGGCGCAAGCAATGCCGGAAAACTCGCTGCCTGCCGGTCACCTGGCGGGCCTTTGCGGCCTGGCGTCAGCGTGCGCGAGCCGTCGTCCGCCCCGCTGGCAGCCCTTGCGACAGGTCGTCGCGGGCGTCCGCACGGCGCCTGACCATGGCGGGCAAAATCCAGCGATAATCGGGGCCATTGTTCGTGCTGGCCGGCGAGCGCGCAGGAAGCTGCGTCTCGCTGCCAACCCATACCCCATCCCACCGCGAAAGTTGCCGCCATGAGAAAGACGACCATTTCACTGTCACTTGGCCTGATCCTGGCGTTGTCGGCCGCGTCAGCGTCAACAGCGGGCGAGCCGCTGCCCATCGTCAAGGAAGCATCGCCTCCGGCCACCGACGCGATCCCGGCGAGCGAGGTCCTGAAGGGCACGTGGGTCAGACCCGACGGGGGTTACACGATCGTGATCAAGAATGTCGGCGCGACTGGCCAACTCGAAGCCACCTATTTCAATCCGAACCAACTGCCCTTCGCCAAGGCCGAAGCAGCGCGCGAAGGAGGCAAGCTGCGCGCTTTCTTCGAATTGCGCGCGGGTGGCTACGATGGTTCGACCTACGATCTTGCCTACGACCCGGCAAGCGACCGCCTGACCGGAACCTACTATCAGGCGGTCGCCAAGCAGCGCTACGATATCTTCTTCGCACGACGACGGTGACTGACCGCCACCTCTGTCCGCCATCCCCGGACAAAGCCGGGGGCAGGATTTGCCAACCCACTCGCGAGAGGCTCTCATGACTTCGAAACACGGAATACGCTCACTATCGGCTGTGCTTCTTGTCCTCGCTGGCTGCGCCAGTGATCAGCAGATGCTTGCCAACGATCAGGACAATGCGCTGCGGGTGGCCGTACGCCGCGGACAATTCGAAATGTCCTGTGCGAACGCAGCCGGCACGGTCCTCTCGAGCAATATTCTCCAACCCGTCCTCTGGAACGGTCTCGAACGTGCCGAATACACCGTCGGCGTCGCCGGCTGTGGAAAGAAAGCCACCTACATCGCCGTTTGCCAGCTCGGATCGTCGACCTGCCTCGCGATCGCGGGAAGGAACGCGGTCGACTGGCAATAGACTGCACACCGCCAGGGCTGTCCAGCGCAAGGCCGGGGCGAACAAGCCGGCTTTCCTCGTCACGACGGTCGCGCGGGAAAGCCCGCCAGCTCGCCGGCCGCAGGGGTCTCTAGCGTGGCGGGTCAACCACCACGTAGGTCACCGAACTGCCCGCATACTGCGGCTGGTAGTAGGCACCGCCGCATTGCTGGTAGGTGATTCCGGCATGGACGTAGGGCACGCAGCTCGGCGGCAAGGTCGTGACCATCGAGCCGACGACCGCTGCCGTGACCGCAACGGCGGCGCCGACGGCGACTCCGGTTGCCACCGGGTGATAGCCGCCGCGGCGATTCACATCGACGTCGACGTTGCGGTTCACATTGACGTTGGTGTTGCGGTTCACATTGGTGTTGTGATTGATGCTGGTGCGTGTGGCGCCGCGCGCATATGCCTGCGAAGCGGCAAAGAAGTCATGCGCCCCTACCGCCAGCAGCGACACCAATACGGCACGCGACCAGCGACCGGACAAGCGTTTCTTGGATTGGACTTGGCTCATCATCTCACCTCACTTCTCGTTGCCGGGCTGGACTTCCAGCTCGCGCAGGACGATCTTGCCGGCCCGCTTGGGCGGAACGAAACGAAACACGCTATCGGCCAGGCTGGGCGACAGATTCCAGCTCAGCACGGCCGCATATTGTGGTGCCGCTTCCTCGTTCTTGGTCGTGATGACGATCTTCCTTGGCAGCGGCGTCTTGCCTTCCTGGATCCAGATCTGCCAGTCGACGTCGTCCTGGCGAAAGGCATAGTGGTCACAGAGAACACCGCGAACGCGGCCCTTGCCCAGATAAAAGCCTGACTTTACGTTCGCCGCAAGCGATTCCGGCGCCAGCAGGTCGGCCAATGGCCATTCCAGGCCGTATTTGCTTTCGGCGAAGGCCAACATCTCCTTGATGGTTTTTGGCGCCTTCACCGAGGCGTAATAGTTCACCAGCTTGCCATAGACGGTCAACGTCCTGCCGTCGTAGTAGAACTGGCGCTGCTTGTCGTCGTCGATCACGTCCACCCGCAGCCGATTGGGCTTGACCACCGAGATATCGGCGAGCGAGCCGAACTGCACTTTCTGGCCACTATCGAGAACCTCGTCGGTGCTTGCGTCGACGCGCAAACTGAAGGTCTTCAGTTCCTGCAGGAATTCGCTGCTGCGCTTGAGCGCTGCGGCGGCCTCCGGCTCAATGAGTGGCGCCGCCGGGGCAGCGGCCGGTGTTGCGGGAGTGGCAGCCGTCGCGCTGTCTGCTACGGGCGCAGGGGAAGCAGCGGCATCGGCGGCATCTGCCTTGGCCACAGCGGCGGCGACCGCCGCAGCAGTTTTCGCCTCGGCGGCCGTCGGGGCAGCGGTCACCGCCGCAGCCTTGCTCGCCTTGCCTGCGGCAGAAACCGCCGCTACGCTGGCTTTGTCTGCTCCAGGGCTGGGCGGCTGCGCGGCGCTTAAAACAGGAGCCAGCAGCAGCGCGACAGCGCTCACTACTATCGGAAAACGCTCTGGTCTCATCAACAGGTCTCTCCTCAATTGGCAGTGAAAACGAAAGCAGCGTAGGGTAGCAGGGAAACCGCGGCCCTTGCTGCTCAAAACTCCCTGCTCACGAAGTTGCGCTCGCAGTAGTGATCATAAAGTGCGTCGAGCTTGGTCGCGGGATCATCGCAGAGCGCGAAACGCTGTTGGTCGAAGTAGAACATGCCGTCGTGAGAGCGAACCAGTTCGGCAAGGCGCTTGCTCGCCAGGAGCAGATTCGGCTCGCGCCTGGCACCGTCCAGCGCGTCGCGACGCAGATCGCTGGCGAAGCGCTGCAGTTCTTCCTTGAACAGCTCGCGCCCGTTCACGAAGATCTCCCGGTCGAACGGGTAAAAGAACTGCATGATCCGACCGTAACGTTTCAACAGGCGGAAGTCAAAAAAGCCGGCCTCGGCGGCCAGCAGAACGACGCCCACATTGGCGAATTCACCCGTTTCGGCGAAGGGGCGAAAACGAAGCAAGGCGTATTGGCAGGCGAACTCATTCATGGTGGCCCCATCGGCAGCGCTCCGGACCCGGGCCGCCGCCAGCGATGCTTCCATCGCCGTCATCTCAAACGCGCTTGCCGACAGCGGCAGAGCGTCCGGAAATCGCCGGAGAAAAATCAAACGTCATTGTACGATAGCACGGGCTGGACCAGAAAGGCGACAAAGTCTCGCCAGCCGGCAAGGGAGCGGACATCCAGGTCCGACGGGCATTGGTGATAGGCAAAGCCCGCTGCAACTGCGCTGGTCAACTCGCGCGGCGTTCCGTCGCCGCTGATCGTGCGCCGCAGAGCGCTCAATTGCCGCAAGCCTGGATCAGGAACTGGCGCAGGGCTTCGGCCGGTGCGGCGAGCGTTGCGTCTTTCGCCCAGATCAAACCGACTTCGAGATGTGGAATGGCGTCAAGGATCGGGCGGGCTTCGATCTTCTTGCCTTCCAGCGACCACGGGCGGTAGACCATGTCGCTGAGAATGGTCACGCCGAAACCGTGCGCGACCAGGCCGCGCAGGGCTTCCATGCCGTTGGTGCGGAAAGCGACGTTGGGGGCGAGACCGTTGTCGGTCCAGTAGCGGCGATTCGATTCCTCGCCTTCGTCAATGGTCAGCAGGATGTAGGGCTGGCGCGCAATATCGGCGAGCGAGGGATAAGGCTGCTCGAGCACGGGGTGGCCGCTGGCCGCCCAGAGCTGACGGCGCGAACGCATCAGGACATGGTGGCCGAAACGCTCGCGATGGTCGACGTTGGAGAGGATCACCACACCGAGTTCCATCTCGCCGCAGAGCACTGCCGCTTCGACCTTGCGCCGGCCCCTGTCGTGCAGATCGAAATCGATGTCCGGGTAGTTGGCACGAAAGCGGGCGAAGAGCGGCGGCAGGAAATAGCCGAGCACCGAATAGGTGGCGGCGATGCGGATCGCGCCGTGCAGGTCGTTGATGCGGAAGCGCGGTTCGCGCAAGGCATCCTGCAGCGAGTCGAGGATGTGCCGTGCGTGCTGATAGAAGCTGTGCCCCTCGGCAGTGAGGGCGACGCCGTGCGGCCTGCGATCGAACAATTTGACCCCGAGCCGGTCTTCCAGAAGGAGGACGGCGTTGGTGATCGCCGACTGCGAGACGAACACGCTCGCTGCCGCCATCGAGAACTGTCCGGTTTCGGCGGCGGCGGCGAAATAACGCAACTGGCGTAGCGTGACGTCGCTGGTCATCTTTTTTTCTGATACCTCGAGTGCATTTTTGTGATTTTACGATAGCGCAAGCATTCCCTATCATCGCGCAAAACGATAACGGCCGGTCCAGCGAGGAGACAGACAAATGGATGCACCGCAGAAGAACACCGGAGGTGCCGGAGACGTCACGCTGCGCACCGTCGCGCTGGATGACAAGTACCAGTTGGCCAGCGGTCGTGTCTATCTGAACGGAACCCAGGCGCTGGTGCGCCTGCCCATGCTGCAGCGTGCGCGCGACGAACGCGCCGGATTGAACACCGCCGGCTTTGTCAGCGGCTACCGCGGTTCACCGCTGGGCAACGTCGACCAAGAGTTCTGGCGAGCGAAGAAATTTCTCGAAACCAGGCACATCCGTTTCCAGGCCGGGCTGAACGAAGACCTGGCAGCAACCGCGGTGTGGGGCACGCAGCAGGTGACTCTCGACAAGAACGCCCGCTACGACGGCGTCTTTGCCATGTGGTACGGCAAGGGACCGGGCGTCGATCGCACCGGCGACGTCTTCCGCCACGCCAACGCAGCGGGTACCTCGAAATACGGCGGCGTGCTGGCGATTGCCGGCGACGACCATGCGGCCAAGTCGTCGACCCTGCCGCACCAGACCGAGCACGTATTCAAGGCGCTGATGATGCCGGTGCTGGCGCCGGCCGACATCCAGGAGTATCTGGAGCTCGGCATTCACGGTTTTGCGCTGTCGCGCTACTCGGGCTGCTGGGTGGCGTTCAAGGCACTCGCCGACACCGTCGAGACCTCGGCTTCGGTGAATGTCGACCCCTTTGCCGTCGAAACCATCATCCCGGGCGAGTTTCCGCTGCCCGCCGACGGCCTCAACCTGCGCTGGCCGGATCCGCCGCTGGTGCAGGAAAAGCGTCTGCTGCACCACAAGCTTTACGCTGCGCTGGCCTATTGCCGCGCCAACCAGCTGAACAGGGTGGTCATCGACAGCCCGACGCCGCGCCTGGGGATCGTTACCAGCGGCAAGAGCTATCTGGATGTGCGCCAGGCCCTCGAAGATCTGGGCATCGACGACGCCGTGGCGGCGAAGATCGGCCTGCGCCTGTACAAGGTGGGTATGGTCTGGCCGCTGGAGGCGGAAGGCGTTCGCCGCTTCGCCGAAGGGCTGGAAGAAATCCTGGTCATCGAGGAGAAGCGCCAGTTCCTCGAATACCAGCTCAAGGAAGAGCTCTACAACTGGAGCGAGTCGGCGCGACCGCGCGTCATCGGCAAGTTCGACGAGAAAGGGGAATGGTCGCTGCCGCACGCGGAATGGCTGCTGCCCGCCGCCGGAGAGCTGACGCCGGCGATGATCGCCCGCGTCATCGCCGCGCGCATCGCCATCTATTACACCTCCGAGCGCGTCGCCGCGCGTCTCGCCTTCCTCGAAGAGAAGGAGGCCGCGCTGGCCAAGCCGAACCGCGCCATCGCGCGCATTCCGCACTACTGCTCGGGCTGCCCGCACAACACTTCGACCAGGGTTCCGCAAGGCTCGCGCGCGCTGGCCGGCATCGGCTGCCACTACATGGCCACCTGGCTGTCGCCCGAATCGACGCAGACCTTCTGCCAGATGGGGGGTGAAGGCGTGGCCTGGGTCGGCCAGTCGCCGTTCACCAGCACCCCGCACGTCTTTGCCAACCTCGGCGACGGCACCTATTTCCACTCCGGGCTGCTGGCCATCCGCCAGTCGATCGCTGCCGGGGTGAACATCACCTACAAGATTCTCTACAACGACGCCGTCGCCATGACCGGTGGGCAGCCGCACGACGGCCCGCTGAGCGTGCCGATCATCGCCCGGCAAATCGCCGCCGAGGGCATCAAGACCATCGTCGTGGTCACCGACGAACCGCAGAAATACCGCGGCGACAGCGGGCTGCCGTCGGGAACGCCGGTGCGTCACCGCGACGAGCTGGACAGCGTGCAGCGCGAGCTGCGCGCCCTGCCGGGCACGACCGCGATCATCTACGACCAGACCTGTGCCGCCGAGAAGCGCCGTCGTCGCAAGCGCGGCAAGTTTCCCGATCCAGCCCGGCGGGTGGTCATCAACGACCTGGTTTGCGAAGGCTGCGGCGACTGCTCGGAGAAATCCAACTGCATGTCGGTGGTCGCCGTCGAGACCGAGTTCGGGCGCAAGCGGGCGATCGACCAGTCGGCCTGCAACAAGGACTTCTCCTGCCTCAAGGGTTTCTGCCCGAGTTTCGTGACCATCGAAGGCGGCGCGCTGAAGAAAGGCAAGGCGGCGACGCCGGGTGCAGCCCTTTTCGCGCAACTGCCCGAAGCCACGCTGCCCGGTACGGCGACGCCGTGGAGCATGCTCGTCACCGGCGTTGGCGGCACCGGCGTGGTGACCATTGGCGCGCTGTTGGGGATGGCGGCGCACCTCGAAAGCAAGGGCGTGCTGGTGCTCGACATGGCCGGCCTGGCGCAGAAAGGCGGTGCTGTCTGGTCGCACGTACGCATCGCCGACCGCCAGGAGCAACTCTACGCGGCGCGCGTCGCCGCCGGCGAAGCCAACGCGGTGATCGCCTGCGACCTGGTCGTCGCCGCCAGCGACGAATCGATCGCCAAGATGCGCGCCGGCCACACGCGCGTGGTGATCAACCGCGACCAGAGCACGACCAGCGATTTCGTGCGCGGCTTTGCCGCGCAGGCACGCAGCGGCGACGTGGCCCGGAACCCGGATCCACAGTTCCCGCAGGACGCCATGGAAGCACGCATTGCCGACGCCGTCGGTAGCGACAGCGCCGATTTCCTGGAAGCTTCGCGCCTGGCGACGGCGATCATGGGCGATGCCATCGCCACCAACCTGTTCATGCTCGGCTTCGCCTGGCAGAAAGGCCTGGTGCCGTTGTCACGCCAGGCCATCCTGAGGGCCATCGAGATCAACGCCGCGGCGGTCGCTGCCAACACCACGGCGTTCCAGTGGGGCCGCGTCGCGGCAGTCGATATGGCGGCCGTGGTCAAGGCCGCGCAACCGGCGCACGTCCCCGACCACCACCGCGTCTCGGCCAGCGTCGACGAGTTGATTGCCCGCCGCCGGGAGCAGCTCGGCGAGTATCAGGACGCCGCCTACGCCGAGCGTTACCTGACGCTGGTCAAGCGCGTGCGCGCCGCCGAAGAGGCGCTGACGCCGGGAGTCTCGCTGCTCGCCGAGGCGGTCGCGCGCGGCTACTACAAGCTGCTGGCGTACAAGGACGAGTATGAAGTGGCCCGCCTGTACACCAACAGCGCCTTCCTCAAGGGCGTCGAGGCGCAGTTCGAAGGCGACTACAAGCTGGTCTTCCACCTCGCACCGCCACTGCTGGCCAGCAAGGACCCGGCCACCGGGCAGCTCAGGAAGCGTACTTTCGGACCGTGGATGCTCAAGGCCATGCGTCTCCTGGCGGGCTGCAAACAGCTGCGCGGCGGCTCCTTCGACATCTTCGCGCGCAGCGCCGAGCGCAAGCTCGACCGGCAATTGATCGCCGAGTACGAGGGGCTCATCGAGTCCCTTCTCACCGGGCTCAAGACCAGCAACCATGAACTGGCCGTCGAACTGGCCAGCCTGCCCGAGCAAATCCGTGGCTTCGGCCACATCCGCGAGCGCTATGTCACGCATGCCCGTGAACAGCAGCAGGAGCTGCTGGCACGCTTCAACGGCCGGAGCGCGCCGAGCGTGCAGGTCATGCAACCGCTGCCGACGAGCAAGGTCTCGGCCTGAGCGAGCGCCCTTTCAACTCTACCTCTCATCCCGCGGCCGTTCCGTTCACGTCGCCACGAGCGACGAAGGCGGGATTGCTGCCTCCCTCATCACCAACGAAGGAAAGCTGCCATGTCCGTTTTTTCCCTGCCTGATTTTGCCGATCACGAACAAGTGGTTTTCTGCAGCGACGATGCCAGCGGCCTGAAAGCGATCATCGCCGTGCACAACTCCAATCTCGGACCGGCGCTTGGCGGCTGCCGCATGTGGCACTACGCCACCGAGGACGACGCCATCCGCGACGTGCTGCGTCTGTCGCGCGGCATGACCTACAAATCTGCCCTGGCCGGCCTCAAGCTCGGTGGCGGCAAGTCGGTGATCATCGGCAATCCGCGCACCGACAAGACGCCGGCGCTGCTCGACGCCTTCGCCCGCGCGCTCAACCAGCTCAACGGTCGCTACGTCGCCGCCGAAGACTCGGGGACCAGCGTCGCCGACATGAAATATCTCGCCGAACGCACGCCGCACGTCGCCGGCATCGAAGACAAGCCCTCGCACGAGGCCGAGGGAATGCGCAGCGGCGACCCCTCGCCGGCCACCGCCTACGGCACCTTCTTCGGCATCAAGGCAGCGGTCAAGCGCAAGCTCGGACGTGACTCGCTAGACGGCTTGCGGGTGGCGATCCAGGGCGTCGGCAATGTCGGCTTCGACCTCGCCCGCCAGCTCAAGGAAGCCGGCGCGGAATTATGGGTAAGCGACATCCACGAAGAAAACCTGGTCCGGGCGCGCACCGAACTCGGCGCCAGCGCGCTCGCTCCGGAAGCCATCTACGCGGCCAACGTGGACGTCTTCGCGCCCTGCGCGTTGGGCGCCATCCTCAATGACGAAACCATCCCGCAGCTGCACGCCAGCATCGTCGCCGGCGCCGCCAACAACCAGCTGGCCGAGGTCCGCCACGGCAGCGCGCTGATGCATCGCGGCATACTCTACGCGCCGGACTACGTGATCAACGCCGGCGGGATCATCGACATCTATCACGAGCGGATCGGCTTCCAGCGCGCTGCCCTGCTGCGGCACGTCGAAGGCATCCACGACACCCTGCTGGAGATTTTCGAACGCGCCGACAGGGAAGCGCGGCCCACCGGAGAGGTCGCCGACGCGCTCGCCGAGGAGCGCTTCAAGCGCTGACCGGCAACGCCGCGGCGGAAGGGTGGCGCGGCTGCCTGGCCTTGCCGGCCGCCCTCACCTCAGCCAGGGTACGCGAGCAAGGCGGGTTGCCTTACCCTCCTATAGTGAAGCCGGGTCGCGATGCGTCACGACTTGCGGACGCCGTTATCCTTGCCGGCACCCTTCCCGGCGCTATCGTCGCCACCTTCGTCCGTAGCCCCGGCAGCGGCTCCAGCCTTTTCGCCGGGCTTCGCCTGCCCTTCCGATGCGGCTTTCACGTCGCCTGCGGGCTTGCTCTCGGCGCCCGCCGGCGTCGTCAATCCTTCGCTGCTGCTCTTCTCGGCCTGCTGTGCCGGTTCACCCTCAGCCGCAGTACCCATCGCCGCTTCAGCGTCCGCGGGGGCAGCGACGTCCTTGGCATCCGCTTCGGCCTCGGCGCCCGCCGCAGCCGATCGTTCGGCCTCGCTACCCTGCCCTTTTTTCGGGGAGAGTTCACGCGGTTGCGCGCCAGCGGCGATCAGCGCCGCCGATACCTTGTCCGAAGAAGTAGCCTCCGCAACCGTCGCACCGCCCGCACTTCCCACCAAAAGACCGACGACGCGGTCCCTGAAGAGCTGGCGGGCGGATCCACTGGAAAGTTGTTCGTAACCTGACGACAGATGCTCGAACAAGTCCTTGTAAGAGCCGGCCATCGATGCGACGAGGGTAGCGGTCTTGTCGAAGTGCGACTCGACGTCACGCTTGTAACCGGCGATTTCATCCTGCTGGCGCGACACTTCCGCCTCCAGCGCCGCGACTCGTTTGGTCTTGCCGCCAAGTGGGCTACGGCCCACGAAATACCCGATCAACGCAGCGACAATCACCGCCGCCCCACCTATCAGCCACATTGTCTGTTCCGTCATGCCAGGACCTCCCTCTGTGAATGGCAGCGTGCCAGCGTGCAAACCCTGCCAATGCGAGGACTGTCTGCGCGGCGGGCACGACTGCCTTGCCGGATGTGTTCTTCAGTGCTCGGAAGCACATGTCGCAGGAACGAAGTATATCGGCGTTTGGCGAGAACCGAAGGAGTTGTTCACCACCGTCGCCCTCCCGGAACCGTCCGCCAAGCGTTTGTAGTGCCCATTTTGCCTAGGCAAATTTTGCACATTCAAGGGCTTACAGCGACATCTGTCGAACTCTTTGGGAAGCGACGCCGAAAACCGACAGGCCCGGCCGAAACCGAGCCTCCTCGCTACCCTCGGGAACGCCATTCGTCACGATGACCCGCACGCCGTTCGTCGCGATGGCCTGCCGGCCGCTAAGCGTCACGCTTTGCGCGACAGCGCCCTGGACGCTATCACCAAATGCCGCGCCTACTCCGATCGTGGCGACGCTCTCCATCGTTGCTGGACCAGCGTGCAAACCGACGACCGGGCAGCCGCGGCGACTGCCCGCTCGTCAACACGCCCTATAGGGGTTGCAGGCCGATGGTCCCCACCAGCCCGGCACGATATTCCGACGAACCGACAAGGACCCGTTCGTCCTGTATCCGAGCACGGCGCGCCGAGAGTCCCAGGCGCGAAGCAACCTCGGCATTCTCGCTACGATCAAGGAAATCGTATAGCGAGGCCAGCGCATGAGTCAGCCGCGTCTCGTCACCGCGTTGCTTGGCGTCGAGGCGTGCCGCATACCAATCACTGGCAAGTACGCTTTCGCGAGAAAACAGCGAACGCACTTCCAGTGATTCAAGTCCATGGCCATCCGCTGTCTGTCCGTGGGCCATGATTTCCAGGACGGCCCGCAGGGGTGGGCAGGCTAGCGAAATGGTGCCATCGGTGAAATAACTTTCGGCAACCCGCTGGTGGGTAGCGACGATATTCGCCACACCGTCGGCAAAAATGTCCATGTCCTGCAGCTCGGGGCGCAGCATTTCATCGGTGAACACGGCATGCGGATGCAGAAATATCCGGCCAAAGTAGGTGCTCGCCAACCGTGCTGTCATCCGGTAGCCGAGCCGGCTGGCCAGAACAGGCTGACCACGGTGTTCGAAATCGACGACGCGCTCCAGGGCGCCCCGGGCAATCAGGTTTTTCGCCTCGCGCTCACTCGGACTCATGCGCGCAAAGACCTCGGGCACCAGCAAACTGACGTCATGATCGACGCGCACATTCGGCCCGACGTAACCGGCAGAGGAAACCCATCCGTCGTAACCCGTGAGAGCGAAGGAGACGAAGGCGGCATTGAGGTCGATGATGGCCGGCAGCGCATTGAACGGCCCTTTGGTCAACGCACCTTCTGAACCCGCACCGGTTGTCGAGGGTGACTTGCCGGTCATCGAACTGATGAACTCGATGAAGAGCTCGGGCAGTTCCATGTAGTGCAACGGGTTGTAAGGGCATAGCGGCCGAATGCCATCATCCGGCGGGTTGTTGCGGCGGCCGGCGGCGACCACATGTACCGGGGTAATGAGCGGCTCGGCACTTGACTGCCTGCGGAACAAGCGCATCGCCAGGTTGGCAATTGCCGTGTCATTCGGGCACGCGATGTCGGGGCGCAGTTGCAGATAGCGCGGGTTTTTCGTCGGTTTCCCATCGACCAGACGCGGGTGTGCCGAGGAGACGAAATAGGCGGGTGACGATCCCTCCGGCGCGCTCGCAGCGGCCTTGATCAAGTCCTGCATCGGTGGGGTAAACTCACTGAATCCGATGGCGTCATCAACCAGCTCACGCGCATCCGATCCGTCAAGCGGCTGGAAGTTGGAGATAAAAGTCCCCGGTGTCGCCAGATCCAGTTCCGCCTGCCGGTCATAGCCGCGATGGATTGCGTCGTCCGGCCTTTGAAACAGGCGACGCTCGCAGTTTTGCACGAACTTCTGCGAGAACGTTTCCGCCCCTCCCGCAATCGCTCTGGCGGGGGCTACCACGCTGGCCGTGATGTCGTCCTCGGTCTGCACTTTGCCGGCCGGGTGGAAATCATGGCGCAAGCCGAAGACACGCCAGGCGCCGTCCTTCTCGAAACCGACGCGCAGGGTATTCACGACCAGCGTTCTCCCGTCCAGCTTCAGTGAATTCCCGGGACGACCGTTGATCAGGTCTACCGAATAATGACTCCGCCAGCTATCGCCCCACTCTGCGCGGTGAAAGCGCTTGACGACGAAGACAAGTTCCTTGATATGCTGTGGAATGGCGCTCAACCATGTGTTGTACGCGTCGTTATAATCGCGGCCCGACGGTGTGAGCAGTTTTATGACGCTACCAATCGAACGGTCACTGCTGAGTATGAGGCGGTTATCAACGCCGTTTCTCTCCTGATCGCTATAGCGTTCCGAGAAATCACGCGCCAGAATTGCTGCAACCGCGTCCATGTCCTTTTCGAGGTCGGCGACGTAAACATGGCCGACGAGTATCGCGTCCGAAATCGCTTTGGATATCTCCGATTTGCCCCCCCCGGAAACGGTCGCCGGCTTGTGACAGGCCGTAACTTCCGCCGAGGTTCCGACGAGATTCCACTGACGATGATCGGCAGTCGATGACTCCATTTGTACCCGGTAACCATTGGGGCCCATATAGGTCTTACCGGCCTGCAATTTTATCGACCGAGTATCGCCATCAAGGGTTGGCCACGAGACGGTCTGCGATCGCAAACTGAAGGTCGATTTCGCTGGCACCAGGACGACATCCGGCTGAACACGATCAAGCGCATGCCCGGCCGGCTGCACGGAAAAGCGTTCAGGGTCGCGGGCCAGAACCTCTTTCAGCGAGTAGGCATCGCCCGCCGTCAGGTCGGTATACTCCTGACCCTCGTTATAACTCGGAAACACGAGCGCCCCGCCGGAATGCTCTTCTTCGGCAGAACCAAACATGTTCGCCGAATAACTGATCTGCGTTTTCACCTCTTTCTTGCAGTAACCGAAATAATTGTCCGCGATGATGGTCACGACTACGCCACGCTGGTCCCGCGCGCACAACTTGAATGCGCTGCCACCGTTATACAGCTCTGTTTCACTCTTGTAGCACATGCCGTCACGACGTTGCAGCGGTGTTGCCGCGTCCCAGTGCGGAAGACCGAGCAGGTGTTTGGGTACATGCGTAAGATGCGGCGCGAGAATCACGCAACCCGTGTGGCCGGTCCAGCCATCCGGGTCGAGCGAGGCATCGTTTTCAGGCAGATAGGGGTCGCCGGCATTGCCAAAAATACTTTCGACAAAATCGAGATTGGCCACCAGGGCACCGGGAACGAAAAAGCGGGTTTCCATCCGCTTCTCTGTTGTAAAGCCTGGCACGGCAGGCACCACCAATGGACGCAAAAGCAGGGAAACAAAGCACATGGCCGGGGCTTTCTCACCCGCTGTAAACGGTAGCTGCAGTGATTCAGGCGGAGGATTCAGTGCCAAGGCAAGCAGCTTTGAAAAGGCCATCTTCGGCACCGCCAGCTTATCGTCGGGAATCGGCAAACCGCCATCGGCGATGTGAAAAACGCCCGCAGTGGTACGGCGATCACTGGCGGGATTGTGCAGAACCCCGTTGCGTAGACGGTAGCTGCTGAGCAGCGGCGACTTGAAAAGATCACCGTTGGCCGGCAGCGAAACGCCACGCGCCAGACCGGACTGATCGAGCACCAGTGTTTTACCCGGCAGCCGTGGCGCCGGGCCAACATCCGCAAGATACTCCTTCAGAAAATTCTGAATGCGCGTATCGACAGGGCAAAGTTTATCCGAAAGTCGACGGCTCAATTCCCGCTGACGCGCCAAGATCGGTGACATCAGCTCCGTAATCGACGCGCCATCGGCGTCGGCAGCGAGAGGCAATCCGAGAAGAGCAAGTCGAAGATTGATCGCCGCATTCAATTCCCGTTTATTGACAGATGACGGGGCTAAAGCAGGTGAAGGGAAGTCCATATTGTATTCTTTCCTAGAGTTAACACTCAGCATAAGGCGGTCGGAAACCAGGCATTATTCCGGACAGGTTGTTGATAAATAACGCCCTGACGAGCGCGACAAGGCCCCGATAACCCGGGCCAGCAGACCTTGGGGGATGTCTTAACGAGCACCGCCGAAGACGCTCGAGAGGGTAAGCCTCCGAAATCCTAGCCCCGGAAATGGCAATCACGCGGAGATGGCGCGAAACCAGTGTTTAGGTCGTTTCGCGTGGCATGACTGCCTGACGCCAGCCGAGCCTTTCGGGGCCCCCACAGCTGACCCCGCCCCCCGCGGGCAGGGAGGTCCTCTCCGCCGGACGGGGTCGGAAGCGGCAGGTCGTAGAGGGCGTCTCCCACCGCCGCGTCGCAGTAGCCGAACAGCGCTGCATGAAGTGAATCGTCGGGATCACTGGGAGCGATGTCCGACGGCGTCCGACACCGGACTTCGAATTCGGCGGCTCGATCAGTGCCGGCGGTCGCTGCATGCGGCTTCCGTTGATGACATGGTGTTGTTGCACTTGTCCGCTGCACCCTCGGTCAGCGACGGACATGGTCAGAGCTTCCTTAGAGGGGCACACTCTGCGCCACCTTGTGCGTGTGCCTGGTCGGCATAGGCCAGCCTACTGGGTCGGCCGGAAACGTCAGTAAAACATGAACTCGCTGAGTCCGGCAAGCGGACTGTCCGTGGTTGACCAGCACGCTGGAATTGCGGGTGTGCCGCGAGCGAGCCATCGCTGAGGTGCCACTTCCCGATCACCAAGCGGTCATCGTCACCCGTGACCACAGGGCAGCGCCTTGCATGGGCGAACGTCAGATCGGCCTGGAACCTGCCCGTGCCGCGGCACACAGGCTGCCGCCAGCTACCGCGCACGCACAGGTACGCGGCCTTGCCGACGGCGGGCCGCAGACGTGCGCGGACGGCAACGCGAACAGCTTGGACGCCGCCGGGGCGACGACAGAGACGCGCGTTCCCGTGCATGCGTGGACTACCTTGATGTAGTCTTGCCGGGCGCCTCGCGAACCTCAGGGCCACGCCCCATGGAATCAGCAAGAAAGGCCACGCTAGGGGGAGGTGGAGCGGGCGAAGGGAATCGAACCCTCGGCTCTAGCTTGGGAAGCTAGGGTATTACCATTATACGACGCCCGCGAAGGTCGCCATTCTACGCTGCTTGTGGCGCTCGCCACAACGGCGAAAGCGGCCGAAAGCTGACAGCCGCCGGCGAGCGTGTCTATAATGGCCCGATGGACATCCCTGCCGCCCTCCTATACACCATTCTCAGCAGCGTCGCCGAGATGGCAATGGAACCTGCGCCCGACCCACGCATCCTCAACGAGCCGGCCGGACTCGCACGAGCGCTGCCCGACGAAGCCCGCAAGGGCGTCATGCAGCCACCCACCGGAGACGGTTTCCTGATCATCGACGGCCAGCAATGGCGGCTCGCCCCGACGGCTCAGATCCGTAGCCGGCAAAACCTGATCGTGATGCCAATGCAGGTCCAGAGCCCGGTGGAAGTCGTCTATCTCCCCAACGCTTCGGGCGCGATCCATCGCGTCTGGATGCTGACGCCGAGCGAATCCTCGGCGCCTCGCCCACGCTAGTCACCTCATACGCAAGTAAAACATGGCCAAAAAACTGTTCATCCGCACCTTCGGGTGCCAGATGAACGAGTACGACTCGGACAAGATGGCCGACGTACTCGCCGCATCGGAAGACATCGTCAAGACCGACACCCCCGACGACGCCGACATCATTCTCTTCAACACCTGCTCGGTACGCGAGAAAGCGCAGGAACGCGTTTTTCACGACCTCGGCAGGGTCCGCCTGCTGAAACGCGCCAATCCCGACCTGGTAATCGGTGTTGGCGGTTGCGTAGCCAGCCAGGAAGGCGCGGCGATCGTTGCGCGCGCCCCCTACGTGGATGTCGTTTTCGGACCGCAGACGCTGCACCGCCTGCCGCAGTTGATTGCCGAACGGCGACGCCTGGGCAGGGCGCAGGTCGACATCTCGTTCCCCGAGATCGAGAAGTTCGACAAGCTGCCGCCAGCGACCGTCACGGGCGCGACCGCCTTCGTCTCGATCATGGAAGGTTGCAGCAAGTTCTGTTCGTTCTGCATCGTTCCCTACACGCGTGGCGACGAGGTCTCGCGCCCCTTCCATGACGTATTGACCGAGGTCGCCGGCCTGGCCGATCAGGGCGTAAGGGAAGTGACCCTGCTCGGCCAGAACGTCAATGCCTACCGCGGCGCGATGGCCGGCAACGGCCAGGCGCTACCCGGCGAGGAAGCGGCCGATCTGGCGCTGCTCATCGAATACATCGCAGAGATCCCGGGAATCGAACGTATCCGCTACACCACCTCGCACCCGCGCGAGGTGACCGCACGGCTGATCGACGTCTACGCCAGCGTGCCGAAGCTGGTCTCGCATCTGCATCTGCCCGTTCAGTCGGGCTCCGACCGCGTCCTGGCGGCGATGAAGCGCGGCTACACGGCGCTCGAATACAAGAGCCTGGTGCGCAGGCTGCGCGCGGCACGGCCCGACCTCTCGCTCTCGTCCGACTTCATCGTCGGCTTTCCCGGCGAGACCGCCGACGACTTCGCGAAGACGATGAAGCTGATCGACGATGTCGGCTTCGACGCCTCGTTCTCGTTCATCTACAGCGCGCGGCCGGGCACCCCAGCGGCCGATCTCGCCGACGACACGCCGCCAGAGGTCAAGCTCGAACGCCTGCAGCGCCTGCAGCAGCGCATCGACGGCCTGGCGCAGGACGTATCGCTGGCCATGGTCGGCAGCGTGCAGCGGGTGCTCGTGGAGGGCCTGTCGAGAAAGGACAAGAGCGAGCTGGCCGGACGCACCGACAATAACCGGGTGGTCAATTTCGCCAGCGATTCGGCCGACGCCACGGAGTGGCTCGATCGATTCGTCGATGTGCGCATCAGCGCGGCGCTGCCGCACTCGCTGCGCGGCGAGATTGTCGGCCATGGCGCAGGGCAGGCCGCATGAGCGTCAAGACACCCGAAACCAAGAGCCGGGCCATCGAACTGCTGCTGTCACCGGTGAACAACAAGCACCTGGCCAACCTGTGTGGCGCACTCGACGAGAATCTGCGCCAGATCGAAACCGCACTCGACGTCTCGATCGCCCGCCGCGGCGAGCGCTTCACGCTGCGTGGCGACAGCGCGCAGACGACGCGCGCCTCGGAGGCGCTGCAACAGTTCTACGCGCAGGCCAAGGAGGCGCTGTCGGTCGACGAAATCCAGCTCGGCCTGATCGAGATCCTCAACCGACCGGTGCGCAAGACGTCGTCCGGCGGCGGTGTCTCGCCGGCGCTGATGACGCGCAAGAGCGAACTGCACGGCCGCACTCCACGGCAGATCGAATACCTCAAGCACATCCAGGAACACGACATCACTTTCGGCACCGGCCCGGCGGGTACCGGCAAGACCTACCTGGCCGTGGCTTCGGCGGTCGACGCCTTCGAGCGTGAGCTGGTGCAGCGCATCGTCCTCACCCGCCCGGCGGTCGAGGCCGGCGAACGCCTCGGCTTCCTGCCTGGCGACCTGACCCAGAAAGTCGATCCGTATCTGCGCCCGCTTTACGATGCGCTCTACGACCTGATGGGCTTCGAGCGTGTGGGCAAGCTTTTCGAGCGCGGCTCGATCGAGATCGCGCCACTCGCCTACATGCGTGGCCGCACGCTGAACCACGCTTTCATCATCCTCGACGAAGCGCAGAACACGACGCCGGAGCAGATGAAAATGTTCCTGACGCGCATCGGCATCGGCGCCAAGGCGGTGGTCACCGGCGACGTCACGCAGATCGACCTGCAGCGGGGCCAGAAAAGCGGCCTGATCGAAGCGCGCCTGATCCTCCAGGAGGTTCGCGGCATCGCCTTCACCGAATTCCTCAAGGAAGACGTCGTCCGCCACCCCCTGGTGGCACGCATCGTCTCGGCCTACGAAGCGCACACCGCCGCACTCGAAGCGCTCGAGGCCAAATCAAGGGCCCGCCACCATGCCGAAAAAAACTGAGCCGCTGGAGATCGAAGTCCAGTACGCCTGCGACCGCCAGGACCTGCCGAAGAAGCCGCGCGTACGCGCCTGGGCACGCGCGGCGCTGGCCGAGAGCGGAAACCAGGACGGGCGGGTGACCGTGCGCTTCGTCGCTGCCGACGAAGGGCGGCGGCTGAACCGCGAGTACCGCAGCCAGGACGACGCGACCAACGTCCTCTCCTTCCCCTACGCGCTCGAGCCGCAGCTTTGCGGTGACCTGGTCCTCTGCGTGCCGGTCGTCGCCCGCGAGGCCGCCGAACAGGACAAATCGCTGGACGCGCACTACGCGCACCTGGTCGTGCATGGCATGCTGCACCTGCAGGGCTACGACCACGAGGAAAGCGAGGAACAGGCGGCCGCGATGGAGGACCTCGAGCGCAGCATCCTGGCTGACCTCGGCTATCCGGATCCGTACTGCAACGAGGAGTGATGCGATAGTGGCGCTGAATCGCTGGCAGCGCCCAGGCCATCGCCGCTATCGCCTCAGTCCTCAAAGATCAGCCTATGACCACCAGTAGCGGCACCCCGGGTTTTCTCGAACGCCTTTCCTCTCTTCTCATGCGCGAGCCGGAAGACCGCGAACAACTCATCAAACTGCTGCAATCGGCGCACCAGCGCAAACTGCTCGATGCCGACGCGCTGAGCATCACTGAAGGAGCCCTGGCCGCTTCGGAAGTCACCGTGCGGGAAGTCATGGTCCCGCGCCCGCTGATGGAAGTGATCGACGCCAAGGATTCCCTGGAAACGATCATCGCCCAGGTCAATCGTACGGCACACTCGCGTTTTCCGGTCGTCGAGGGCAATCGCGACCAGGTAATCGGCATCCTGCTGGCCAAGGACCTGCTGCGCGTGCAGCGCGGGGACGATTTCCGCCTGCGCGACTGGGTGCGGCCGGCGATCTTCGTCCCGGAATTCAAACGCCTCGACGGCTTGCTGCGCGAGTTTCGTGTCTCGCGCAACCACATGGCGGTGGTCATCGACGAATACGCCGGCGTCGCCGGCCTTATCACCATCGAGGACGTGCTCGAGCAGATCGTCGGCGAAATCGAGGACGAGTACGATTTCGCCGAAGAGGATGACAACATCCACCTTGACCAGAGCGGCCTCTACCGGGTCAAGGCGAACACCTCGGTAGACGACTTCAACGACGCTTTCGGAACCTCGCTCGGCGACGGAAAGAGTGCCACGGTCGGCGGCCTGATCCTGCGGCAAACGGGACGCGTGCCGGCCGTCAACGAGACGATCGCCATCGACGGCACCAGCTTTCAGGTCCTGCGCGTCGACACTCGCCGCATCTACACCCTCCTCGTCTCCGGACCCCGGCATGCCGACGCGCCTGCCTAGCAGGCCCTTGCGCTGGCGGCTCCTGGCAGCGCTGGGGATCGGCGCCACGGGCGTCTTCGCTTTTGCGCCATTCGGCTGGTTTCCGATCAACTGGCTGAGCCTCGGCGGCCTTTTCGGCCTCCTCTGCGCCGAGGCCGCCGGCCAGCGTAGCCCGCTGCGCGGGGCCCTGCTCGGCGCCGCTTTCGCCTTTGGCCTGTTCCTCGCCGGCGTGACCTGGGTCTACGTCAGCCTCAGCGTCTTCGGTGGCATGCCCGCCTGGCTGGCGGGCCTGGCGACGGTTCTTTTCTGCCTGGTACTGACCCTGTTTCCGGCGCTCGCCGGGGCGCTCTTCGTTCGTTTGGCGGCGCTCGGCTGGCTGCCGCGGGCACTGCTCTTCGCCAGCCTGTGGACGCTGGCCGAATGGCTGCGCGCCTGGGTGTTCACCGGCTTCCCGTGGCTCGCCGCCGGCTACGCGCAGCTTCCGCACAGCCCGCTCGCCGGCTATGCGCCAGGCCTCGGCGTCTATGGCGTATCGCTGTCGGCGGCACTTGCCGGAGCGCTGCTTTACGAGCAGCTGAGGCGCGCCCTCCGCTCGCCGACGCACGACCGTGGCCGCCACGTGCGCCGCCTGCCGGCGCTGCCCCTGCTGACTCTGCTGCTGCTCCTTGGCGCTGGTGCCTTGCTGCGTGAAGTGCGCTGGACGCAAGCGGTTGGCGAACCGCTGTCCGTGGCCCTGTTGCAGGGCAACGTGGCACAGGAAATCAAGTGGCGTCCCGAGCGCTTCGTCGATTCGCTGCGCACCTACTACCGGCTGGCGCAGGAAAATCCCGCCCAGTTGACGATCCTCCCGGAGACCGCCCTGCCCGCCTTTCTCGACCAGGTTCCCGCCGACTACCTCGACGCACTGCGCAAGCTGGCCCTGCGCCGACAGGGCGAGCTTTTGCTGGGCATCGCCGTCGCCGAAGGCGGGCAATATTTCAATGCCGCGGTGAGCCTCGGCGCCGGCCCTTCGCAGCGCTACAGCAAGGTGCATCTGGTGCCTTTCGGCGAGTTTGTACCGCCCGGCTTTGCCTGGTTCATGGCCATGGCCAACATCCCGATGTCCGACTTCACCGCTGGCACGGCACGCCAGCCACCGCTGCAGCTGGCCGGCCAGCAGGTCGCCGTCAACATCTGCTACGAAGACGCCTTCGGCGAAGAGATCATCGGCGCATTGCCGGCGGCAACGCTACTCGTCAATATCTCCAACGTTGCCTGGTTCGGCGACTCGCTGGCGCCGGCACAACACCTGCAGATTGCCCAGATGCGCGCCCTGGAAAGCGGCCGCATGATGCTGCGCGCCACCAATACCGGGATGACCGCGATTGTCGATGTCGATGGCCGCGTGCGCTCGCTCCTGCCGCCGTTCACCCGCGGGGCATTGGTCGACAAGGTGCAGGGCTACGCTGGCGCAACGCCTTTCGTGCGCTGGGGAAACTGGCCGGCGCTGACCCTGGCGGCCATGCTGGTGATCGTGTTGGCCGGCGCGAGACGACGGCACGGATACTCGTCGTGAGCGTCCCGCCCGCGCCTGCAGACGAGTGACGGTGCCCGCAGCGCGCTGCCGTCGATCGTCGCCGGTGCGCTCGAACACGGTTCTTGTCGGGCCAGAAACCAAGTAAAATCCCGGCTTTTCGTTCGTTCAGAAACTTTCCCATGCCTACGTTCCAGGAAGTCATCCTGCGTCTCCAGAATTTCTGGGATCAACAGGGCTGCGTGCTGCTGCAACCTTACGACGTCGAAGTCGGTGCCGGCACCTTCCACACGGCGACCTTCCTGCGCGCCATCGGCCCGGAACCGTGGAACGCGGCCTACGTACAGCCGTCGCGCCGCCCGAAGGACGGTCGCTACGGCGAGAATCCGAACCGCCTGCAGCACTACTACCAGTATCAGGTGGTCATGAAGCCCTCGCCGGCGAACATCCAGGATCTCTATCTCGAGTCGCTGCGCGCGCTCGGCATCGATACCGCCGCGCACGACATCCGCTTCGTCGAGGATGACTGGGAAAGCCCGACGCTGGGTGCCTGGGGACTCGGCTGGGAAGTCTGGCTGGACGGTATGGAAGTCACTCAATTCACCTATTTCCAGGAAGTCGGTTCGCTGGCCTGCAAACCGGTACTGGGCGAGATCACCTACGGTATCGAACGACTGGCGATGTACCTGCAAGGGGTGGAGAACGTTTTCGACCTGGTCTGGGCCGAGGGTCCAGGCTATCGCGTGACCTATGGCGACGTTTTTCACCAGAACGAGGTCGAGCAGTCGAAGTACAACTTCGAGTACGCCAACGTCGAAATGCTCTTCCGGCACTTCAGCGAGCACGAATCCGAAGCCCGCCGCCTGATCGCCGTCGGCCTGGCGCTACCCGGCTACGAAAAGGTGATGAAGTGCTCGCACGTCTTCAACCTGCTCGACGCACGCGGGGCCATCTCGGTGACCGAA
Organism: Candidatus Accumulibacter regalis; assembly: GCA_000585075.1. Taxonomy (GTDB): domain Bacteria; phylum Pseudomonadota; class Gammaproteobacteria; order Burkholderiales; family Rhodocyclaceae; genus Accumulibacter; species Accumulibacter regalis. The sequence goes on along the minus strand of JEMY01000002.1, from coordinate 5,769 downwards.
CGCGCAGCCTACATTGGCCGCGTGCGCGCGCTGGCGCGTGAAGTCGCGCAGGCTTACCTTGATTCCCGCCAGGCGCTCGGTTTCCCGATGTGCAAGACGACCACCGGCGACGAGGGGCAATGAGATGAACGACACCGTCCTGATCGAGCTGCGCACCGAAGAGTTGCCGCCCAAGTCGCTGCGCCAGCTCGCCGAAGCTTTCGCCGACGCCGTTCATGCGGCCCTGAAAGGGCAGCAGTTCACCGCCGACGACAGCGTCTGCACGCCGTACGCCACTCCCCGCCGGCTAGCCATGACGATAACCGGCGTCGCCGCACGCCAGCCCGACCGCGTCCTGGAACGTAAGGGCCCGGCGGTCGGTGGAGCGCTCGACGCGGCCGGAAAGCCAACGCAGGCACTCGAGGGCTTCATGCGCTCGGCAGGCGTCAGTTTCGAGCAACTGCACAGGGCCGCCGACGGCAAGGGTGAGTATTTCGTTGCCCGGCTGGAGAAGAAGGGCGAGAACCTCGACGTGCATCTCGCCGAAATCGTCGCCCAGGCACTGAAGAAGCTGCCGATTCCGAAAGTGATGCGCTGGGGTGACTCCGAACACCAGTTCGTTCGCCCGGTTCACAGCCTCATCCTCCTGCACGGTGACACGATCGTCGCCGGCAACGTGCTCGGCCTGCGCAGTGGCCGCAGCACCCTCGGCCACCGCTTCCTGTCGACCGGCGAGATCGTCGTCGGCAACCCGGCCGAGTATGCCGCCAAGCTCGCCGCCGGCAAGGTCATCGCCTCGTTCGCCGAACGGCGTGCCACGGTCGCCGCTCAGCTCGACGCGGCCGCAAAGCGGCTCGACGCCAGCATCAATCCGGCCGCTGGCCTGCTTGACGAGGTCACGGCGCTGGTCGAATGGCCGGTCGTCTATGCCGGTGAGTTCGAGGCCGAATACCTCGAAGTGCCACAGGAATGCCTGATTCTGACCATGCAGCAGAACCAGAAGTACTTCCCGCTGCTCGACGCCAACGGCAAGCTTCTCAACCGCTTCCTGATCGTCTCCAACATGCAGGTCGACGATCCCGGCGCCATCATCAGCGGCAACGAACGCGTCGTTCGCCCGCGCCTGGCCGATGCGCGTTTCTTCTTCAACCAGGATCGCAAGAACGGTTTCACCACCCGCGCCGGACGTCTCGGTGAAGTCGTCTATCACAACAAGCTCGGCTCGCTGGGCGACCGGGCCCAGCGCCTGGGCCGCATCGCGCGCAGCATTGCCGAAAAGCTCGGTGCCGACGGCCAGGTCGCCGAAGCGGTCGGCCAGCTCGCCAAGGTCGACCTGCTGACCGACATGGTCGGCGAGTTTCCCGAGTTGCAGGGGACCATGGGCCGCTACTACCTGCTCCACGAAGGCCATCCGCCGGAACTGGCCGACGCCGTCGAGCAACACTACCGGCCGCGCTTTGCCGGCGATGCCCTGCCGCAGGGGAACATCGCCTGCGCCGCCGCTCTGGCCGACAAACTCGACGCCTTGGTCGGTTTCTTCGGCGTCGGCCAGCTGCCCACCGGCGACAAGGATCCCTTCGGCCTGCGCCGCGCCGCCCTCGGCGTTCTGCGCATCCTGATGGAGACGCCGCTGCCGCTCGACCTGGCGGAATTGATTGGCCAGGCGAGCCAGGCGCTGAGCGCGCAGGGAATCAAGCTCGAAGCGGTCGAGCAGCCGCTCCTGGCGTTCATGCTCGACCGTCTGCGCGGAATGCTGAGAGACGCCGGTCACTCGATCGACGTCGTCGAAGCGGTTCTGGCGCAGCAACCGACACGGATCGACCGGGTTCCCGCCCGCCTGGCGGCGGTGCGCGAGTTCCAACGACTGCCCGAGTCGCTGGCCCTGGCCGCGGCCAACAAGCGCATCGGCAACCTCCTGAAAAAAGCCGACGCCAGGCTGCCCGAACCGGACGTCGCGCTGCTCGAGGAAGACGCCGAGAAAGCGCTCTTCGAACGTGTGCTGCTGATCGCCCCGCTGGTCAGGTCGCACGTCGCCAACGAGGACTACGCCGACGCGCTGAAGGTGCTCGCGTCGGTACGTGCCGAGGTCGACCGTTTCTTCGCCGAAGTGATGGTCAACGTTCCCGAACCCCTGCTGCGTGGCAACCGTCTGGGCCTCCTGAAAGCGCTTTTCGACCAGCTCAATGCGGTCGCCGACATCTCCAAGCTGGCCGTATGAAACTCGTCATCCTTGACCGCGACGGCGTCATCAACTACGACTCGAAGCAGTTCATCAAGTCGCCGGCCGAATGGCGGCCGATCCCGGGCAGCCTGGAAGCGATCGCCCGCCTCAATCAGGCGGGCTACAAGGTGGTGCTGGCCACCAACCAGTCCGGCGTCGGCCGCGGGCTCTTCGACATGGACACGCTGAACGCCATCCACGACAAGATGTGCCGTGCGGTGCAGGCCTGTGGCGGGCGTATCGACGCCATTTTCTATTGCCCGCATTCGGTCGACGCGCATTGCGCCTGCCGCAAGCCCAAGCCGGGGATGTACGAGCGTATTGCCGACTGCTTCAACGTCGACCTGAACGGCGTCCCGGCAGTCGGCGATACGCTGCGCGACCTGCTTGCCGCCGCGGCGGTCGGCGCCCAGCCGTTGCTCGTCCTGACCGGCCTGGGAGCGCAGACCGTCGAGGCCGGTGGCCTGCCGGAAGGCACGCTGGTCTTTCCTGATCTGGCGGCGGCCACCGAGCATATTCTGCTCTCGTCTTGATGGTCGCCATCCGCTCGACACTGTTCCTGCTCCTGGTCAGCGTGTGGACGATCCCGTTCGGGGTGCTCGTCTCGCTCGCCATCGCCTTGCCGATCGCTGCGCGCTATACGATCATCGCCTTCTGGCGCAGCGGCTTCATGGCCCTCTCGCGCCACGTTCTGGGCATCCGCTACCAGGTAATCGGCCGCGAAAACATTCCTCCAACGCCGTCGGTGGTGCTCGCCAAACACCAGTCGGCGTGGGAAACGGTCGGCCTGCAGGAGGTCTTTCCGCCACTGGTCTTCGTGCTCAAGAAAGAGCTGCTGCGCGTGCCTTTCTTTGGTTGGGGCCTGGCGGCGCTGAAAATGATCTCGATCGACCGTGCGGCGGCCAAAGACGCGCTCAAACAGATATTCGACCAGGGACGCGACCGCCTCGCCGCTGGCTACTGGGTGGTGATCTTTCCCGAAGGCACCCGTGTCGCACCCGGCGAGACCTGTCGTTACAAGCCCGGCGGCGCGCATCTGGCGGTTCGCGCCGGCGTCCCGGTGGTGCCGGTGGCGCACAACGCGGGCGAAATCTGGGGAAGGAACGCCTTCCGGATCAAGCGCGGCCTGATCACCGTCAGCGTCGGCCCGCCGATCGACCCGGGCGAGAAATCGGCGGCCAGGATCAACGCCCTCGCCGCGGCCTGGATCGAGGAAGAAATGCGCCGCATCTCGCCACACCGTTACCCGGCGCCCGCCGCTGCCGCAGATGCCGTGGCTGCCTGAAGCCGCCGCCTCCGACGAGCATTCGCTGCCCGCCGGAGAAACGGCACGCACCATCGAACTCGGTGAGCGCACGGTCGCCTACATCCTGCGGCGAGCAAGCCGGCGCACTATCGGCCTGACCATCGACCATCGCGGCCTGCGCGTCGGCGCGCCACGCCGCGCCTCGCTGCGCGACGTCGAGACGATGCTCCTGCGACATGGCCGATGGATCGGCGAGAAACTCGACGAATGGTCGACTCGCCGCGCTCACGAAACGCTGTCGATCAGCGATGGACTGCAACTGCCGGTGCTCGGCGGGCCGCTGCGCATCCGCCTGGCCATCGGTGCCAATCGCTGCGTCTGGAACCTGCAGGCCGGCGAGCCGACGCTCACCCTTTGCCTGCGCGCGCCGACAGATGCGCCGCGCGTACTCGAGAAGGCGCTGCGCGAAAAAGCCCGCGAGCTGTTCGCCGAGCGCCTCGCTCACTACGCGCCGCTCCTCGGCGTCACGCCGCCCGCCCTGTCGCTGTCATCGGCGCGAACGCGCTGGGGGAGTTGCAGCCTGCGCAGCGGCATTCACCTCAACTGGCGGCTGATTCATTTCCCGCCAGAGGTGACCGACTACGTCGTCACCCACGAACTGGCACACCTGCGCGAGATGAACCACAGCCCGCGCTTCTGGGCGGTCGTCGCCGGTCTGTACCCCGATTACCGAGCTGCACGGCTGGAACTGAAACGACTCGCGGCGAATTGCCCGCAATGGTAGCCAGCGGGCGACAGCAGATCTTGGACTAGACCGCCGCGAACTACTCAGCGCGCGGGCTCGGCGACGAATATTTCCACGCGGCGGTTCATCGCCCGCCCGGCAGCGCTGGCGTTGTCGGCGATTGGCTCCCGCGAACCACGGCCATCGATGGCGATGCGGCCGGCGGCCACGCCCCGGGCGACGAGGTAGTCGCGCGTCGCGGCTGCACGGTTAACGGATAAGGGGTCGTTGATCTCATCGCTGCCGGTGCTGTCGGTGTGTCCGACGATGGTCACGGTGGTCACCGCATGCTGGTTCAGACTCGCGGCAAAGCCGTCGAGTACCGGGCCCATGTTCGGCTTGATGTTGTAACGGCCGACATCAAAGGAAATATCACTCGGGATGTCCAGCTTGAGGCGATTGTCGTCAGTCTGCGACACCGCGACACCGGTACCCTGTGTGGCCTGCTCCATCGAGGCCTTTTGTTGCTGCATGCGCTGCGACCACAGATAACCGCCGGCAGCACCGGCCACGGCACCGATGGCGGCACCGGTGGCCGTACTACGGCCCTTGTTGCCGCCGGCCGTAGCGCGACCGATTACCGCCCCAGCGACTGCGCCAATGGCGGCACCGGTTCCTGTATCGCGCTGCGTTTCGCTCATGTTGGCGCAACCGGACAGTCCGCTTGCAGCAAGGGCCATCGTTACCAGCGAGATGACAATCTTTTTCATGCTCATTACCTCCGTCGCGTGTTGAAAAGTGTCGGAGCATCGCCGCGAATGCTTGGCGACACGCTGGCACTGCCCGATCCTTTGACCGAGGGAAGCACGTTATGCCCATCGTCATCCCGGCGCAAGGCCACTCCCCGAGCAGACCGCCGCGCGCGTAGCGGCCTGCAGAGGGACACCTGGCCATCTTCGCACACCACTCGTCAGACCGGCGCCGAAGCCAAGTGGACCACAGACCACACTTCTGGTGTATCTTTTTCGGGCAGTCGCGCGCATCGCCAGTCCTGCTCTGCTCTTCCGCGCAGGTTCGCGCGCCTGGAACGCCGATCGGAGCAAAACTCAAGACAGCGCCTGACGGCCACCAGCCCAACCCGGAAAGGAAAGATCATGAGAATTCTGCACACCATGTTGCGCGTGGGCGATCTCGACCGCTCGCTGGCTTTCTATACCGAGGTCCTGGGAATGCAGCAACTGCGCCGCCAGGATTATCCGGGCGGGCGCTTCACGCTGGCCTTCGTCGGTTTCGGCCCGGAGTCGGAAGCAGCTGTCCTTGAACTGACCCATAACTGGGATACGCCGGCCTACGAACTCGGCAATGGCTTCGGCCACATCGCCATCGAAGTCGCCGACGCCTACGCCGCCTGCAAGGAGATCAAGGCGCGTGGCGGGAAAGTGACGCGCGAAGCGGGTCCGATGAAACACGGAACGACGGTGATCGCCTTTGTCGAAGATCCCGATGGCTACAAGATCGAGCTGATCCAGAAGAAGGGCTGAGAGTCTGTGAAAATATTCCCCGTTCTTTACCGCCAGGCCAAGCGCTCGGGTTATAATG
>JEMY01000001.1:189059-189257 GCA_000585075.1 Candidatus Accumulibacter regalis | reverse complement strand
GACGAGATCCACTGCGGGCTGTTGCTCGACGAGCACCGCCAGCACCTCCCGCTGGCGATGATCGACGCCGATCTCGCGCAGCGCAGCATCACCCTGATGGCGCCATCGAAAACCTGGAATATCCCCGGTCTGGGCTGCGCCTTCGCGGTCATTCCGGAAGCGTCGCTTCGCCGTCGCTTCACCGCGGCGATGCGTGGC
>JEMY01000001.1:188628-188857 GCA_000585075.1 Candidatus Accumulibacter regalis | reverse complement strand
ATGCGCGCGGTCTGGGCGTCGCGGATCCGGCAGCCTTCTTCGAAGCCGCTGGCGTCGGCCTCTCCAGCGGCGCTGATTTCGGCCTCCCGGGCTGGCTGCGGCTCAATTTCGGATGCCCACGGGCAACGCTCGACAGCGCGCTCCAGCGCATTCGGGCCGCGTGTTCGCGACCATGAACGCAAGACCAGCCCCTTTGCCGCACGTTGCTTTAGTCCCGCCGCACGCATAG
>JEMY01000001.1:186133-188562 GCA_000585075.1 Candidatus Accumulibacter regalis | reverse complement strand
AAATGGCGTCAGATTCTCCCTTGCATAAGCTGTGGTCTGGGCGGTGGGCAATCCTGATCGGCGTCGGCCTCGCCGCCGTGTCGATTACCGCGTGGGTCAGCAAGTCACTGTCCGACGCCGCCCAGGAACGGTTTGTGCAGAGCTTTCAGCAGGCGGCCAGCACCCGCGCCGACCTCGTCAGCCGGCGCATTCTCGATCAACTGGACAATCTGACGACGCTGCAGCGCCTGTTCAACAGCGTCGAGACGGTCGACTGGCCGGCTTTCCGGAACTTCGCCGGACCAATGGTCGGCGATCAGGGCGTGCGTGGTTTTGGCTGGTTGCCGGTGGTCGACGCCGCCGATCGCGCCGCCTTCGAACGCCGCGGCCGGCAACTGTGGGGTGATCGATTCACGATCAGCGAACGCAACGCCGAAGGCTCCGTCGTGGCGACCGAAGACCGCCAGCGTTACTTCCCGGTGCTCTATGCCGTTCCGCTGGCACCCAATTACCTGGCCATCGGCCTTAACCTGCACGCCGCGAGCAACCGCGGACCACTGATCGAGCAGGCGATCGATACCGGCCTGCCGGTCAGCAGCGATGTTGGCCCGCTGCTGATCGACTGGCAGCAGGCCAAGACCGCGGCCATTTTCGCGGCGGTCTATCGCGGCGGTGGGATGCCACCCACCCGGGATCTACGGCGTGCGGCCGTTCGCGGCGTCGTCCTGGCCGTCTTGAGCATCGATCAGATCTTCGACGCCGCCAACGCCAGCGAAAGCGAAACGGGCCTGCATGTCTACCTGCTCGACCAGACGCAACCTGACGACAGACAGCTGATTCGCGCCTGGACGCCAGGGTCACAGGTGGGCGCTCGGCCGGTGGCCGCGACGACGCTGCGCTACAGCGCTGACATCGAGGTCGGCCGGCGCGTGTGGTCGGTACAGGTCGAAGCTACCCCAGCCTGGCTGGAAGCCAATGGCTCGCCGACGGTCCGCTACGTGCCGCTGGTCGGGGCGCTGATCACCCTGCTGCTGCTGACGTATCTGCACGCGCTGCTCAGCCGTCGGGCAATGGCCGAGGAACTGGTTCGGCAGCGGACGGCCGACCTGAGCAAGCGGCAGCAATCGTACGAGACGCTGGTCGACAATTTGCCGGCGATCATCAGCCGCCACGATTCCCAGTTGCGCCACCTGTTCACCAATCGTGCCTTCGAACAATCGCTGGGACTGCCAGCAGGCAGCGTTATCGGCAAGACCGTGCGGCAGGTCTTCGAGGCTTACCCGGGGCTGGACCCGGCCTTGATCGAGCAATGGGAGGCCGCCCTGCATGCGGTCCATCAAAGCGGCACCTCACGACGCATCGAGTTCGGTTTTCCGACCCGGCAAGGGCCACGCTTCTTCGACGGCATCGTGGTCGCCGAAGCGGCAGCGCCGAGCGGCGGGCAAACCGCTCTGAGCATCTTTCATGAAATTACCGAGCGCCACGCGGCCGAAGCCTGGGCCCGCAAACTGTCGCTGGTCGTCGAGCAGAACCCGGCGACAATCGTCATTACCGACACCGAAGGACGAATCGAGTACGTCAACGACAAGTTCGTCGAGACCACCGGCTATGCCAGGGACGAGGTCATCGGGCAGAGGCCAAGCGTTCTCAAATCGGGGCGAACCCCGGTGGAAACCTACGCCACGCTGTGGGCGACGATCAAGGCTGGCCGCAGCTGGCACGGCGAGTTCGAGAACCGGCGCCGCGATGGTTCCCTCTATCAGGAACGGGCGCTGATCGCACCGGTCCTGGATCGCCACGGCAGGACCAGCAACTATGTCGCGATCAAGGAGGACATCACCGAACTGCGGCGGATGATCGACCGCCTGCACGAAAGTGAAAGTCGCTTCCGCGGCGTCGTCTCGGCGATGGCAGAAGGCCTGATGCTGTGGTCGGAAGAAGGCACGCTGCTGTTTGCCAACCGGGCTGCCGAAGAGATTTTTGGCCATTCGCAAGCAGGGGTCCCGGGTGGCGCTCAGGGCGACCCAGGCATCGAGCGACTGCGCGAAGACCAGACGCCGTTTCCGGCCACAGACTGGCCGTGGGTCGTCGCCATCCGCGAGGCATGGGAACTGCGCGAAGTGGTGATGGGCTTGCGCGCCGCCGACGGCAGCCTGCGCTGGATCCTGATCAATGCCTCGCCCTTGTGCACCGGCCATGCGACGCGGCCGAACGCGGCAGTGGCGACCTTTACCGACATCACCGAACGCAAGGCCGCGCAGCAGCGGGCCGAGTTCCTGGCGCACCACGACCCGCTGACCGGTCTGCCCAACCGCTTGCTGCTGCGCGACCGCGTCGAACAGGCGATGACTCTGGCCAGGCGATCGCACGGCCGCGTCGCGCTGATGTTCCTCGACCTCGACCGCTTCAAGACGATCAACGACTCGCTCGGCCACCCGGTCGGCGACCTG
>JEMY01000001.1:0-186010 GCA_000585075.1 Candidatus Accumulibacter regalis | reverse complement strand
GACAGCGAAGCGGTTTCGCGGCTGGCCGACAAGATCCAGCAGCGGATGGCCGAACCCTTCCTGATCGACAAGCACGCCCTGTCGACTTCGTTCTCGATCGGCATCGCCCTTTTCCCGGACGACGATGACGATTTCGACGGTCTGACGCAAAAGGCCGATACGGCGATGTATCACGCCAAGCACGCCGGCCGCAACGCCTACCGCTTCTTTGCCGAACAGATGAACGTGCAGGCAGTCGAGCACATGCATCTCGAAACGCGTCTGCGACAGGCGCTGGAGCGGGGCGAGTTCGTCCTCTACTACCAGCCGCAGGCTGACCTGAACTCGGGAGAGATTACCGGCGTCGAGGCCCTGGTGCGCTGGCAGACTCCCGATGACGGGCTGGTCGCACCGGCGAAGTTCATTCCGATTGCCGAGGAAACGGGTCTCATCGTGCCACTCGGCAAGTGGGTCATGGGCGAGGCCTGCCGGCAGGCGCGCGCCTGGCAGGATGCCGGACTGCCACCATTTACCGTGGCGGTCAACCTTTCGGGCCTGCAGTTCCGCCGTGGCGACCTGCTCGAAACGGTGATCAATTCGCTGGTCCTCGCCGACCTGGATTCGGAATGGCTGGAACTCGAACTGACCGAGTCGATCATGATCCAGGACGCCGAGCTTACGCTGGAAACCGCGCGCCGCCTGAAGGCCATCGGCGTCAGGCTGTCGGTCGACGATTTCGGTACCGGCTATTCCAGCCTCGCGTACCTGAAACGCTTCGCCGTGGACAAGCTGAAGATCGCCCGGCCCTTCGTCCGCGACCTGCTCAGCGATCCAAGCGACGCCGCGATCGTTGGCGCGATCATCCAGATGGCGCATGGTCTCAAGCTGCGAACCATTGCCGAGGGCGTCGAGGATGCGGCGGTCGCCGAACAGCTGCGCCTCTGCGGCTGCGACGAACTGCAAGGGTACTGGTTGGCGCGCCCAATGCCGGCTGATCAGCTGGCGGACTTCGTTCGTGGCCGCCAGGCACCCTAGCGCGAAGGACGGAAGATGCCGGCCTCGGTGACCATCACGTCGAGCGGCTGGTCGTGCGCCTCGGGGCGGATGCTGTCCAGTCGGGCCACTTCGAAGCCGACCCCAACCACCAGCGGTCGCGGTGCAAGGCCGGGCAGCGTGCGGTCAAAATAGCCGCCGCCGTAACCGATGCGGTAGCCAGCGGCGTCGAAACCGTTAACCGGCAGTAGCAGCGCCTGCGGGACCAGGAAGTCGCCGCTGGCCGGCGTCGGGATGCCATGGCGGTCGGCCCGCATCGGCGTCGCGGGCGACCAGGCACGAAAGCGCAGCGCGCTGCTCTCGTCAATCACCACCGGCAGCAGCGCCGTGAACCCCGGATGCTGCTCGCTGGCCCACTGGGCGATCACCGGCCGGAGGTCGGGTTCCTTGTTCACCGGCCAGCAGAACGCCACGCGCATTCCGGAAAATCGCCGAAAGCCGTCCCGCAAGCGCGTGCAGACGATCGCCGAAAGACGCTCCCACTCGTCGTTCGGCAGCGCCAGCCGGCGCTCGAGCAGCGCTCGGCGAAGCGCGCGTCGTCCGGCGAAGCTGCTGCTGGCGAGACTTTCGGCGGTGATTCCCGGCATCATCCCGGCGGCCATGTGATATGCTCAAGACAAGTTTTCCCGGAAGTCCAGCTTATCATGAAGTTCCGTCACAGCATTTTTTTTGCCCTCGCCGCCTGGTTTCTCGTGCCCATCAGCGCCTTCTCGGTGACTGCAGACGACCAGTTCCTGGTCGCCCGGGACGCTGCTCGCGCTGGCGACAAGGTCAAGCTCGAACGACTGGCGTCAGCGCTGCAGGGCTACGAACTCGAGGGCTACGTCGACTACTGGCGGCTGCTCCTCGACCTCAAGGAAACCGATCCGGCAACGGTCGGCGCCTTCCTCGAACGGAACCAGAACACCTACGTCGCCGAGAAATTGCGCATCGACTGGCTCCGGCAGGTGGGCAAGCAGCAGCGCTGGGCGGAGTTCGACGCCGATTACGCAAGGCTGGCACAGCCTGAGCAGAGCCTGGCCTGCTACGCGCTGCAAAGCAGGTTGGCGCGTGGCGACGCAAGCGCGCTTGACGACGCCTTGCCGCTCTGGCTGGCCCTGCTCGAACCGCCGGAACCCTGCTACCCGGTGCTGGAAGCGCTGATCGTCGAAAAGCGCGTGCTGGCGAATGCCGTCTGGGCGCGGATCCGCAGCCAGTTTGAAGCCAACAAGATCGCGGCGGCGATGTACAGCATGAACTACCTGCCAGCGAGCCAGACACCGGACAAAAAGGTCGCACAAAGCATCGCCGACAAGCCGCTGCCCTGGCTGATCAGACTGCCGGGCGATTTCTCGGGCAACCGCCTGCAGCGCGAACTGGCCGTGCTGGCGATCCAGCGCATTGCGCGCAACGACCCGCGCATGGCGGCCGAGCAGCTGCAGCGGATTTCCGGTTCGCTGCAGGCCGGCGAGAAAGGCTGGGCGTGGACGCAGATTGGCCGACAGGCCGCGCAAGGCCACCTGCCGGAGGCAATGGCGTGGTACCGGCAAGCCGGCGACGCGCCGCTTTCCGACGATGCCGCCGAATGGAAGGTGCGGGCGGCTCTGCGGGCGCAGGACTGGGGCGCTGTCCGGTCGACCATCGAGAAGATGCCGCCGGCGCTTGCCGAGCAGTCGGCCTGGGTCTACTGGTTGGGGCGGGCGTATCGCGCCGGCGGCAGGCTTGCCGAAGCGGATGCGCTGTTCGCCCGGATCGCCGGACAGCCAGACTTCTACGGCAATCTGGCGAGCGATGATCTCGGGCGGCCGATCACCACCCCGCCGAAAGCGGCGCCGCCGAGCAAGGCCGAGCTGGCACAGACTCGTGCCAACCCGGGCGTCCAGAGGGCACTGGCCTTCTTTCGCCTCAACCTGCGTTCGGAGGGCGTCCGCGAGTGGAACTTCGCCTTGCGTGGGATGAGCGACCGGGAACTGCTGGCAGCATCGGAGATCGCCCTGCGCGCCGACATCTACGACCGCGCGATTGCCGCCGCCGACCGCACCCGCCAAGAGCACGACTACTCTTTGCGCTACCTGGCGCCGTTTGGCGATCAGGTCCGCCCGGCGGCGCGCGAGCAGGCGCTGGACGATGCCTGGGTCTATGGCCTGATGCGTCAGGAAAGCCGCTTCATCACCAGCGCCAGATCGCACGTCGGCGCTTCCGGTCTGATGCAGCTGATGCCGGCCACCGCCAAGTGGGTAGCCGGCAAGATCGGCCTCAAGGACTTCAACCAGGCCCGGGTCAACGATACCGAAATCAATTTGCTGCTGGGTACCAGCTACATGCGGCTGGTCCTCGAAAGCCTCGACAATCACCCGGTGCTGGCCTCCGCGGCGTACAACGCAGGGCCCGGCCGGGCACGCAAGTGGCGTGCCGAAGCGCCGCTCGAAGGCGCGATCTATACGGAAACCATCCCCTTCAGCGAAACACGCGACTACGTCAAGAAGGTGATGAGCAATTCGGTCTATTACTCGGCGCTGTTCGACGGCAAGCCGCAGACGCTCAAGAGCCGGCTGGGGGTCATCGCTCCGCGTACCGGTGGCGAAGCCAAGGGCGACGATTTGCCTTAAAATGTCTATTTTCAGACACTTTTTACACCGGTAGGACGCCATGGAACTCAAGAACGTACTGTTGATCGGCGGCAGTGGTTTTGTCGGCGGCTGGATTGCCAGCTGCCTCTCGCAACGCGGCATCGGGGTGACCATCGCTACCCGCCACCGCGACAACACCAAGAAACTGATCATGCTGCCGACGGTGAGCATGGTCGAAGCCAACGTTCATGATCCACAGGTCCTCACCGAGCTGATGCGCGGCCATGACGCCGTGATCAATCTGGTCGGCGTCCTCCACGACAAGGATTCGCGCCTGCCCTACGGCAAGGGTTTCGCTGCCGCACACGTCGATCTGCCGAGAACGATCGTTGGGGCAATGAAGGAAAGCGGCGTCACTCGTCTGCTGCACATGAGTGCGCTCAACGCCGCCCTCGATGGGCCGTCCGAATACCTGTGTTCCAAAGGCGAAGGCGAAGCGGTCGTGCGGGCCGCCATGGATCAGCTGGAGATCACGATCTTTCGCCCGTCCGTGATCTTCGGGCCCGACGATGCGTTCCTCAACACCTTTGCCAAATTGCTCAGGACTTTCCCGATTCTGCCGCTTGGCGGTGGCGCGGCGCGCTTCCAGCCGGTCTATGTTGGCGACGTGGCCAGGGTATTCGTCGACTGCCTGACGGTACGCGCCACTTTCGGGCAGACCTACGAGCTGTGCGGTCCGCAAGTCTACACGCTGCGCGAACTGGTCGAGTACACCGCGCAACTGCTCGGCAAGTCGCGGCGGATCATCGACCTCGGCGACGGTGGCTGGGCCTACCTGCAGGCCGGCCTGCTGTGGCTGCTGCCGAACCCGCCGATGTCGCCGGACAACCTGCGTTCGATGGACGTAGACAGCGTCAGCGATGGCGCACACGACTATCCTGGTTGGCAGCCAACAGCCCTGGAAGCCGTGGCCCCGACCTACCTGTCGCCAGCCGAGCAGGGGCAGGTTCGCCTGGATCGCTATCGCCTCCGTGCCGGTCGCTGAGCTGGCTGGCGCGCCGCGCTAAGCGCCGGCCAGCGTCCTGATGGAGATCTTCACCGTCGGCGGCGCCATCCGCGACGAACTGCTCGGCTTGCCGGTTCAGGATCGTGATTACGTCGTCGTCGGCGCCTCACCCGAGGAGATGCTCGCCCGCGGCTTCAAGCCCGTCGGCAGGGATTTCCCGGTTTTCCTGCACCCGCAGTCGCACGCGGAATATGCGCTGGCGCGGACCGAACGCAAGACGGGCCGCGGCTACAAGGGCTTTGCTTTTCGCGCCGCACCGGAAGTCAGCCTGAGTGAGGATCTGGCGCGCCGCGACCTGACCATCAACGCCATTGCGCGCAGTGCCGATGGGATGCTCATCGACCCCCATCGCGGTGTCGATGATCTCGCCGCGCGCGTACTGCGCCACGTCGGTCCGGCCTTCGTCGAGGACCCGGTGCGCGTCCTTCGCCTTGCCCGCTTCGCCGCTCGCTTCACCGCTTTTACGGTAGCCCCGGAAACCGTGGCCCTGGCGCAAGAAATGGTCGCCAGCGGCGAGCTCGACCACCTGGTCCCCGAACGCGTCTGGCAGGAACTGGCCAAGGGTCTGCTGGAAGAAAAACCGTCGCGGATGTTCGACGTACTGCGCGAATGCGGAGCGCTGCGCCGACTGCTGCCCGAACTGGACCGCCTTTACGGCGTACCGCAACGCGCCGAGATGCACCCGGAAATCGATACCGGCGTGCATGTCATGATGGTCGTCGATCAATCGGCGCAGCGCGGCTGCACGCTACCGGTACGCTTCGCCGTATTGCTCCACGATCTCGGCAAGGGCGAGACGGCTGCTGCCGACTTGCCACGCCATCCGGGTCACGAAGCGCGCAGCGTCGAACTGGCGAGCGCGGTGTGCAAGCGCCTCAGAGTACCGATCGAGTGCCGGGATCTGGCGCTCCTCGTCGCACGCCATCACGGCGACGTACATCGCGCCGGGCAACTGGCGGCGGCAGAGATCGTCAGGCTGCTCGAAAACACCGACGCCTTGCGCCGCCCCGAGCGCTTCGAGCAGCTGCTCGAAGCCTGCACCTGCGACTTTCAGGGTCGCCTGGGCTGGCAGGACGCCGGCTATCCAGCAGCGCCACTTCTTCGCCAGGCCCTGCTGCTGGCACGCGGCATCGATGCCGCGGCGATTGCCGGCAGCTGCCCGGAACCCGCCGAGATTGGCGCGCGGATACACGCCGCTCGCGTGGCCGCGCTGGCACCACTCGTGAAGCCCGCGGCAGAGACCGCGCCTGTGCAGCGCACGTAGTCGGCCCGAGCCTGCCAGCAGGCCGCCAGCAGCGCGAGCGACGCCGGGGACACTGGCAAGGCCACCGGCAGTGGCGGGCGGCTTCAGAGGGTCCGGCTGCGGTCGCCGCTGGCAAAGCCGAGCAGTGGCTCGGCAATACCCTTGCCAAGCGCCATCACCTTGAACAGCTCGCCCATTTCCGCCGGTGAAACCAGCTTGTTGGCGGCACTGGCCAGAGGCAGGTAGCGCCGCGCATCACTGCTTGGCGTTCGTGCGAGAACCGCAGCCAGGCCACAGTCAAGGAGGAAGCTCGACTGCGTGCTGTAGCCGAGCAATTCCAGACCAGCCGAACAGCCGCTTTCGACGATCGCCGTGAAATCGACGTGCGCGGTGATGTCCTGCAAACCAGGCAGATAGAAAGGCTCGCCGTGGGCGTGGTGGCGGTAGTGGCACATCAGCGTGCCGGCGCTGCGTTGCGGATGGTAGTACTCGCGGCGCGGAAAACCGTAGTCAATCAGCAACAGGGCGCCGCACCCGAGACGTGCCGCCCACTCCGCGACCCAGGCACCTGCGGCCAACGAAACCTCGCTCAGGTACCCGGGTGGCAGGGCGCATTCGGCGGCCAGTGCCAGTGCCCGCTCGCGCAGCCTGCCGCTAGCCGGGCGATCGACCCACGCAAACTGCCCGTGCTTGACGGTGACGCCGCGCTCTGCGACGCCCGTCTCGTTCCAGACGACGAGGTGCACCGGCATCGCATCGAGCACTTCGTTGGCCAGCACCAGCCCAGCGAAGCGCTCGGGCAGGCGCTCGAGCCAGGACACCCGCGACAGCAGATGCGGCACCTGGGCGGCAATCACCTGGCGCTGCCGCGCCCGCAGTTCGCCGGACAGTTCGAGAATGGCGTAGCTTTCGGGAAGCACTCCACGTGACTCGAGTTCGCGCAGCAGGTGGGCTGCCAGTTGGCCGCTGCCGGCGCCAACTTCAATGATCTGCGGAGAGCTGAGCGCGAGGATCTGTCGCACCTGCGCGGCGAGCGTCTGGGCAAAAACCGGAGAGAGTTCCGGAGCGGTGACAAAATCGCCCGCCGCACCAAACTTGTGGGCGCCGCCTGAGTAGTAGCCCATCGCCGGCGCGTAGAGCGCAAGGTCCATGAAGCGATCAAAGCCGATCCAGCCGCCGCCCGCGTCAATCTCACGGACAAGATGACCGCTGAGCGCGGCGCTGAAGGCCAGCGCCTCGGTCGTCGGTGCGGGTAATGTCATGGCGGCGGTCAGCGAAGGCGGAGCAAGGCGACGATCGACCACGGGCGCTTCACTGCCGGATGCCTCGCCGTCCAGTCGGTCGACGGCTCAGTTCTCTGCAGCCACGAAGCGCACTTGCCCGTACAACTCCGGGTGGGTGATCGCCAGCCAATGCTCAGCCTCTGACTGGGCTCGCTCCCAGGTCGCAGCACGCAAGGCAACGAACTGCGTATGGCCATTTTCCAGCGGCCATTCGAGGGTATAGGAGTTGAAGCCGCCACGCCCCTGCAGATGGATCTCGCGCGTCAAACTCGGCGGCTCGCGATGCAACTCAGCGCTCTCCGCGGCCAACAGCCGCAGGCGGAACCTGGGCCCCTTCCCCTGGTGCTGCACGACGCACTCCTGCTTCGCGGTGCCTTCCTCGAGGACCTGCCACTCGCTGCAGCCTTCAATGATCGCACCCATCGGCAGACCGACTTCATCGCGAACGATCTCGGCGCTGACCAGCTGCGTTCCTGTGCCCCCTTCAACGAGTTCGTGCCATGGCAACCCTTGCCGGGTAGGCGGTGGAAATGGCAGCGCATGCTTGCCCTGGCGAATACGCGCAAACAGCGAGGACTTCCTGACGTCCTCAAGATCGATCGCCGGAAATGCCGAACGCGGCTGAGAACGGAAGTTGCCGGCCCCCATGTAGCCGACCTCCCAGAGCGTTCTCAGCCACTCGGCGGTGTCCAGCGCGACCTGCGCCAGCTGCTCATCAAACTCGCGCTCGCCCCCTTCCTGCTGCTGCCCGCCGCTTGCCTGCCCGGCCAGCAGTTCGCCCTCATGGGCGCGCGCGCGCAGCAACTCCTGAAACAGCCGAGCGACCCATTCGGCATCGTCTGCCGCCAACTGCTCAATGCGCTCCGCCAGAATCATCAGATCGTCGGCGTCAAGCGCCTGGTCCAGTTTGCTCATCGTTCTTTTCCCAAGTCACTCCACCCGCAGTCTACCGCGCTGACGCCAGAACGGGTTGTTTTTCCCGAAGCAGGGGCAATAATCCGTTAAAATCATATCCTTGTTGGTGCTGGCCTGGAATGGGAGATGAGTGGAAAAACGATACTGGTGACCGGCGCGGCCCGGCGGCTGGGCAGTGTGATAGCCCGCGAAATGCACGCCACCGGCGCCAATCTGGTGCTCCATTATCGCCAGGCATCGGCTGCCGCCGCGGCACTGGCCAGCGAACTGAACGCCATCCGGCCGTCTTCGGCAGCCTGCCTGCAGGCGGACCTGCTGGACGTCGATGCCTTGCCCTTGCTGGTCGCCAATACGATCGCGCAATTCGGCCGTCTCGATGCCCTGGTGAACAACGCGTCGAGCTTCTTTCCGACGCCCTTGGGCAAGATCGACCTGGCAAGCTGGGACGACCTCATTGGCAGCAATCTGAAAGCCCCCCTGTTCCTGACGCAGGCAGCCGCACCGCACCTGGTGGCGACGCAGGGAGCGGTGGTCAATATCACCGACATTCATGCCGAACGCCCGCTGAGCGGTTATCCGCTGTACTGCGCGGCGAAAGCGGGGCTGCTTGGCCTGACGCGCGCCCTGGCCATCGAAATGGCACCACAGGTGCGGGTCAACGCGGTGGCGCCGGGGCCGATCCTGTGGTCGGATAGCGAAGTTTTCGACAGCGCAGCTCGCGAGAACATCGTCGCGCACACCCTGCTGCAGCGCGCCGGCTGCCCGCGGGACATCGCCTGCGCAGTGCGCTACCTGCTGGACGACGCGGACTACATCACTGGCCAGGTGATCAACGTCGATGGCGGTCGCACCGCACATCTGTAACTGGTCACGCCGTTGGAAAGGAAACTGGTGGAACAATCGAACACCTTGCAGCGCCTGAGGAGGCGTCTGGAGAGCAATACCGGCAAAGCGATCGCCGATTACAGAATGATCGACGACGGCGACACCGTTCTGGTCTGCATTTCCGGCGGCAAGGACTCCTATACGCTGCTCTCCGTCCTCATGGCGTTGCGCGAACGGGCGCCGGTCGATTTCCGGCTGATCGCCATGAACCTCGACCAGAAGCAACCGGGCTTCCCGGCCGAGGTCCTGCCCGGCTACCTGGCAAAGCTGGGTGTCGACTATCGAATCGTCGATCAGGACACCTATTCGATCGTCAGAAGCAAGATTCCCGAGGGCAAGACGACCTGCTCGCTGTGTTCGCGCCTGCGCCGCGGCGTGATCTACCGAACCGCCAAGGAAGTCGGTGCGAACAAGATTGCCCTCGGCCATCATCGCGACGACATTGTCCATACGCTGTTCCTCAACCTTCTCTTCGCCGCGCGGCTCAAGGCCATGCCCCCAAAACTGCTGACCGACGACGGCGCGCACGTGGTCATCCGACCGCTTGCCTATTGCAGCGAAAAAGACATTGCCCGTTTTGCCCGCGGCATGGCTTACCCGATCATCCCGTGCAACCTCTGTGGCTCGCAGGACAATCTACAGCGCCAGAAGATCCGCGCGATGATGGCCGACTGGGACCACCGCTACCCGGGGCGCACCGAGGCGGTTTTTTCCGCGCTGCAGAAAGTCGTTCCCTCGCACCTGGCAGACCAGACGCTGTTCGATTTCCAGGGTCTGCGCCCAGGGGGCGATCCGGCGACCATGGATGGCGGCGATCTGGTCTTCGATCCGGCACCGCTCGGCGAAATACTGCCCAGCCTGCAAGGCGTGCCGCTGGCGGTGCGCGCGTGATGAGCGACAAGGAAAGGATGCTGTCGGTACTGATTGCCGCCATCTCCGGAAGCTCGAAATTGTTCGAAAAGCGGGGCGGCGCGGAAGCCGAGCACGCCGTCGAGCGTTGCCGGAAGCGCGTGGCGCGTGGCGTTGAGGGCTTCCGTGGGCGGCTCGCGAAAAACGCCAAGCGCGATGAGCTCACGGCTCTCTTCGACAACGCCGATGACGCCTGCCAGGCCGCCATCGCCATGCAGCGGCGGGTGGCCGACCTGCCTCCGGTGTCCGGTGTCCAACTGGCAATCCGCGTCGGTTTTCATCACGGCCAGGTGCGCGAGGACGATGCGGGCGCTCATGGTGAGGGGGCAAGCATCGCCGAGTTCCTTGCCAATCTGGCCAGCGCTGGTCAGACCTTGACCTGCGGCGCGACCAGATCTCTGCTCTCCGCTCCATTGCAATCGGCGACGCGTGGCCTGCAGGAGCAAGCCGAAAACAGGCTGCCAACCGGCGACGAGGTATTCGAAGTGGTGTGGCTCGAGGCCAAGACAAGAGCGGGCAAGACGGGCATGGCAGAGGCAGCGCCCGCGGCGGCGCCATCCAGGAACAGCGGGCGCTTGTGCGTACGTTATGGCGGCCAGGTCAAAGTGCTCGACAAGACGCGTTTACGCGTCGACATGGGCCGCGATGCGAACTGCGGGATCACCATTCGCGACCGCCGCGCGTCGCGCAATCACGCGACAATCGAGCGGCGAGGCGAGCACTTCGTGCTCAGCGATCTGAGCACCAATGGCACTTTCGTAACCGTCAACGGCGAGAGCGAGCTGTTTCTGAGGTGTGAGGAATTCGTCCTGCGCGGCAGTGGAATCATCGCCTTCGCTGCCTCGGCGAGCAGCCCGGCGGCAGACGTTGCCGAGTTCGAGCATCTCTGAGCAGAGCCGGCAGCCAGCAGGCACTGGGGGGAAGTATTTCCGGACCGCTCGTCGCGGCGCCCCGGGCAGAGCTATCCGCTCACACTGGCGGCAAAGCGCGCGCCACGACCAGCAGTGTCACCCGTTCTGCGCCACGCAAACGCACGACGCGGGCTAGTTCGTCGAGAGAGGCGCCGGTCGTCATTACATCGTCGACCAGCAACAGACGCTGGCCGGTGAAATCCGTTGCACACTGGAAGGCGCCGCGGACGTTGCCGGCCCGTTCCCGCCAGGGCAGATCGGCTTGCGCAGGAGTGTGCCGGATGCGCCTGCAGCTCTGCCTATCGATCGGAATTCGCCAGGCTTTGCTGACCGGACGCGCCAGTTCGAGCGCTTGATTGAAGCCGCGCGCGCGCAGGCGCAGCGGATGTAGCGGCACGGGAATGATCAGGTCCGCGCAAGCGCTTCCCGGCAGGGCGGCAAGCTGGCGGCCGAAGTAGCTGCCCAGAGCGAGGCGATGGCCGTACTTGAACGACTGCACCAGCTTGTCGAGCGGGAAGGCGTAGCGAAACGCCGCCAGGGTCAGATCGTAGCCTGGTGGCTTGGCCAGGCAACGGCCGCAGACCTCGCCACCCGGCACCGGCAGGGCGCAGCGCGGACAGCATGATGCGGGCAGATGCGGCAAGTCGGCCTCGCAGGCCGGGCAGAGTGGGCTGGCGCCGCTGCTCGCTCCGCACAACAGGCAATCCTGAGTCAGCAGTCCTGCGCACGATCTGAGGATCCGTCTGGCTGTTTGAGTTAAGATTGGCATCCTCGGAGGGCTCGCGGCAAATCCATGGATCGATGAATGAACGAATCCGTGGGGCAACGGGCCTCAAATTACCCCAACCCATAGGTCTAGCCAATGAACGCAATTCCTCAAGCCGCGACACTTAGCCCGGAGCGCGCCGTTTCGACCCCAGCAGGCAAGTGGTCGGTCGCCGATGTCGAAGCACTTTACCAGCTTCCCTTGATGGATCTGCTGTTTCGCGCACAACAGGTGCACCGCGAAAACTTCAACGCCAACGAGATTCAACGCTCGACCCTGCTGTCGGTAAAGACCGGCGGCTGTTCGGAGGATTGCGGCTATTGCTCGCAGGCGGCGCGCTACAGCACCACCACCGAACGTGAAGCCCTGATGCCGCTCGACGAAGTGATCGCCGCCGCACAGGCCGCCAAGGACAAGGGCGCCTCGCGCTTCTGCATGGGCGCCGCATGGCGGGGCCCGAAAGACAAGGACCTGGCCAAGGTCACGGAGATGATTCGCACCGTCAAGAGCATGGGTCTGCAGACCTGCGTCACCCTGGGCATGCTCAAGGACGGGCAGGCCGACGAGCTCAAGGACGCCGGCCTCGACTACTACAACCACAATCTGGATACCGACGCTTCCTTCTACGGACAGGTGATCACCACCCACAAGCACGCCGACCGGATCGACACCCTCGGGCAGGTGCGCGAGGCAGGAATCAAGGTCTGCTCGGGCGGCATCATCGGCATGGGCGAGTCGCGCCGCAACCGCGCCGCGCTGATCGTTCAGCTCGCCAACCTCAATCCACCGCCCGAATCAGTACCGATCAACAATCTGGTACCGATCCCCGGTACGCCAATGGCCAACGTCGCGCCGGTCGACAGCTTCGAGTTCGTGCGTACCCTGGCCGCCGCGCGGATCACCATGCCGACGAGCTTCGTGCGCCTGTCGGCGGGTCGCCAGGAAATGTCCGACGAGTTGCAGGCGCTTTGCTTTCTGGCCGGCGCCAACTCGATCTTCTACGGCGACAAGCTGTTGACCACCGGCAACCCCGAAGCAGACCGCGACGAAGCCCTGTTCGAGAAGCTTGGCCTGCGCCCGATCTAGTCACCGATGAAGGCACCGGCGCAGTTCGTTGATCAGCGCCAGGTGCGACGCAGTTTTGCCCGCGCCGCGGCGACCTACGATGAGGCGGCCGTGCTGCAGCGCGAGATCGGCAGCCGCATGCTGGAAAGGCTGGACTACGTGCGCATCGCGCCGCAGCGCGTTCTCGATCTCGGCTGCGGCACCGGCGCCAGCCTCACCGCACTGAACGAGCGCTATCCCGAAGCCCTTGTCGTCGGCGCCGATCTCTGCGAAAGCATGCTCCGGGTGAGCCAGGCCAAACGCTCACGCTTGCGCTGGCTGATGCCCTTCCTGCGCAACCGGCGAACCCCCTTGCTGGTGGCGCAGGCGAGCACTCTGCCGTTCAAGCCACAGTCGGTCGGCCTGGTCTGGTCGAACCTGATGCTGCACTGGCTTGACGACCCGCTGGCGGCGTTTCGTGAAGCGCACCGGGTGCTCGACGTCGGTGGCCTGCTCATGTTCTCGACCTTCGGGCCAGACACCTTGAAGGAACTTCGCGCCAGCTTCAACGACGGCCAGGTGCACACGCAACGCTTTACTGACATGCACGACTACGGCGACATGTTGCTTGAATGCGGCTTTTCCGACCCGGTGATGGACGCCGAGCTGCTGACCATGACCTACACCAGCTTCGACAAGCTGCTCGCCGATCTGCGCCAGAGCGGCTCGCGCTGCGCGATGCAGGCGCGCAGCCGTGGCCTGACCGGGCGTGCCACCTGGGCCACGGCACGCGCCGCCTACGCGCGGCTTGCCGACGATGGCCGCGTACCGGCAACGGTGGAAGTGGTCTACGGTCACGCCTGGAAAGCACCGCCGAGGAAAACCCCCGACGGGCTGAGCATTGTCCGCTTCGACCCGCAACAGCGGCTGCGCTGATCTGGTGGCCGCTGGCCACCCAGGGCAGGCAAACGCCCGGCGATCGCCGCCTGGCCCCTTGCCGGCGCGAGCTAGCGGAAAAACTCCTCGAGGCGGACGAACACCTCGTGCTCGGCACCGTGCCGGCGCACAGCCAGTACGTCCTCCAGCTTCTCCACCTGCTTGACCATCTGGTCCAGGCGCTGGTCCTCATTGACCAGCAGCCAGATGCGACTGGTCACGCCGCTGCCCACCGGCATCACCAGGATGCCTTCGACGTTGTAGGCGCGGCGCGAGAACAGACCGACGACGTGGGACATGACGCCGGGGTGGTTGTAGACGTCCAGTTCGAGCACCGTACGCGCCAGCGCCTCATTTTCCGTTCGTGAGATCGAGTTCATAGCGTTCAGCCTCCGATCATGTCTTTGTTGGCGGCACCGGGCGGCACCATCGGCAAAACCTGTTCGTGCATGGCGATGCTGGCGTGAATCAGCATCGGGCCGGGGGCAGACAAGGCGGCGGCCAGCGCTGCGCGCGGATCGCTCTCCGTATCGAGATCGATGGCCGGCACGCCGAAACCCTCGGCGACGCGGACGAAGTCAGGCATTCCCTTGAACTTCGACGCGTAGATGCGCTCGCCGTAGAACAAGGTCTGCTGCTGGAAAACCAGGCCCAGCGACGAATTGTTCATCAGCACGATCTTGACATTGACCTTCTCTTCGGCCGCGGTCACCAGTTCCTGCACGTTCATCAGAATGCTGCCGTCGCCGGTAAAACAGACCACCGTCCGCTCCGGCTCGGCGAGTGCCGCGCCGATCGCCGCCGGCATTCCGAAGCCCATCGTCCCGAGACCGCCGGAGGTCAGCCACTGGCGCGGCCGGCGCAAGGGGTAGGCTTGCGCCACCCACATTTGATGCTGACCAACGTCGGTGGTGATGGTTGCCTGATCGTCGAGGCAATCGGCGACGGCGCGGATCAAACCGTAAGGCGTACGCGGGTCGTCGACTCCCGGCAGGCGCAGCGGATGCGCCGCCTTCAGGCCGGCCACACGCGCCAGCCATGCCTGCCGCTGCTGTGCCTCAACCGCTGGCAGCAACATTTGCAGCACGGCGTTGACGTCGCCGGCGATGCCGACGTGCGCGGTCTTGATCTTGTCCAGCTCCGAAGGGTCAATGTCGATATGCACGATCTTGGCCTGCGGGCAGAAACCCGCCACCTTGCCGGTCGCACGATCGTCGAAGCGAGCCCCGACCGCAATCAGAAGATCGCACTCGTCAAGCGCGAGGTTGGTAAAGCGCGCCCCGTGCATGCCGAGCATGCCGAGCGACAGCGAATGTTCGACCGGCAGCGCACCGAGCGCCATCAGGGTCATCACCGTCGGCAAAGCGGCCTTTTCGGCCAGCGCCACGGCGGCCGCGGAGGCGCCCGAATGGACGACCCCACCGCCGAGGTAAAGAATGGGCCGGGAGGCCTCGTTGATCATCGCCGCAGCGACGCCGACCCGCTCGGCAGCCGGCGCTGGAACGGGCTCGGCAACGCCGATGGCGGGCCACTCGCCGACCTCGACCAGTTGATTCTGGACGTCCTTCGGAATATCGATCAGGACCGGCCCCGGGCGACCCGAAGCGGCGATCCGGAAGGCGCGCGGGACGACTTCGAGCAGGTCCTCGGCACAATTGACCAGGAAGTTGTGTTTGGTGATCGGAATGCTCAGACCGTAGGTATCGACTTCCTGGAAGGCGTCGGTACCGATCATCGCTCGCGGCACCTGCCCGGTGATGGCCACCAGCGGAATCGAATCCAGCTTGGCGTCGGCAATCGCCGTCAGCAGATTGGTCGCCCCGGGGCCTGAAGAAGCCAGGCATACCGCCGGTGCGCCGGTGGCGCGAGCAATCCCCTGGGCCATGAAGCCGCCGCCCTGTTCGTGCCGGGCGAGCACATGATGAATCAGCGCGGACTGCGACAAGGCGTCGTAGATGGGCAGAATTGCACCGCCGGGGATACCGGCCAGGGTACGCACGCCCTGTCGTTCGAGCAGGCGCACGACGATCTGTGCACCGCTGAGGGTTTCGAATGTTTGCTTGGCCAAGGGACTCTCCTTCAATTGAATTGCACTGCTGACTTTGCCGGACGTTGCTGCAGAAAAACAAAACCCCCGCCCGGCTTTCACCGGCGGGGGTTTCTGGAATGAGTTGTCGTTTCTTCCTACGCTTTGACTTGTCTTCTCCTGGCCCTTGCCGGCGTGGCGCCTGGTACGCGTACCGAGCGTACGACACCTACGGGAGAGACGCCGACGGCAACAACCAAACAGGCTCCAGAAGGAGCAAGCGGAAACACATCATGGTCGTGGAATTGCCGCATCGTCGTCAGCTGGCAGTCATCGGGGCAGAGGAGTAATTAGAACCGAGCGCCGCGAATAATGCAAGCCTGGCAAGCGATCAGGCGTGCCGGGAACGCGCGACCGTCACGCCGACCAGCTCAGGCGCGCTCGCGAACGTCAACCCTGCCCGGCTCGTCGACTGCTTCGCGTGTGCTGGCCAGTGCCTCGTCGTCGGGAGGCGGCAAGGGCGGCACGTCGGGGAGAGCTGCCTGCGGCACCTGCCGGTTGACCTGATAACTGGCGATCAGAATGAAAGCCGACGAAGCCAGCACCACGAGCATGATCGAACCATTGAGGTAGCTGGGCAGCGAGAACGTGTCGCGAACGTGCAGGAAGAGCAGAACCGTGATCAAGCCGCGCGGGGCAATCCACATCAGCGGCCCGGCAGCAGCAGGCCCCAACATCAGCCGCAACATGACGAAACGACTACCGTACACCACCGTCAGAACCAGACCCGCGCCAAGCCAGGCTGACGACGAGGTGAGATCGGACAAATCCGTCCAGTAGCCGAGCAGTACGAAGAAGAAGCCGCGCACGACGAAGGTCAGTTCGACGACCAGGGTACGAAACTCGGACAGCGTCGATTCGTATTCTCTACTCACCCACGCGCGAACCGGCCGGAAGCGGGTAACCAGCGACGGCTTGTTGAGCAACAGGCCCAGGAAAAGCACCATGATCAGCGGCGAGAGATGCAGCAGCTCGCCTGTCGCGTACAAGGCGAACAAGCCGGCCAGCAAGGGTACGAAGCGGATCGGCCCGGACACGCGCAGCAATAGCAGCATCAACACCAAGGCGCAGAGCAGCGATAGCAGGAGCGACAACATGCCGCCGCCGAGCAGCGCCAACAGGGCGCCGCCAACCGTACCATCCGAACCGAGCAGGGAAAAGAAAACCAGGACCCCGATGATGTCCGACATCGAACTTTCGTAGGTGATGAATTCGCGCGCCTTGGGCGGCAGAAAAGTACTGCTTGGAATGGCGACCGCGCTGCTGATTACGGCAACCGACGTTGCCAGCAGAATGGACTGCACCGTGCCAAGACCCAGCAGCCAACGCCCGGCCAACGCGAAGCTGATGGTAGCGATGACGAAACCGGCCGTCGCCAGGAGAAAGGTCGCCGCGATGAGGCGCAGGCGCTGGCGTCGCAACTCGATGTCCAGAGCGCCTTCCAGGACGATCAGCACGAGGCCGATAGTGCCGATGATCGGCACCAGGGTGCCGGCCCAGCCCAGCGTCACGCCAAAGGAGTCGAGCATCGGCCGTGCCAGGAGGCCGCTGGCCACCAGCACGATGACCGACGGAACGCCCGAGCGTCGGCAAAGACGCTCGACAGCGAAAACGATGAGCAGGAAGACGGACGCGCTGAGGATAGTGGGATAGGTCATCGTTCGAATCTGGGATCAAGCCCTCGTCACCGACAAGGAGCATCGCTGCGCGAAAAGCGGGTAAGGTCAGCAACCGGGCGGCAGGGGAAACTCGTGACAGAATCCATCAAGACAGCCGACCTCGACTGCGCCTTGACGGGTCGCGTACGAGCGGCTTGACAGGCGACAGGAAGTCGTAGCCCCGGCTCGTTCTCGCGAACGTCGCTCGGCGCAAAAACCAAGACTGCGCCGTCAAGAGGCGTGGAAATCTGCGCTTGGGAATGGCCTCTGGAAAAGCCGACGAAAGCCCGCTGGACGCGGACAAAGCGCCCTCAGAAAAACTGCGTGAAGCGCCCTTCGCCGCTGACGACCCGCCGGCCTGGCCAGGAAAGGCGGCCCAGAAGAACCGATACGGAGATCAGCCAGCGATGTATTTTTCCATCTGCTGAATGATGAACTGCTGTTCGGAGATCGTTTCCTTGACCACATCGCCGATGGAAACGATGCCCAGAAGTTCGTGCTGCTCATTGAGCACCGGCAGGTGGCGAAAATGTCTTTCGGTCATGATCGCCATGCACTCGTCGACGGTCTGGTCGGGTGTCACGTACAACACCTTGTTGCTCATGATCTCGCAAACCTGCGTGTCGCGCGAGGACTTGTCTAACAGGGACACCTTGCGCGCGTAGTCGCGCTCCGAAAAGATACCGAGGAGTCGATTCTGGTCGACGACGAGGACCGCCCCGACGTTGCGTTCGGCCATCACCTGCAAAGCCTTGAAAACCGAGTCGTCCGGCGCGACGGTTGCCAGCACGCCACCTTTGCTGTCGAGGATTTGCTTGAGCGTCTTCATGAAACGTCCTTTCTGGTCAAGAAGTCACGACACCATACTAGAGCGTCCGCCGCCCATTGCCAAGAAAAGCCTGACCGTGATGCGGGTGTCCGGAAATCCGCAGCGAAACCAGCGAGAGCGCAGGTAGCCGGGGCGCCTAGCGCAGGCCGGCAACGTACTCGGCGACGGCGTTGATCTGCGGGTCGGATAGCTTGCCGGCAATGACGCGCATCATTTTCTCCGCGTCGTTGGCCCGTTCGTGACTACGAAAAGTCTTCAACTGGCTCACCGTGTACTCGGCATACTGTCCCGCCAGGCGCGGATACTGCACCGGCAAACCAGCACCAGCGGGTCCGTGGCAGCCAGCGCACGCGGGGATGCCCTTGTCAAAGTCGCCCTTGCGCCAGAGCGCCTGACCTTCGGCAAGCAGCTTCTCGTTGGTCGCCACCGAAGGCGTCATCTTTTGCTGCGAGAAGTACACAGCCAGGCTGCGCATGTCTTCATCCGACAGGGCCGCGACCATGCCACCCATGATCGCGTTGTCACGTACCGGCGGCTTTCCGTCGACCGACTTGAAGTTGCTCAATTGCTTGTACAGATACTGCGGAATCTGGCCGGCAAGGATCGGATTTGCCGACGTCGGACTGTTGCCATCGGCACCGTGGCAAGCAACGCAAAGGCCTTCCGCAATTTCCTTGGCTTTTGCTAAGTCAAGCTGTACAGGCGCCTGCTCTGCCGCGAAGGCGGGCAAACTGGCGGCCAGGAGAAGCGCAACTGCCGTTGTACGAATCATGTCCAAACTCCCGTTGACAACAATGACTGATCTGAGGCCGGCGAAGCCAAGCGACAAACCTGATATTCTATATCAGTTTTCCCTCTGGACGCGCGCCTGTCCATCCACTCGCAGGTTCCCCGATGCCCCTCTTCCAGAAAGCCGCTTTCAGCAAGACCGTTGCCGACTTGCGTGATCTGCCGACCGATTCGCAATGCGAAGTCGCCTTTGCCGGACGCTCGAATGCCGGCAAGTCTTCGGCGATCAACACGCTCGCCAATCACACCCGCCTGGCCTTTGTCTCGAAAACGCCGGGGCGAACGCAGCATCTCAATTATTTCGCGCTCGAACCCGGAAAGTACTTCGTCGACCTGCCAGGCTACGGCTTTGCCAAAGCCCCCGAAGAAATCCGCTCGCAATGGGAAGGCTTGCTGGCGCCGTACCTGCGCCACCGTAACGCGCTCTGTGGCCTGGTCCTGATCATGGACAGTCGCCACCCCCTCACCGAACTCGATTTGCAGATGTTCGCCTGGTTCGCGCCGACCGGCAAACCGATTCACGTCCTGCTGACCAAGGCTGACAAGCTGACCCGCCAGCAACAGGCACTGGTCTTTCGCGAGGTACAGGAGGCACTGGGCACGATCGGCGAAAACTTCAGCCTGCAGCTGTTTTCGAGCCTGCAGAAATCGGGCGTCAAGGAAGCAGAGGCGATCCTTGGCGACTGGCTTGACCTGCCGCTGCGAGACGAGCCAGCCCCCCCCTCCGGACTGGCCAGCGCGAAGAAAGCCCGCCCCAAGAAGCGCGGCGCCATCGGCTGGAGCGCGCGCAGCGGCAGCGCCGCCAAGAGTCACTAGTCAAGGCACAAAAAAAGCCCCCGGCAAAGGGGGGCCGGGGGCAACATGCCTTACAGGAATAAGGCACCCGCTCAGGGAGGTGAAGCGGGGGATGGGCAAGCCACCCGCTTGCTAAGAGCGAAGTGGCCGACGATAGTTCCCGGCAAACACATCTTTTCATCAATTGCATCGATTTGATCTTGGCGAATTCCATGAACGACCAAACAGCCTTCCCGGACACGCGTATGCGCCGCATGCGCCGCGACGACTTTTCCCGCCGCATGATGTGCGAATCGCGGCTGAGCGCCGATGATCTGATCTACCCGGTGTTCGTCCTCGACGGCGTCAACCGCGTCGAGCCAATCGCGTCGATGCCCGGCGTTGAACGGCAAAGCCTGGACCGGCTGCTGAAGACCGCGGAGCAGGCGCTGAAACTGGGAATCCCGGCGCTGGCCCTATTCCCGGTAATCGACGCGGCGGGCAAGACAGCCGGCGCCGAAGAAGCGTACAACCCGGACGGCCTGGTGCCACGGGTCGTTGCGGCATTGAAGAAAGAGCTCCCCGGCCTGGGGGTGATTACCGACGTGGCCCTCGACCCCTACACCAGCCACGGGCAGGACGGCCTGATCGACGCCAACGACCCGGCCGGCTATGTCTTGAACGACGAAACGCTCGAAGTTCTCGCCCGACAGGCGCTGGTGCACGCGCAGGCAGGCGCTGACATCGTCGCCCCCTCGGACATGATGGACGGTCGGGTAGCCCGCATCCGTCACGAGCTCGACGCCGCGAGGAAGATTCACACCCGCATCCTAGCCTATTCGGCCAAGTATGCCTCCAGCTTCTACGGCCCGTTCCGGGACGCCGTCGGCTCCGCCGGAAACCTCGGCAAGGGCAACAAACACACCTATCAGATGGACCCGGCGAACAGCGACGAAGCGCTGCGCGAAGTGGCTCTCGACCTCGCCGAGGGTGCCGACATGGTGATGGTCAAACCGGGCATGCCGTACCTCGATATCGTCCGGCGGGTCAAGCAGACATTCCAGGTACCGACCTACGCGTATCAGGTGAGCGGCGAATACGCGATGCTCAAGGCAGCCGCTCAGAACGGCTGGCTGGACGAAAAGGCATGCGTTCTCGAGAGTCTTCTGGCCTTCAAGCGGGCGGGGGCCGACGGCATCCTGAGCTACTTCGCCTTGACCGCGGCGGTCTGGTTGAAAAGCTCTAGGTGAGACGCGGCGTGACACGAAAGCCGCGAAACCCGCGCTGCGCGGGACTTTCGACAAAGCGGTAGAACAGCCCGCCAGCCAGCAGGCTCGCCGCCCACGCGAGTATGACGCCGGCCAGATTGAGCCACGGGTCAGCCACGCCGGCGCGAGTAAACAGCCCGTTGATGATCAGACAGACAGGGAAGTGGATCAGGAACACCGAGTACGAGATCTGCCCAAGGTAGGCGAACAGCGACGACCTCGGCCAGCGCGCCAGAAAGCCGTAGCGGCTCGCCAGGCCGATCGCCAGAGCCACCAACAGTGCCACCGCGATGCGCGAACGATAGTCGAACAGCAGGGCAGCGACGACGACGGCGACGATCAGCAACAGCCATCGCACAGCGTGCTTCGCGCGCGCCGCCCAGTAGCTCAGCGCGCCGAGCGCATACGATCCGAAGAAATACAGCGCCCAGCTGTCCCACGCGGGGTCACGGTTGAAGTAATACAGCGAAAGCAGTGCCACGGTGGCGACCAGCAGCGCACCGACCAATGCAGTTCCGGCGCCGCCACCACCGACACCGCGCGCCAGCCAGAGAACCACCAGCAATAGGGAAAACAACTGGAAATCGATGGCCACGTACCAGACGCCCGCCGACAGACCGTCGTACCCCAGGACGCCCTGCAGAAGCAGCGCGTGGGCCAGCAACTGCGCCAGCGTCGGCTGTTCCGGAACGGATTCATGCGTCATCAAGGTGCGGGCAAGGGCGGCGCAGACGATGCCGATCAGCAAGGCGGCGAGGTAGGGAACAGCCAGTTTCAGGTAGCGTTTCAGGAGCAGCCGCAGGGGCTGGCTCGAGGCCAGCGTACCAGTCGGAGCAAGACTGCGTGCGGCGAGGAAGCCGCCAATCACCAGAAACACCTGCACCACCGCGCGCGCGTGCTGACTCAACCAGGAAAGCAGCTCCGGAATCAACGCGTAGGCGTGGTCCGACATCGGTCCATAGAAAGCCAGATGATGGAGGACGATCAACTGCAGCGCGACGGCCTTCAGCGCATCAATGAATGGCAAACGGGAGCCTGCAGCCGGGAAACTTGCTTCAGCCATTTCGCTTCAGCCCTCGAGGAAGCGCTGCCGGTAGTCGTCGAGGGGCATTGGCCGGCCACGCAGATAACCTTGCATCTCGTCGCAGCCCTCGCCGGCCAGGAAATCGCGCTGCGCCTCGCTCTCGACGCCTTCGGCGATCACCGTCAGTTGCAGGCTGTGGGCAAGAGCGATCACGGCGCGGGTGATCGCCCGGTCCTCGGCGTCGCCTGGCAAGCCGCGAACAAAACTCTGGTCGATCTTCAATTTGTTGAGGGGCAGACGCTTGAGGTAGGCGAGCGACGAATAGCCCGTTCCGAAGTCGTCAATCACCAGACCGAGCCCCATCGCCCGCAGCGCATCGAGAACCTGAACGCTGCTTTCGGCCTGGGTCATGATCGCACTTTCCGTAATTTCCAACTCCAGAAACTGCGCCGGCAGCTGCGAGGATTCCAGCGTCTTGCAGGCGGTTTCCTGGATTCGACCGCGCTGGAACTCGACGCCGGAGACGTTGACCGACAACACGCCCGGCTTCAATCCCGCGCCAAGCCAGGCCGCCCACTGGCACGCGGCGGTGTGTTGGACCCATTCGCCGATCGGGACAATCAGCCCCGACTCCTCGGCAAGCCTGATGAACTCTCCCGGCATCACCAGCCCCCGTTCGGGGCGCAGCCAGCGGACCAGCGCTTCGGCGCCGACCAGCTCGCCGCCGGTCAGCGAGAACTGGGGTTGCAGGAAGACGCGCAGCTCGCCGCGATCGATGGCCCGCCGCAAATCGGTCTCCATCTGCAGGCGGGCGAGCGACGACTGGGTCAGCTCCTTGGTAAAAAACTCATAGGTATTGCGGCCGCGCTCCTTGGCCCGGTACATGGCGACGTCGGCATTCTTCATCAGCGTTTCGGCGTCGCCGCCATCCTGAGGGAAGAGGCTGATCCCGATGCTGGCGCCAACGTAGAACTCGTGCTCGACGGTCACCGGCGAGTCCTGCAAGAGGGCGAGAATCCTCTCCGCAATGTGCGAAACGGCCGCTGCATCGCCGAGGTCTTCGATGATGATCAGGAACTCGTCGCCGCCAAGGCGGCCCACGGTATCCGCTTCGCGCCGCAGTCGGGTCAAGCGTCGCGCCACTTCACAGAGAACGCGATCGCCGACCTGATGACCGAGGGTATCGTTGATGTTCTTGAAACGATCAAGGTCGACAAACAGCACCGCCAGTCCGCGCTCGTCACGGTGAGCACGCTGCAGCGCCTTGTGCAGGCGATCGCCCAGCAACAGCCGATTGGGGAGCCCGGTGAGCGGATCGTGATGCGCCTGATGGTCGAGCTGATCGTGCGCCTTGCGCAATTCGGTAATGTCGGAGAAAACGCCAACGTAATGGGTCACCCGATCCTGCGGGTCCTTCACGGCGCTGATCGTGAGCGACTCCAGAAACGCCTGTCCGTCCTTGCGCCGGTTCCACAGCTCGCCCCGCCAGCGCCCGCAAGTGTGCAGGGTCCGCCACATCTCGCGGTAAAACTCCGGGTCCTGAAATCCCGACTGCAGGAGGCGCGGGTTGCCACCCACGACATCGTCCTCGCTGTAACCGGTGATCTCGGTAAACGCACGGTTGACGGCGATGATTTCTCCGTTCGGTGAGGTGATGGTGATGCCTTCGGCACTGCTGTCGAAAACCGTCGCCGCCTGCTGAAGGCGCTGCTCCATGCGCTTGCGCTCGGTCACGTCGAGCATGATGCCGACCAGACCGCACGCCACTTCGTCGGACATGCCGTAGATCGCCTTGTGAAAAACGACGTCACGATAGTTGCCGTCGGCGCGCAGGACCTGCGTTTCGTAGACCTGAGAACCCGAACGCTGGAAGAGCTCTTCGTCAGCCGCCATATAGCGGTTGGCGAGCTCGCGCGGCGCGACGTCGTAGACCGTCGCGCCGACCACTTCCCGGCGCGACTTGCCGATCATTTCGAGGAAAGCCTGATTGCAGCCGAGGTAGCGGCCTTGACGATTCTTGTAGAACACCGGCCCCGGGATGGCCTCGACCAGTTGGTGCATGAAGTCGAGCTGTTGCGACAGCTCGTGAGTCCGCTCGGCGACACGCTGTTCGAGTTCGAGATGGCTCTGCCGTAGCGCTTCCTGGGCGGCCCGATGCGCCGTCACATCCTCGTGCGTCCAGATCCAGGTCTGGCGAGCATCCCCGTCGTCTATCGTACGCCCGATAATATGGACCCAGATCGGCGTACCGTCACGGCGAGAGAAGAGAAACTCCCCGTCAAAGGAGCCGCTTCCTGTCGCATCGCCATAGACCTCCCGCCCGGCATCTTCCCAGTCCTTCTCGGTGGCGAAAAGAATGCGCGTCGATTGCCCGGTCATTGCGCCAACGGGATAACCGAAGATTTCCTCGAAACGGCGGTTGCAGCGCCAGATCGTGCGCTCGCGCTGATAAGAAATGCCGATCATCGCGTTGTCGAAGATCAGCTGTTGCTCCCAGAGGCTTTCGACGAGCGCCTCCTCGGCTGCGCGACGCGCGGTGATGTCCTGGAACAGCCAGACGTGACCTTGGTCATGGTTTTCCGGGTCGAGCAGGCTACCGGTGACCTGGCACCAGATCGGCGCGCCATCGGCCTTGCAATACTCGATCTCGCCGATGAAAGTCCCGCCCGCGCCGCTGCCGCGGACAACGCGTTCGTCGGCTTCACGCCACGCCAGCTCACTGGCGAAACAGACGCGCATTGACTGGCCGATCAGCTGCCCGGGCAAATAGCCGAAGATCGTCTCGAAACTTGGATTGCAGCGCTGAATGATCCGCTCGCGGACGAAAACGATGCCGATCGGCGCCCGTTCGAAAATCAACGTCTGTTCGCGCAGCAGTGCGTCCATCGCACGGCTCGCCTGACGCTTCTCGGTGACGTCCTCGTACAACCAGATGTAGCCATCCTGGGGCTTCGCCGGGTTGATCATGCTGCCGGTGATATGGCTCCAGATCGCCGCTCCGTCGCGGCGGATAAACGTCGTCTCGCCGCGGTAGATGCCGGTCTCGGAAATTGCCGCGTAAGCCTTGCGGCCGGTCTCCAGCCAGGCCTCTTCACTCGGGTAGTAGATACGCGTCAAGCAACCGATCAATTCGTCTGGCTCATAACCCAGGATTTCGGCAAAACGTCGATTGCAGCGCTGGATGGCACGGTCGCGCAGGATGACGATGCCGGTTTCGGCGTTCTGAAAAATGAGCTGCTGCTCGCGCAGCAAGCGTGCGCCCGCTTCGCGTGCGTCCACCTCCTGCGTCACGTCACGCACGATCCACACGGCACCCTGGCCCGGCGCGGCAGGGTCGATCGCGCGGGCGATGAGATGTGCGACAAAGATACTGCCATCGCGGCGCGCCAGTTGCGTTTCGAGATCGAGGATCTCACCGACGCGCAGGGCCGCGCGCGCTTGCCGGCGCAAGGTCTCACACGCCGCGCTATCGGGGTAGAAAACAAGGTCCGGCTGCCCGACAAGCGTCCCCGCCGGCCAGCCAAAAAGCTCTTCGGCGCGGGGGTTGCAGCGGTACACGCGACGATTGCGCGTGCACACCACGGCAATCCCCGAATGCTCGAGGATGGCCTTGTACTCAAGTAGCTGTTGTTCCAGGGAACCGGACTCTCTCATGGCAACCGACGGCAATTGGTGCGGCCAGAGTCTACACGACTGCGGGTGGTCACGGTGGAGCAAGGCTCACGGTGTACAAGCGTTTGGGCAGTCACGGTCCTGGCAGGACCATCGGCCGCCTCTCACAGGCGGGCGAGATGACGCGGCAAGTCGAGAATGGACGCCAGGCGCACGTCCACCCAGGCCGCCTGGCGCGTTGCAGCGCTCACCCAGACCGTTTTCATGCCGAGTCGCTTGGCAGTACGCAGGTTGGGCAGCGCGTCCTCGACCATGATGCAGCGCTGCGCGTGTAGACGCTCGCTGCGCAACAGGTGGCGAAAACCGGCGACTGCCGGCTTGGGTTGAAAGCCGATGCGCTCGACCGAGTAGACGGCGTCGAAACAGCGGCGAATGCCGGTCATTTCCAGGACCGCCTCGCTGTAGCGCCCCGGCGCGTTGGAGAAGACGATCTTGCGCCCTGGCAAGCGACCGAGCATGGCCTTCAGAGCGCGCTCGAAGACCAGCATCGGCCGCAGATCGGGAAAGTCGTGCGTATGGCGAAGAAAATGGTCCGGATCGATCGCATGATGACGCATCAGACCGAGCAGCGTGGCGCCGTAGCGCTGCCAGTAATCCTGCCGAAGACGCGTTGCTTCGTCCTCGTCCACGCCGAGGTGCTGGCAGATGTACGCCACCATCGAACGATTGATGTGCGGAAAGATATGCGGGCTGGCGTCGTGCAGGGTGTTGTCGAGATCGAAAAGCCAGACCGGCAAGGAAGCGCTCAGCAGAAGGCCCCGGTCAATGCGACTTGATCATCGTGCCGACGCCGTGATCGGTAAGGATCTCCAGCAACAGCGCGTGCTCGACGCGGCCATCAATGATGTGCACGCTCTTGACGCCACTGCGCGCGGCATCGAGTGCCGAACTGATCTTCGGCAGCATGCCGCCCGACAGCGTACCGTCCGCAACCATCTCGTCGATCTCGTTGGGGGTCATGCCGGTGATCAGCTCGCCGCTCTCGTCGAGGACACCTGGCGTGTTGGTGAGCAGGACCAGCTTTTCGGCCTTGAGGATTTCGGCGATCTTGCCGGCGACGACGTCGGCGTTGATGTTGTAGGTTTCGCCACCTTTGCCGACGCCGATCGGCGCCACGACAGGAATGAAACCGCCTGACTCGAGATGGCCGATCAGCGACGGATCGATCTGCGTGATGTCGCCGACCTGGCCAACGTCGATCAGGTCACCGAGGTTCTCGTGGTTGGCCAGCAACAGCTTCTTGGCACGAATGAAGCTGGCGTCCTTGCCGGTCAAGCCGACGGCCTTGCCCCCGGCCTGATTGATCAGGTTGACGACGTCCTTGTTGACCTGCCCACCGAGAACCATCTCGACGATCTCCATCGTTTCGGCATCGGTGACACGCATTCCCTGGATGAACTTTCCCTTCTTGCCTACCCGGGCGAGAAGGTTTTCGATCTGGGGGCCACCGCCGTGCACCACCACCACGTGCATCCCGACCAGCTTGAGCAGCACGACATCGCGCGCGAAGCACTGCTTGAGGTGCTCGTCGGTCATCGCATTGCCGCCGTACTTGACGACGATGGTCTTGCCGTGGAAGCGTTTGATGTACGGCAGCGCCTCGGCGAGAATGGCGGCTTCGTTGGCAGGGGTGAACACACGATCGCTCATGGCTGGAGTCCTTGTAATGACCGGCGCATTTTACGCGGCAGAGTTGGAAATAAAAAGGCGGCGTGCGCGGTGCCGAGCGCGATGAGCCCA
Source organism: Candidatus Accumulibacter regalis (assembly GCA_000585075.1). GTDB lineage: Bacteria > Pseudomonadota > Gammaproteobacteria > Burkholderiales > Rhodocyclaceae > Accumulibacter > Accumulibacter regalis. The sequence continues at coordinate 158,631 of JEMY01000001.1, read as the reverse complement.
GCCAGGGTAGCGGAGGCGAGCGCTCGGCGCCTGCCTGCGCCCTATCGCGGCCGTTTTGCGCCCTCACCGACGGGCCCGCTGCACTTTGGTTCGCTGGTCGCCGCCGTCGGCAGCTATCTCGACGCCCGCGCCAACGGTGGCCAGTGGTTGCTGCGCATCGAGGACGTCGACCAGCCGCGGACGCTTCCCGGCGCCGCCGACGAAATCCTGCGCACCCTCGAAGGCTTCGGCTTCGCATGGGATGGCGAAGTACTCGTCCAGAGCCAGCGCCTGGATCTCTATCACGCCGAACTGGTGCGCCTGCAACTCGACGGCGAGGTCTACCCTTGCGCCTGCTCGCGAACGGAAATCGCCGCCTGCTCGCCACCGCGAGCGGTCGACGGCGGACTGGTCTACCCGGGAACCTGCCGCAACGGCCTGCGCGGCGGCCGTGCGGCGCGCGCCTGGCGGCTGCGCGTGCCCGACACGACGATCGCTTTTGGCGACCGCGTTCAGGGCCGTGTGGAGCAGAATCTCGACCGCGCCGTCGGCGACTTCATATTGTTGCGCGCCGACGGTCAGTACGCGTACCAGCTGGCAGTCGTCGTTGACGACGCCGCGCAAGGAATCAACGCGGTGGTGCGCGGCGTCGATCTGCTCGATTCGACGCCGCGGCAGATCTGGCTGCAGCAACGCCTGGCGCTGGCCACGCCGACCTACGCGCACCTGCCCGTGGTGACCAATGCCTGCGGCGAGAAGCTCGCCAAGCAAACGCAGGCGCCGGCCGTCGATCGGTCGGCCGGCAGCGCTGCCCTGGCGGCGGCGTTGCGCTTTCTTGGCCATACCGTACCGCAGGAAATCAGCAGCGGACCGCTGCGTGACTTCTGGCCCTGGGCGATTGCCGCCTGGTCGATCGAGCGCGTTCCCGCACGGCGTGGCATCTTCCCGGGCTAGCGCTTGCCGCCATAACCGACGATGCCAACCATGATCCGGACCAGGTTGTAGCTCGCCCAGCGCAGCAGGCGCGAATGCCAGGGCAGGCGTTTCCAGCTATCGACCGGCAGTTCGCGCGCCCCATTGCGCATCGCCTGGTCGAGACTTTCGCGCAGACTTTCGGCGAACAGCGAATCCTTGACGACGATATTCGCTTCCCTGGCCAGCAGCAGACTGAAGGGATCGATGTTCGACGAGCCGACGGTCGCCCAGTGGCGGTCGATGACCGCCACCTTGGCATGCAGGAAGCTGCGTCGATACTCGAAAATGCGGATGCCGGAGCCCAGCAGGCGGCCGTAAAGCGCCTGCGTGGCGTAGTGAATGAGCCGATACTCGATCCGCCCCTGCAACAGGATGACCACGCGAACGCCGCGTTTTACGGCGTCGTGCAAGGCGCGGCGAAATCGGCGACCGGGCAGGAAATAGGCGTTGGCGACGAGAATGTCTTCCCGCGCAGCGCCGATCGCGTCGAGGTAGGCCTCCTCGATATCGCGGCGGTGGAGAATATTGTCCCGCACCAGGAATGCCGCGGTCTGCTCGCCGCACGGTCCGAGATCGGTCGGCACGCCTCTCGTCACGCGGTAACGACGATTGAGCTTCGCCCACAGCACGATTTCCCACAGCCGATGTTGCGCCTGCTGGATCGGCGCCAGCAAGGGGCCTTCGACGCGAACGGCGTAGTCGTAGCGGGGCGGAATCTGATAGGGGGTATTGAGATCATCGATGACATTGATGCCGCCAACAAAGGCAATTTCGCCGTCGACCACCGCCAGCTTGCGGTGCAAGCGACGCAGACGATGGCGGCGCAAACGGAAGCGCGCGATGTCGGGTCGGTAGACCATTGCCTGCACGCCTGCGGCGACCAGCCCCGGTTGCAGGCGGTCGGCAAACTCGCGGGCGCCGAAGCCGTCGACCAGAACGCGTACCGTCACACCGCGTCGAGCAGCCATCGACAGCGCCGCAGCCACCGCCCGGCCCGTCGCATCGTCCTCGAATATGTAGCTTTCCAGGTGCACGTCGTGGCGTGCGCCGTCGATCGCCCTGATCAGTTCCGGAAAGTACTCGCTGCCGCTGTTGAGCAAGGTCAGGCGGTTCCCGGGCAGGAACTCAGCGGCCATGGAGTCGGCCCCGGCTGCGCCGCGTGCACCAGCTTGTTACCTTCATCTGCCCTGCGACCTCGAGAAACCCACTAAGAAACGACGGCCAACCGGATCCGCCACAGCCCCCATGCGCGCCACGCCCATCACTCCACCATCGCCGCGACGACGTCCAGCGGCCATTTTCAACGCTTCACGAAGCGGCGTCCAGCGCCATGCACAAAGCGGTTCGCGCGGCCCGGAGCGCCTGGCCGCCGCGAAAATACCCCATGACCACGCCCATCGGCAACGCACCAATCCAGGAATCGACGGTCACAGCTTGCCGGCGGGAGAAACGAGGGTGAGAATGCGACTTTCTCCGCGCGGCGAACAGCCGCCTGGCCAGGCTTGCGCCTGATCGAAGGCCCGGCACCGGATGCTCGGAGCCTTGATCCACGTCAAGGCCGAGCTGCCGGGGCTGCTCTCTAATACACGGTTTCCTTTCGGGAAGTGCACGATGTTTCGAATCTCCCAGTACATGCAGGAACTTGTCGCACCCAAGCAGCCCGGCCCCAAGCAGAACCCGCCGGCGCCGGTGGTGATCTGGAATCTCATCCGCCGCTGCAACCTGACCTGCAAGCACTGCTATTCGATTTCCGCCGACAAGGACTTCCCCGGCGAACTGAGCACCGACGAGATTTTTTCGGTGATGGACGACCTCAAGCGTTTTCGCGTTCCGGTGCTGATTCTTTCCGGTGGCGAGCCGCTGCTGCGAGCGGACATCTTCGCCATCGCCCAACGGGCGAAAGCGATGGGCTTCTACGTCGGGCTGTCGTCCAATGGAACGTTGATCGACGCGACGAACATCGATCGCATCGCCGAATGCGACTTCGACTACGTCGGCGTTTCGCTCGACGGCATGGGCGCGACACACGACAAGTTCCGGCGTATGGAAGGGGCCTTCGATGCGTCTTTGAAAGGCATTCGCCTGTGCCGTGACCTCGGTCTGAAGATCGGCGTCCGCTTCACGATGACCCAGGACAATGCGCACGACCTGCCGCGGCTGCTCGAACTCGTCGAGGACGAAGGCATCGACCGCTTCTACTTTTCGCACCTCAACTACGCTGGCCGCGGCAACAAGAACCGCAAGGACGATGCCCAGCACAAGCTGACGCGCTGGGCGATGGATCTGCTCTTCGATACCTGTTGGGATTATCAGCAGCGCGGCCTGCACAAGGAATTCACGACCGGCAACAATGACGCCGACGGCGTCTACTTCCTCTACTGGGTGAAGAAGAAGTTTCCCGACAAGGCGGCTAACATCCGTGCCCGGTTGGCGCAATGGGGTGGCAATTCATCGGGAGTCAATGTTGCCAACATCGACAATCTGGGCAATGTCCATCCGGACACCATGTGGTGGCACTACAACCTTGGCAACATCCGCGAGCGGCCTTTCTCGGAAATCTGGACGGACGTTTCCGACCCCCTGATGGCCGGTCTGAAACAGTTTCCGCGCCGCGTCTCCGGACGTTGCGGCGACTGCCAGCACTTCGACATCTGCAACGGCAACACGCGCGTGCGCGCCCAACAGCTGACCGGCGACGCCTGGGCCGAAGACCCGGGCTGTTATCTGGACGACGAGGAAATCGGTGTCGAGCCTGGCCGCGAACGCCTGACCGTCACCCCGCACATCAGACTGCGGAGAGCCTGATGAACTGGCACCTGGGAATTTCTGCCGTCTGCCTGGCGGCGTCTCTCGCCAGTGTATCGTCGTTCGCCGGCGCAGCCGATGTTCCCGGCGTACAGGCACTGTACAAGGAGCACTGTGCCGCCTGCCACGGCGAGACGCGCTTCGGCGGTATCGGTCCGGCGCTACTGCCGGAGAACCTGGCCCGACTGCGCAAGCCGGAAGCGCTGAAAGTGATCGGCGAAGGACGAGTGGCCACGCAAATGCCGGCTTTCGGCGACAAGTTGAGCGCCGACCAGGTGCAACAACTCGCCGACCTGATCTACAGCGAGGTGACGCCGGCGCCGCAATGGGACGCAAGCGAGATTCGCTCCTCGCAGGTGGTCAACGCCGACGCCGCCAAGCTGCCCGACCGGCCTGGCGCCGGGCTGAAAGGTGCCGACCCGCTCAACCTCTTCATCGTCGTCGAAACCGGCGACAATCACGTGTCGGTACTCGACGGCGACAAGCTCGAACGCCTGTACCGCTTTCCCAGCCGCTACGCGCTGCACGGCGGACCGAAGTTCTCGCCTGACGGCCGCTTCGTCTATTTCGCTTCGCGCGACGGCTGGATCACAAAGTTCGACATCTACAACCTGGTCGTCGTCGCCGAGATTCGCGCCGGCCTGAACACGCGCAACGCCGCCGTCTCCGGAGATGGAAAGTGGGTGATGGTCGCCAACTACCTGCCCCACAGCCTGGTCCTGCTCGACGCCAAGGACCTCTCGCTGGTAAAGATCATCCCGACGCTCAACGCTGCCGGCGACAAGACTTCGCGCGTGTCGGCGGTTTACGACGCGGCGCCGCGCAAGAGTTTCGTCGCCGCGCTGAAAGACGTTCCCGAAGCCTGGGAGATCAGCTACGATCCCGACGCCGAACCGGTTGCCGAAGGTCTCGTTCACGACTACCAGTACCGGGAAGGACACTTCACACCGGCCATGTTCTATCCGCGGCGAACGATGCTCAAGGACTACCTCGACGATTTCTTTTTCACCCAGAGCTACCACGTGATCCTGGGTGCGTCGCGCTCGGCGAGCAAGGGACAGGTGATCTTTCTCGATGGCCGCAAGAAAATCGCCGACCTCGACCTGCCGGGAATGCCGCATCTTGGCTCGGGCATCACCTGGCAGTGGACAGACCCGGCGGGTCGCACGCGAACGGTCATGGCGTCGCCCAACCTGAACGAAGGCGTGATCACCGTCATCGACCTCGAAACCTACAAGATCATCAAGGAAATCAAGACGCTCGGACCGGGATTCTTCCTGCGCAGCCACGAGAACAGCCGCTACGCCTTCACCGACTCGATGATGAGCAAGGAAAACAAGAATGTCCTGCAGGTGATCGACAAACAGAGCCTGGAAGTGGTCGGGCAGATCAGGGCCAAGCCGGGACAGACGCTGGCCCACGTCGAGTTCACTCGTGACGGGCGCTACGCGCTGGCCAGCCTCTGGGAAGACGATGGCGCAATAGTGGTGATCGACGCGCAAACGCTCAAGGAAGTGAAGCGGATTCCGGCCAGGAAACCGGTCGGCAAGTACAACGTGTGGAACAAGATATCGCGTTCCGAAGGCACCAGTCACTGACCCTGGCCATGAAAACGAACATCAAGCCTTCCGCGCGCAGCCTGCTGACTGCCGCACTCCTGCTCTCGTGCACGGCAACACTGGCGGTACCAAAAGCCGCCGAGAATGCCACTGCCGAGGTAAGCCTCGGCGAAGCCACGGTGCACCCGAAGCCGGCAGCGAAAGCAGCAAAGAATTCGTCATCCGCCAGACCCGTCGCGGCGAAGTCGAGCGCCACGACAAAATCGCCCACGCAGAAGGGCGCATCGGCCAAAACCAATGCCAAGGCGAAAACCACAAGCAAGGCGCCAGCGAAGAGCAAATCACGGAAGTAGTCATGATCCAGCACCTTCTTGGCGCCTTTCCGGCGCGCTTGCTGTCGGCTTATCGCCGTTGATTCGCCCTGCTGGTCAGTCCAACCTCCCTCCCGGAGTTCCCGATGTACAGGTTTTCTTGTTTCCTGATCGCGCTAGCCTCCTTGCTGGCTTCCCCACCCGTTCCCGCGCAGCTCGCGCGCATCGAGCTCAGCGCCGGCTTTCACCGCATCGAAGCCGAAGTGGCCGCCGATCAAGCCAATCGCGCCCAGGGTCTGATGAATCGCCGCAGCATGCCGGCCAACCACGGGATGCTCTTCGTCTTTACCCAGGCAGCCCGCCATTGCATGTGGATGCGCAACACCTTGCTGCCGCTGTCGGTCGCCTTTCTCGACGACGAGGGGCGCATTCTGAACATCGAGAAAATGCAGCCGCAGAGCGACGACAACCACTGCGCAGCCGCTGACGCACGCTACGCACTGGAAATGAACCTCGACTGGTTCGCCAGCAAGGGAATCAAGCCGGGCGCGCGCATCGCCGGTATCGACAAGTCGCCGCGTCCCCAATAAGCGAAGCCGGGCGGGTGTTCGACAGCAGCGCATCCCAGGGGCGTTGGCGCAGCCGCTTGCTGCGCACCCCCGCCAACGTCGCATTCATCCCCTGGCTGCGAGACCGCGCCTCGCTGACCGCGCGCATCCAGGCCAGAGGAGGCTTCGCGGTACGTGTGCTGCGCCAGGGCCTCGGCCTGCCGACCACCGACGAGGCGCGGCGGCTGGGTATCGGGCCGGGCGTACTGGCATGGATTCGCGAAGTGGCTCTGCTCTGTGATGAGCAGGTGGTCGTCTTCGCCCACACCGTGCTGCCGCGTCGGCCACGCGGCCCGCTGCAGGTCTGGCTGGCGCGCCTGGGCAACCGCTCGCTTGGCGCGCTGCTCTTCGCGCACCCCGGCTTCAAACGTGGCAAGATCAACTTCCGGCGCCTCGATAACCGCCATGCCCTGTTCGCACCGGCGCTGCGCGCCCTGCAACGCGACGGGACGGCGCCCGACAGCCTGTGGGCGCGTCGCTCGCACTTCCGTTTTGGCGCGCAATCGGTACTGGTCACCGAGGTTTTCGCAGCGCGGATACTTAAACTGAGCGAGACAGGCAAAAAAGCACCGCCTGCAGCGAGCTGATGCTATAATGCGCGGCTGCACTGAACGGCAACAGGCCGCACGGTGCGACGAGCATCGCGAACCTGGCCGTAACTCTCAAGCCCCCCTGCCTTCTGGTGTCGATTCATTCAGCGCCGCACTGGCACAAAGCTTTTGTGCCGATAGCTGCTGACTTCCGTGAATCGATCGAAACGATCGAATCGATCGAAGCTTCTCTCAGCTTTTCGTTGGTTGGCGTTGCATTTGTTTTTTCGCAACGCACTATGCCCTGGCGGTAGAGTGCGGCGCATCCATCGAAAAGAGAACCATGACTTTTGCAGAAATTGGCCTCCACCCGGCCATCCTCAAAGCCCTTACCGATTCCGGTTACAGCGAACCGACGCCGGTCCAGAAACAGGCCATTCCGGCAGCCCTCGAAGGCCGCGACCTGATGGTTTCCTCGCAGACCGGCTCGGGCAAGACGGCGGCCTTCATGCTGCCGGCGCTACATCGCTTCGCGGCGCAGGAACGCGCGCCCGAAGCAGCCCGCCCGACGAGCCCGAGCAGCCAGGAACGTCGCCCGGCCCGCTCGCGCGGTAACGATCGCCAGCGCTTCCAGCCAGCGCAGCCGAAAATGCTGGTCCTGACGCCGACCCGCGAACTCGCCCTGCAGGTCACCGCCGCCACCGACAAGTACGGCCGCCAGGTGCACCACGTGCGCGCCGTTGCCATTCTCGGCGGCATGCCTTATCCGAAGCAGATGGAACTCCTCGGCCGCAATCCGGCGATCCTGGTCGCCACGCCGGGCCGCCTGATCGACCACATGAGTTCGGGAAAGATCGACTTTTCGCAACTGGAGATCCTCGTCCTTGACGAAGCCGACCGCATGCTGGACATGGGTTTCATCGAAGACATCGAAAGAATCGTGTCGGCGACTCCGGCCGATCGCCAGACGATGCTCTTCTCGGCGACGCTCGACGGAACGGTCGGCGAGATGGCCAAGCGGATGACCCGCGACGCGCTGCAGATTCGCGTCGATGCGACCACCGCCCGGCACGACAACATCGAGCAGCGCATGCACTTCGTCGACGACCTGTCGCACAAGAACCGCCTCCTTGACCACCTCCTGCGCGATGCGTCGATCGATCAAGCGGTGGTGTTCACCGCCACCAAGCGTGACGCCGATACGGTCAGCGATCGCCTCAACGTCGCCGGCCTGAACGCCGCGGCGCTGCACGGGGACATGCACCAGGGCGCCCGCAACCGCACGCTCACCGCCATGCGTCGCGGTCAGGTGCGCATCCTGGTGGCCACCGACGTCGCCGCACGCGGCATCGACGTGCCGACGATCACGCACGTCTTCAACTACGACCTGCCGAAGTTCGCCGAGGACTACGTGCACCGCATCGGTCGTACCGGCCGTGCCGGCCGCAATGGCCTGGCCATCTCGCTGGTTCATCACGCCGAGCACTTCAACGTGCGCAAGATCGAGCGCTTCACCAAGCAGTTGATCCCGGTCGCCGTCGTCGAAGGTCACGAGCCGACGCGTCGGGCAGCACCGGCAAAACCGCGACCGACCGGGAAGGCGGGCTGGAAGGGTGGCGACAACCGCCAGGGGAAGCCATTTGTTCCCCGCCGCGAAGGCATGCCGCGGACGCCTTACCGCGAAGGACCGAAGAGTGGCCATGGGGGTGGCGCGAACGCCAACCGCCGAGCCTACGGCGATCGCTGATTGACCAAGCCGCCACTGAAACGAAAAAGCCCGCCGAGCGCGGGCTTTTTTTCGGCCCCTCGCCGGGCATGCGCCGCCGGTCGGCGGCACTCAGGCAGGGAAGGCACTTCGCCCCCCGGCAGCAATGCCGTCAAGCGCGTCAGCGGCATTCGGAAAAGTCAGAAGCGACCTTGTGCAGCGACCACCGGCAGTCCACCGTCCGCCGACCGGGTCAGGCGGTCTTCGATTCCGGCAAGCGCAGTGACGATGTTGTTCCCCGACTGCTCGACCGCCGACAACAGCTCGGTCTCGACGCGATCGAGCCGGGCCAGAAGTGCCGGGTCAGTGCCGCCCGACGCGGCGTTGCTCGCGTTCTGCCTGGCCATTGCCTGCAACTCGGTGGTGATGAACCCCCGCAAATCGGTGAACCGAGAGGCCTCGGCCCGATCGGCGAGTTCCTGGTTCGCTTTCAACTCCTGCGCATGGCGACGGGAATCGAAGAGCGCCGACGCCTGCACGTAGATCACGAAGAGCAGAAAATACGCGGTCAGCACGCTGACCACACCCAGCATGATCACCCCGATCGGCGCCTGCACGTCGGTCACGCCCAGAGACAGGGTCGTCGGGGTAATGAACGCGTCCCAGTTGAGCGCGGAAAAGCCCGCCGTGGCGGCGAGGATGAGCAGCAGAAACAGGGTGCGAAACTTCATCGGTAGTCACTCCTTCATGGGTTGCCGGAAAAGGACTCGCGCGGCGTGGACCGTAGCTCGATAGTATCCCAGGATTGGCGAATGGTCGCCATCCGCCGCCGGCTGCCGCCCGCTAGAGCGAAGGGAAGGAGGCGCCCGCTCAGGGAACTGCGGCCGAACGCATGCGCGCCAGGATGACCTCGCTCTTCGCGGCCAGCGCCGGGGCGTTGCGGTTGCGGTCGTAGAAGCGCGGCCGGGGAACCATGGCCGCCAGGCGTGCCGCCTGTTCGGCCGACAGCTGGCTCGCCGCGATGCCGAAATAGTGGCGGGCAGCGGCTTCGGCACCGAAGACGCCGCTGCCCCACTCGATGACGTTGAGGTACACCTCCAGGATGCGCCGCTTGCTCCAGACGGCCTCCAGCATCAGCGTGATGACCGCCTCTTCGGCCTTGCGCAAGGGGGTCTTGGCCGGGCTCAGGAAAAGATTCTTGGCCAGCTGCTGCGAGATCGTCGAGCCGCCGGCAACGACGCGGCCTTTCTTCTGGTTCTTCTCGATCGCGTTCTGGATGCCTTCCCAGTCGAAGCCTTCGTGGTCGAGGAACTTGCCGTCCTCGGCGGCGACGATGGCGCGCTTGAGGTTGGGCGAGATCTGCCCATAGCCGATCCAGCGCTGCTGCAGCCGTGCCTGTGGCTCCGCAACGCGCAACTCGGCGAGGCGAATGTCCATGAAACGCGTGCTTTCGGGATTGACCCAGTTCCACCACAGCACCCAGCCGAAAAGCCAGAACTGATAGAGCAGGAGCAGGCCGATGACGGCGAGCAGAAGCCGCTTCAGCCAGACGCCGGGAGCGATCATCCGTCGCGCCCCGGCCCGCTCCTCGCCCGTAGCGCGGCAATCACCGGCGCGCTGTCGGGGCGGACGCCACGCCAGAGATGGAAGGCCTCGGCGGCCTGCTCGACGAGCATGCCCAGGCCGTCGGCGAGTCGCGCCGCGCCCTGTGCCCTGGCCAGGGCCAGGAAGGGCGTGTCGCCTTGGCCATACATCATGTCGTAGGCCAGGCTGGCGGGGGCAAAACAACCGGCCGCCACGGGCAGCGGTGGCAGCGCGCCGGCGAGGCTTGCCGAGGTGGCGTTGATCACCAGATCGAACGATTGCCCGGCGAGTTCCGGGTAGCCGCAAGCGCGCGGGACGAGACCGCCGGCGAGCGTCGTGAAACGCTGCGCCAGATCCTGCGCCCGCGCGACGTTGCGGTTGGCGATCACCAGGAGCCCCGGCCGGTGGTCGAGCAAAGGCGCGATGACGCCGCGCGCGGCGCCACCGGCGCCGAGCAGCAGGACACGTTTGCCGGCGAGCGAATACGCCAGGTTGACGCTCAAGTCGCGCAGCAGGCCGGCGCCGTCGGTATTGTCGCCAAGAATCTCGGCGCCGTCGAAACGCAGCGTGTTGACCGCCGCCGCGAGCTCGGCGCGAACGGTCAGCCGGTCCGCCAGGTGAAAAGCCTCTTCCTTGAAAGGCACGGTGACATTGGCGCCATGTCCGTCGGCGGCGACAAAAGCGCGCACGCTGGCGGCGAAACCGTCGAGCGGCACCAGCAGCGCCTCGTAGCTCAGGTCCTGCCCGCACTGCGCCGCAAAGGCCGCGTGAATCAGCGGCGACTTGCTGTGGCCGACGGGATTGCCGAAAACGCAGTAGCGGTCGCTCATCCTGGCCCTATTTCTTGCTCTCGAGACTGTCGCTCTGGGTGAAACGCAGGCTGCGGGTGAACACCAGAATATCCGTATCGTGCTGGATGGCGGGCGGGAAGTCGCCGTACGGCGCGGCCATGGTGACGATGCGGCGGGCGGCGTCGTCAAGAATCCGGTGACCTGACGAGCGATTGATTTCTATTCCGGCGAGGCTGCCGTCGCTCTTGATGCTGACGGTCATGACCAGCGTGCCGTAGAGCTTGCCTCTCGCCGCATCGGGGTAATTGAGCGTACCGACGCGCTCGACCTTGCTCCGCCAGGCCTCGATGTACTGCGCGAAACGATATTCGGTGGCCCGCGTGCCGATGAACTTCTTGCGTGGCCGCTGGTTGTACTCGTTGAGCTCCTTGTCGATCGCCCCCTCGAGACGGGCCATGGCCAGCGCGCTATGCGCCAGATCGCGGCCGCTGATAGCGGGTTCCGGTGTCGGCGTCGGCTGCTCTTCCTTGTCCGGTTTGGCGGCGACCACCGTCCGACTACGCGCTCTTGCGGCCAGCCGTTGCTGGTGCGCTTCGAGTTCCTGGACGCGTCGTTGCGAGTGTTCGAGGTCGTCGCCATCCTGATGGCGGGGTGCCGGCGGCAAGGGCGTCGTCGCGCGATGCTCCTGCTCGGTGTTGCCGCCCCCGTCGAGATTGGTTTGCGCCAGCACCTGCGCTTCGGCCGGCTTCCGCGGTGAGCGACTATTGACCAGAATGATGTCCAGCGCCTGCTCCTGAAACGCTCGCGAAGCATCCGGAAAGCTGAAATGCACTGCCAGCAGCACGCCATGCAGCAGCAAGGAGATCGCCATGGCCAGCCACAGACGGCGTGCCGCCAGCGGCGATCGATAGCGGTCGCGGAGCACGGCGTTCACCTCAATCGATCGCCTCCAGCAGTCCGTCGTCGGCGCCCTCGATCGCAGCTGCCGCGGGGAGCAGCGTTTCGACATAGCGACAATCGAGTTCGAGGGTCAGCAAGTCGATCGACTCGATCCGCAACAGAATCTCCTGAGCGGGCTTGAGTTCCGGTGCCGACGGAATGCGCTGGACCAGCGGCAGCTGCTCGAGCCGGGCCAGGTTCTCGCGACCGATGATCGTCGCCTTGATCGTTTCCACGCCATGCTGCAGCAACCAGCGCAGGCACCAATAGCGTTCCATGTTGCGCTGGAAGTCGGCGTAGGCGCCGTAAGTCAAGTCGAAATCGCGCAGCGCGGCGAACAGATCGTCCGAGCGCGCGGCGAAGGGCGGTGTATCGCCGTTCAGATAGGCCACCAGCTGCCACTGATTGATCAGGTCGACGTAGCGCCGCAATGGCGACGTCGACCACGCATACTGCTTCACGCCAAGACCCTCGTGCGCCTGCGGCGAGGTACTCATGCGCACCTTTCCGCCGGGCGTCTGGATGCGATAGATCGCGGTTACCCCCTTGTTGGCGAGCAGACCACCCCAGGTACTATTGGCGACGATCATCATTTCGGCGACCAGCTTGTCGAGCGGGCTGCCGCGCCGGCGAGCACTGATCTCGACGCGACACGCGTCGGCGTCTTCGAGGTCACCCTGGATGCGAAAGTTGTAGTCGAGATGAGTCTGCGTCGCCGAGGGCTTGCCGCGTCGGCCTTCGCAAGCATTGGCCAGTTGCCACAGGGTCATCAGTTCGTCACGAAAAGCGAACTCCGCAAGGCCGGCAGCTATGGTGCCCTCGTTGAACAGGGGTTCGAGGTCGTGGTGGCGCAGATTGGCCACCACCGGGACGATCTCGACGCGCGACTCACAGGCGGTGATCTCGAACTCGGGAGTCAGCGTCAGATACAGTGAAATGGCGGCACAGTCGCGCCCGGCGCACAGCGTAAAGCCCTCGACCACATTTTCCGGGAGCATGGTGATCTTTCTGCCCGGGAGATAAACCGTCGACAGGCGGTCGCGCGCAATCGCGTCGAGCGGTGATCCTGGTGCAATGCCCAGCGACGGCGCGGCGATATGAATGCCGACCCGCCAGCCGAGTCCGGGCAGCGCCTGTAGCGAAAACGCATCGTCGATCTCGGTGGTCGCCGCGTCGTCGATCGAGAAAGCGCGCACGTCGGCGCGCGGCAGACCGCTCGGCAAGGGGGGCGCGGCACAGGCGGCAAAACCGGTCCCCTGCGGGAAGTACTCGAGCAGAAAACGCTGCAAGTGATAGTCGTGAGCCGAGCGGATGGCGCCACACCTGTGCAACAGATGCGGCGCCGACAGACCGCTTTCGCTACACGCCGCTTCGAGCGCCTTGGTCTCGCTGCGGTTGCGATCGGGCTTGTAAAGCAACTGGCTGAGAATCGGCGTGAACTCTGGTGGAAGCGTGAAGGCCTTCAGTTCAGCGACCATGCGCCCTATGCTCAGCGCCTGCTGACGCTTCTTTTCGAGGCCGGCGAGAGCGGCCTGGAGAATGTCGGCCGGAGCCTTGCGGAAGCGCCCCTTGCCCTTGCGATGAAAATAGATCGGCGCCGAATGCAGGGCCAGCAGCAAGGCCGCTGCCTCAACCGCACTGGCCGCGTGGCCAAAGTACTCGTTGGCAAAATCAGCAAAGGAAAACTCGCCGTCGCCCAGACACTCCCAGAGAAACTCGTGCTCCATTCCGGCAGCGAGCGCCTCGGCCTCATCGAGCAGGAGCGTTGGCGCCGGTTCGCTGTAGCGCAGCAGAACGCTGGTCGTCTTGATCTTGCTTCGCTTCCCGGAAGCCGTCTCGACCTGTAACGAGGTGTCGTTGTCGGCCAGAATGCTGGCCGTCCGGAAGGCGCCGTCTTCTTCGTATAGAACGTGCATCGCTACGATTGTAACCCACAGAATTCAATGATTTGCGGCACGAAGTCAGGAAAGCGGGTGAAGCTGTGATTGCCGCCTTCGACGATCAACTGTCGACAGCCGGCATAGCGTGCGACGGCCCTCCGGTAATCGAGCACCTCATCGCCGGTCTCGACCAGAAGCAGGTAACGCGACGGCGTGATCAGCGGCGTGTCCAGCGCCAGCAGCTGTTCGCCGTGTTCGGCGCCAAACTCGAAGCGGCAGCCGCTATAGTCATTGACGTGCGCCCCGAGCAGCCCCTCGAGCAAGGAGGGGGCCATCACCACCGGGTTGATCAACACCGCTTGCAGGTCGCGCCGCTCGGCCAGCCAGGCCGCGTAATAGCCACCCAGCGAACTGCCGACCAGGGTCGTCGGCGCCTCATCGCTGTCCAGCAAGGCTTCGACGGTGGCGATCGCGGCCCGCGGCACGTGCGACAACATGGGGCAGAAAAAACGGTCGCCGAGACCGGCGGCGGCGAGGAACTCGGCGAGCAGGCGCGCCTTCCACGACGCCGGCGACGAGCGGAAGCCGTGTAGATAGACGATGCGCGGGCCAGCCAACTCAGTGCTCTCCCCAGGCAATCAAATCGTACTGCCAGGTGACGAGGATCAGGATCCCGAAGGCAATGCGGTACCAGGCGAAGATCGAGAAGTCGTGCGTGCTGATATAGCGCAACAACCCGCGCACGGCCCAGAAGGCGGAAATGAAAGCGGCGACGAAGCCGACCACCCACATCCCGAGATCGTCGGCGGAGAGCAGCGCGCGCTCCTTGTACAGCTGGTAGATGCTCGCCCCGATCAGCGTCGGCATGGCCAGGAAGAAGGAGAACTCGGTGGCTGCACGGCGCGACAACCCGAACAGCAGGCCGCCGATGATCGTCGCTCCCGAGCGCGACGTCCCCGGAATCAGCGCCAGAGCCTGCGCAAAGCCAAGTTTTGCCGCGTCGGCCAGCGACAGGTCGTCGATCGACTCAACGCGGATGCGATGCTCGCGGCGTTCGGCCCAAAGAATGATCAGGCCGCCAACGATGAAGGCCGTCGCCACCACTGGCGCGTTGAACAGATAAGCCTTGATCGTCTTGCCGAAAAGCAGGCCGATGATCGCCAGCGGCAGGAAGGCGACCAGCACATTGAGTGCGAAACGCTGCGCGGCGCGATCACTGGGCAGGCCGCGCAGCACTTCCATGATCTTGGCGCGGAACTCCCAGCACACGGCAAGCATGGCGCCGGACTGGATGACGATCTCGAACAGCTTGCCACGCTCGTCGTTGAAATCGAGCAGGGCGCCAGCAAGGATGAGGTGGCCGGTCGACGAAACCGGCAGAAACTCGGTGAGACCTTCGACGATACCGAGAATCAGAGCTTTTAGCAGAAGCAAGGGGTCCACGTGGCGCCTTCGACAAAAACTCGCATTTTAGCACTCACGGTCGAGTTGCCTGCTCCAGTGCCGACAACCAGGCGATCGCCTGCAGCCGGTCGTCACCGCACATCTCGCCGGCCGGCTGCAGCCCGGCGCAGAACGCTGGTCGCTCGGGCCGCCCCCACAAGCGACAGCGCAGATCGTCGGCGAGATTGACGCAGCGCTCGCCGGCCGGCTTGCCGCGCGGATGACCGGGCATCGGCGTGGTGATCGAAGGCGCGATACAGCACGCCCCGCAACCGGCGCGGCAGCTGCCAGGCGCAGACAGCGAGCGCTCCTTGATTACGATGGTGCTGCGCCGACAGGCGCCGCGGCTTGCTCTCCTGCCGCGCCATCGCTACTGCCGTAACCGAGACGCCGGGAAAGCGTCGCCGCCGCCGCCCGCGTGCCCTGGGCAATGGAGCTGTCAGGCTCGACGCCGAAACTGCCGACGAGGCCCAGCGCGGTGACTGCCGCAACCATCCGCCCGGTGTGCCCGAAAACCGGTGCGCTGACGCCGTTGATCCCCGGCGTCATGCTGCCCGCCGCCCGTGAGATGCCGTTCCGGCGGATGTCTTCGAGTTGCAGCGCCAGTGCCGCCATCACCTCGGTCGGCGTCTTGCCCGCAGCCTCGGCCGTCGCCTGCACCTCGGCGTCGAGCATCTTCTTCAGGTAAGGCGAACGGTAGAAGGCGGAAAACGCCAGCCCGGTCGCCGAGGTCGTCAGCGGCAGCACGACGCCGGTGCGCAGGGTGACCGTCACCGCGCCGCCGGCTTCGACCCAGCGCACACAGGTGGCGCCGTGATTGCCCCACATGGCCAGCGCGACGGTGGCGCCGATCTGCTCGCAAAGATCGTCGAGCACCGGTCCGGCCAGGCGCACCGGGTCCAGCCGCGCCAGGCTGGCCAACCCCAGCTCCAGCGAAAACTCGCCGAGGTCGTAACGCCCGGTATTGGCGTCCTGCTCGACCAGGCCCATGCGCATGAAACTCACCAGATAGCGACGTGCCTTGGCTGCCGGCATGCCGGCATTGCGAGCGACGTCGCGCAGCATCATCGAGCGCGGGCTGGCGGCCAGGGCACGCAGCAGACGCGTGCCGACCTCGATCGACTGGATGCCCTGGCGCTGCTGAGTCGCGTCAGCGCCGTCGTGGCTAGCCATTTGCGCTGTTCGACAGGTGTTGAGGCTGGTGACGGGTGTCGCCAGGCGCGGCTCAGGCAAGCGCCCGCAGCGCAGCGTCGTAGTCGGGTTCGTCCTTGATTTCGGCAACCAGCTGGCTATGCATTACCCGGTCGTCGCCGTCGACGACGATCACCGCACGCGCAGCGAGGCCGGCCAGCGGGCCGTTGCTCAGGGCAACGCCATAGTCCTCGAGGAACTCGCGACCGCGCATGGTCGACAAGGTCACCACCGACTCGAGACCCTCGGCAGCACAGAAACGACTCAGGGCAAAAGGCAGGTCGGCCGAGATGCAGAGCACGACGGTGTTGGCCAGATTGCTCGCCTTCTCGTTGAAGGTACGCACTGACGTTGCGCAGGTTGGCGTGTCGACGCTCGGAAAAATGTTCAGGACCTTCCTCTGACCGGCAAAAGCGCTCAGCGAAACATCGGCGAGATCCTTGCCGACCAGCGTGAACGCGGGCGCCGTCTGACCCTTCTGCGGGAAATTCCCGTTAACCTGAAACGGGTTGCCAGCGAGAGTTACTGTGCTCGTCATGTTGATTCCTTTTCCTGGAGAAGGGGATGGTAAGAATGGGCAATAAGGAGGCACCGCGTGGGTGCCAGGCGTGACCGTTCCGGTCAGCGCTCGTTGGTCATTATTTCACACGACAAGTTCTCCAGCGACCTTGACGGCGTCGCTGGCCAGAAGCTGGCGAACACGGTCGCCCCACCCTGTCGCCTCACCCTGTCGCCTCTGCCCCCCGAACGAGCAATCCTCTGCTACGATGCCGCGCTACCCGTTCCGCCGGCAAGGGCACCGAGGCAGGAGAAAAAATCCAGCGGCACTTGCGAGAGTCAAGCGTATGCCACCGAGTATCAAGGCCTTGAACAGCAGCGCAGCAATGCTATCGGCCAGCCAGCTACGCAAGCGGTACACCATGGCGCTAGCCGTAATCGCCATGCTGACGATCGCCGCGCAGGGGGTGATGCAGTTCGTGCTGGCCGATCAGAAGTACGACTCGCGCGTGGTCAACATGGCCGGCCGGCAACGCATGCTCAGCCAGAAAATCACCGCCTTGAGCTATTACATCTCGACCGCCCAATCCGGCAGCGAGGACACCCGTTACCGCAGGCAGCTCGCGGAGGCGCTGAACCTGTGGGAACGTACGCACGCCGGATTGTTGCGCGGCGACAGCGAACTGGGCTTGCCGGGGCGCAACAGCGAAGCGGTGGAAAACCTGTTTGGGCCGCTGCACGCGCACCATGAGGCCATCGCCGCTGCCGCCCGGGCGATTCTGTCGGCGCCGGAAAGCGTCGCCACCCTGGCTCGCAATATCGACACCATCAGGCAGCACGAGGCCGATTTCCTGGCGGGCATGAGCGCCATCGTCACCCTCTACGACCGCGAGGCGAACGCGAAGGTGGTCTTCGCCCGGTGGCTGGAAATCGCCTTGATGAGCACGACACTGCTGGTCCTGGTTCTCTCGGCCGCGTTCATCTGCGCGCCGGCCACGCGTCGTATCCAGCGCGACATGACCGAGCTGGCCGCTCGCGAAGAAGACCTGGAACGTCTTTTTTCGGCCAGTCCGACGGCATTCCTACTGGTGCTCGGCGAGAAGCTGACCATCCTGCACGCCAATCAGAAAGCCATGAATCTACTTGGACTGCCACCGGACCCGACACCGGGCGTCTACTTGGCTCCCCTGCTGGCCGGCGGAGACGAAGCCAATCAGCGATTCCTCGACAAACTCGGCCAGGGGGAGACGCTCAACGAGTGCGAGGTTCGTCTCGTCGACGCCGTTGGTGAGGTGTTCGAGGCTCTGGTGTCGGTTAACGCAATCAGCTTTTCGGGACAGGCGGTCATGGTGCTCGGCATCACCAGCATCAGTGAGCTGAAAAGGGCACAACAGACTCTCGAACACTATGCCACCTTCGACGAGCTGACGGGGCTGCTGAATCGACGTACCGGCATGATGATGCTGGACAAATCGATGGCGAGAATGCACCGACAGGGTGGTCGGCTGGCGGTCTGTTTCGTCGATCTCGACGGGCTGAAGGCGACCAACGACGACTTCGGGCACGCTGAAGGCGACTGGCTGATCAGCACCGTCGCCAGGGTGTTGATCGAAAGTATCCGTGCCAGTGACGCCGCCGTTCGACTCGGTGGGGACGAGTTCCTGCTGCTACTGCATGACTGCGATCTCGACGAAGGAAGCCGCCTGCTCGACAGAGCCGAGCAATGCCTTCAGGAAACGGCTGCCGCTGCAGGCAAGCCCTTTCCCATCGCTTTCAGTTACGGCCTCGTCCTCTACACGCCGGAGAATGGCACGACGGCGGACGAACTGATAAGCGCGGCCGACAGCCGGATGTACCAGGCGAAACTGGACAAGAAGCGGCTTCGTGGCGCCTCGTGAAGCGGCTCTCGACGTTCCCGCGCAGCGGCCGGGGCACGCGAATCGCTTGCCCTGGACGATCTGGCGACAGCCAGTCGCACACGGCTTCCGAAAAGAAGAAATGAGTTTCTTGCGTCCGTTGGTGTAGTGTCGCACGCAGAGTGGAACATACATCCCAGCCACCACAGGGGTTGCGCGCTGCTGTCCGGCTGGCTGAAAGTCTCGTCGGGAAGGCGGCGACACGCCAGCCCGCTCGTCATTGCGAGGGGTGGCGACGAGGGCCGCCCTGGCATGGACCCTGCGAATTTCAGCCATCACAGGGTTTTGCCCTGCTTTCAGCGGTCGCCAAGAGTCTCACCAGGAATTCAGCACTACACTGTGCGCGACCGCTGGCCTGCGGTCAGCGACGTCGACGCGCGAATCTCGTCCCTCTCTTCGCCAGGCAGAGAAATGCGATGAACGAAATCCCCCAAATCACTCAAATCACCACCCTCGGCAGCGCGTCCGCAACGCTGCCTTTTTCCGCCTTCGTGCTGGCCAGCCTGGTGCTCGCCGCAACGCCGGGACCGGGAGTGATCTATATCGTGGCGCGTACCCTGGCGCAGGGCAGGCGCGCCGGACTGGCTTCACTGGCCGGCGTCGCGTTCGGCAATCTGGCCAACGCCATCGGGGCGTCGATCGGCCTGGCGGCGCTGTTCGCCATCTCGTCGCTGGCGTTCACCGTCGTCAAGTATGCCGGCGCAGCCTACCTCGTCTATCTCGGCGTCAAAGCGGTCTGCGCCGTGCCAGCGCCGCAGACTGCCGGCGCCACCTTCGGCGCAGCCTGTCTCGCGCCAATTTTTCGCGATGGCTTTGTCGTCGCCCTGCTCAACCCCAAGACGGCGTTGTTCTTCGCCGCATTCCTGCCGCAATTCGTCGACCCGGCCGCGTCGGCGCTGCTGCAGACCCTGCTTCTGGGATCGCTGTTCGTGCTCATCGCCGTCGTCACGGACAGCTTGTACGTGCTCAGTGCGAGCGCGATACAGCCGGCGCTGATGCGCCGCAGCAGGCTGCGCGGCGTTGGGCGCTACCTGAGCGCCGGTGTCCTGATCGGCCTCGGTGTCCTCGCGGCCGTCACGGACACGCGCGGCGGCAAGTAGATTCAGGCGGATAGTGTCGTGCTGCGCCGCACGCAGCCGCTCAGCGCGGCACGCTGTTCAGCGCCCAGTCGTAGTCAAGGAAGTCGATTCCCACCAGCTGCTGGCGCAGCAGCGCCTGTTCGGCAGGCGTTCTGGCCAGCAGATCGGCGTAATTGCCCAGGAACTGCCTGAGCGAGGTCACACCTCGGTAGCCGGCCTGGAAATCCTTGCCGTACCAGTCGAAAATCGGCGAGACCATCAGCGTCGCGGTTCGCGGCTCGTAGCGATTGCGTGTGCGATCGGCGAGGAAGCGCCGCGTCTGTTGCTCCAACTGCTCATCAAGGCGCTCGCCGACGAAAGCCTCCTCACGCAGCATCGGACAGCCGAGCGAGGCGCAATTCACCGCGAAATGGATGCGCGGATCGTCATAGGCGCCCGGCTTGCGAATGAGCTCGTGTTCGATCCAGTCCAGATGGCGCGGTTCGCCGAACAGCGAGAAGAACTTCTGCTTCCACGGGCTGTTGAAGACGATGTTGCCGAGATCACGGATCGACTGCAGATCGGGATACCGGCCGAGTATCAGATCGACGGTGAACGCGTTGTAGGCGTTGATCAGGAATGCCAGTTGCCGCACCTTCGGCCAGGATTCGAAGTGCGCCCGCTGTACGGCCGACAGGCTTTCGAGATACGCCGTCAGCGCCGGACGCTCCCTGGCCAGCCCGGCATAGTCCACCTGCGACGCCTTGCCGCCGTCGATCAGCACCACATGCCGCTTGAGCAGCGCCGTCCACGCGGCGTGACTGTGGTCGAAGGCCGCAGTGGCGGAAAACGACAGGCCCAGAAGTGCGAGCGCCAAGATCCGCTGCGTCCATTTCGCACCTGCCCTCCAACTCGTCCAGTTCTTCATGACCTCTCCAGGATCCGGCCGCGCGCGGCAGACCTTCAGCGAATTTCCTTGAAAAACGACCGCCCCACCAGCGGCAGGCGCAAGCGATGGAAGGCGAGCAGCACGCCAACCCGCGCCAGGCTTGTCCATACCCCCATCTGCTCGAACTTGCGCGCATCGGTGATTGCCTCCTCACGCAGCAGAACCGGCGTGGTGACTTTGCGTAGCAGTTCGCCGAAGGCCACGTCCTCCATCACGTCGCACGGCGGAAAACCGCCGAGACGCTCGAACAAGGTTCGCCGCACGAAGATCGCCTGGTCACCGAAAGCGATCCTGGTCAACCGGGCGCGGGTGTTGTCCAGGCGCGATATCAGCCGCAGGCGCCAGTCGTCACCCGAAAACCGATGCCTGAAAGCGCCGGCCAGGATGCCCTCCGGCTGTGCGCTTATGCGCTCCAGCGCCGATGGCGGCAAGAGCGTGTCGGCATGGAGGAACAGCAGCCAGTCGCCACGAGCTGCCGCAGCACCGGCGTTCATCTGGCGCGCACGGCCTTTGTCCGCCTGCAGAACGCGCACGCCGATCATCGCCGCGGCGATCGCCACCGTCGTATCGCTGCTGTGGCTGTCCACCACCAGCACTTCCGCAGGCCGCTGCGGAAGGACGCTGGCCAGCGTGGCGCCAATGCGAGCCTCTTCGTTCAGCGTCGGGATGATCACGGAAATCGTGTCGAATTCTGGCATTCAGGCGTTCCGGCTGCGGGTCGAGAAAAACCTAAGTCGTCCCACTGCGGAGATCCTTACCCTTTCTTGGCCAGCGTCGCTGGCGCCTGATAGATGGGCCTCCAACAAGAGGTCCGCCAGCCCCGGGTAGGAGCTCGACTCATCGGGCGATCGCTTCGCACCACCACCACAGAACCATCGTCGTCAACGGCGTCAGGGCGTAGCCGGAAGTGACCCGCTCAAAGCGCGGCGCGTCGGCCAGCAGCACGATCGGCTGGCCCGAGCCCGGCACGGCCTACGCCGTGCTCAGCTCCGCCATGCGATGCGCGAGGCGAATGATCTGTACCCAGTCGTGCGAGACGATGTCCTGCGCGTGGGCGAGATGATTGCGCAGCGATTCGAGATCCTTGATCAACGCCTTGGCGGCCCGCTTCGACGGCAGGCCGAGGGCGTCCCGCGCCGGGGGGTATTCGAGGGTGAGCATCGCCTTATCGGCCAGTTGCAGGCAATCGATCAGCTCGCAATGCTGATTGCGACGCTGTCGCTCACGTTGCAGCTCGCGCGCCTTTTCCAGGCGCCCGGCAGGCAGGATGCCTTGCCAACTGCCGTCGGGATAGATCTTCTCGATCAGCGTCAGCAGCCCCATTTCGTAGAGCGTGATGGCGCCGAAAAGCCACATCCGTACCGGCGGCTTGTTCACCGCGTCACGCTCGATGAGGCCGACGACGGAATCGAAGACGGAGACAAAACACTGGTCGTGACGGGTCAGAATGCCGACCACATCCATCAGCGGGGCGTTGATGGCCAGCACCTGGTCCGCCGCGATGTGCTGCAACTGCCGTCCGCTCGGAGCAGCGCCCCCTCGGTCGCCATCGCCGACATCGCCGACGGCGATGTCGGCCAGGCGCACATAGGCCTGGACGACGCCGTCGACGCGGATACCGGCAATCTTCAGGTGCCGCGCCTTCATGATTCTTGCGCTGTCGCGCGCGGGCGCGTCGGTGTCGAAGGAGAGCAGGGGTTCGGCAATGTCGCCGGCGGTAAACACCTCACGAAAGCGACGCAGGAGCAGCGAGTTCGCCACCTGGGGAAAGAGCGCCGCCAGGCCGATGGTGGAAGGGCTCGCTTCCGCGCCGGCACGCTGCGACAGCTTTTCCTGACACTCGCCGTGCAGTGCCCGGGCTTTGTTCAACAGGCGGGTATTGCCTTCGCCCAGGACGGCCAGGAGCGCATTCATTTCGCTCAGGTATACCCTGGCGAAGCGAGCGTCATGGCTGGTGATGTCCTGGCAGTTGTCGATCAGGTCGGCCAGCTTGATGGTCTTGGCACGGGGCGAGGCGTGTGCCGTATGCTGGCGATCGGTCTCCTTGCGGATGGCACGGTTGCCGTCGCTCGGTCGGCTGACGTCGGTGAGATCCTGGACCAGCGCGGCAACCGCCGGGCCGAACTCGCGCTCGACGTCGCCAAGCGTCGCCGGCGTATCCTCGACGACGTCGTGCAGCCACGCAGCGGCGATCATTTCGGCGTCATCGCTCACCGACGCCACCATGCGCGCCACCGATTCCAGGTGCACCTGGTACGGTTGATCGCTGTACTTGCGGCGATGGCCTATGCGCTGATGGGCAGAGGTCGCAAAATTCTTGGCGCGCTGGATCAGTTCGGACATGTGCTCACCTGGAATGGAGATTGGCAACGCCCGCCGCCAACGGGCTCGCGTCTAGGCCAGCCCATCTCCGCCAACCCCTCCCCGCGAGGCGAAGGAGAACGGGGCAGGCGGGAAGGGCGGTTGAGCGGCAACCGTCGGTAATCGCTACTGCAGAATGCCGAGCAGATTGGAGAAGCTGTCGGTCCATACGGGAAAAGCGGGGCGTGGAACGAGCTTGTCACCGCCGTGGAAGGCTTTCGACAGTTGCGCGGCGCGCTCGGCGGGAAGCAGCAGCACCCATACCGAATGGCGGCAGAAGCGGTCGCCTGCGGCGGGATCGAGGTCGAAGATCAGCGCGCTGACGCCGAGCTGCTCGGCGGCGGCAGCGATCACCGGCCGCAGGTCGAGGTAGCGGTTGGTGATATGCACGGCCAGCACGCCGTCGCTTTTCAGGTGCCGGCGATAGGCCTGCATCGCCTCGAGGGTCAGCAGGTGGGTGGGGATCGAATCTCCGGAAAAAGCGTCGATGGCCAGGAGGTCGAAATTCTGGGCGGGCTCGCGTTCGAGCATCAGGCGGCCGTCGCCGAGCACCGGAACGATCGTCGCCTTGCTATCGCCGAGGTAGCTGAACTCGTTGCGCGCGAGATCGAGCACCTGCTCGTTGATTTCGTACATGCGCATTTCGTCGCCGCTGCGACCATAGGTGGCAAGGGTACCGGCGCCGAGGCCGAGGATGCCGATCTTGAGTGGCTTCTTGCCGGCGATGGCACGCAGCGCCTGACCGACTCCAGAGCTCTCGCAGTAGTACGCAGTCGGCTGCCGGCGGTGCTCGGCGGCAAGATACTGCTCGCCGTGATTGATGCGCCCGTGCAGGATCCGGCGCTTTATGCCGAGCGCTTCCTCGTCGACGTCGTCGACGCGCAGCTGGCCATAGAAGTTGCGCACCACGACGCGGTAGTTCTGGACGTAATCGATGGCGATGCCACCGAGCCGGTAAGCGTAGGCCAGCAGCGCCACGACGAGCAGGACGCGCCGGATCAGTCGCAGCTCACGCCAGAGAACGATGGTCACCAGCAGGGCGCAGAGAAAGAGCCCGATCGGCAGTTCGAAATAGGCATTGAAGATCGCCGGCGCCAGCAGACCGACGAAGGTGCCGCCGAGCGCGCCGCCAATCGACAGCATCAGGTAGAACAGGGTCAGATGGCGAACCGGTGGCCGGCGCCTGACCAGCTCGCCGTGACAGACCATGCAGAAGACGAACAGCGACAGGCACATCAAGGTGACCAGCAGCGGCACCTCCATGCCTCCACCATCGAGCACGCGGTCAAGAACCACGAAGGCAATCGGCAGCGCGACCAGAAATCCCGGTCGATAGTAGTAACGCGGGGCGTCGAAGC
The DNA here is from genome assembly GCA_000585075.1 of Candidatus Accumulibacter regalis. Classification (GTDB taxonomy): domain Bacteria; phylum Pseudomonadota; class Gammaproteobacteria; order Burkholderiales; family Rhodocyclaceae; genus Accumulibacter; species Accumulibacter regalis. The sequence goes on along the minus strand of JEMY01000001.1, from coordinate 134,191 downwards.
AGAGAATGAAACTGAGCAGATAGATGCTCAGCGGCACGACCCACAGGAAGGGCACCGGCGCGACGTCCTGCGTCAGGTGGCGGGTCATCGCCAGCAGCAGCAGCGACGCGGTCATCGCCAGGCCGATCCAGAGCAGACACTCGCCAAGGGGCGGTCGTGGTACCGGCTCGCTGCTCACCTTCAGCACCTCGCGCTCGCTGGACACGCCCTTCCACGACTGCCAGGCGCTGCCCAGGCAGGCGACGACGAACAGGGCGTACGCGGCCGACCAGGCCATGGCCTGATCGTGCACCCGAAAATACGGTTCGACGAGGACGGGGTAACTGAGCAGCGCGATCATCGACGCCAGGTTCGACAGCGCGTACAGGCGATAGGGCATGGCGCTGGCAAAGCTGCGCGCATACCAGGCCTGCATCAGCGGACCGGTGGTCGACAGCAGCAGATAGGGCATACCCACGGCCGCAGCGAGCACCACCAGCACGTTCCACGTCGGGTTGGCGAAAGCGACGTCCTTCAACGCCGGGTCGGCAATGACCGGCAGCGTCGCCAGACTGAGCAGCAAGAGGACGCAGTGGACGACATTCTGCCGGCGCGGCGAAAGCGACTCGTGCAGCAGATGGACGTACAGATAGCCGAGCAGCAGTTCGGCCTGGAAGAAAACCAGGCAGGTGCTCCACACCGAAGACGAACCGCCGAACCACGGCAGAATCATCTTGGCAATGATCGGCTGGATCTGGAAGAGCAGAAAGGCCGAAAGGAAAACGGTGATCGCGAAGCTGAGCATCAGGACATCCTAAGGGAATACGATAGAGCGTCGGCACCCAGCGGCGACGCCGGTGCGCCTCTCACGCCCGGCGGCGGCGCCAGGGGTGCCGATCGGAAAGGTCGGCGGTTCTCCCCGTTTCGCGGTCAGCCGGCGGGGTGATCAGGACTTTCCGCTGCCGCTATCGGGCGTCGCGGGTGCGGCGTGCCAGGCGTCGGGCGGAACGACCAGATTGTTGGCGGGCTGCGCGTTGAAATGTGGCGACATGATCTGCACGCCGTAGGTGTTGAATTGATCCTGGATATTGGCGTGCAAGGCGGAGAGGACCGGAATCCGCTCGAGCGGCTTGTCCATGTGCGCGAAGAGCTCGTATTCGACGTACCAGTCGGCCAGCCCTTTCTGATAGACAAACGGCGTCGGAACAGGCCGCAAGCCGGGCGTCTGCTTGGCGGCGGCGATGAGCATCGCGTGCACTTGCCGCCACGGCGTGTCGTAGCCGATGGTCACCTTGGTCGACACCAGCGTGCCACGCTCACCGGCCAGCCGGGAAAAGTTGCGGATCGGGTTGCCGACCAGCACCGCGTTGGGAATGGTGATCTCTTCGTTGCGCATGTTGATGATCTTGGTGGACAGCACGCCGACCTGGCTGACCACGCCGGCGTTGTCACCGATCTCGACGAAGTCGCCGACCGACAGCGCGCGTGCATAGACCAGCACCAGGCCACTCATCAACTGGTTGACGATGCCGGCAGAACCGAGCGTAAACATGAAGCCGAGCATCACCGACAAGCCCTTGAAGGCGTCGCTGTTGGACATCGGAATGAAGGGGTAGGCGATGGCGATGCCCAGCCCCCAGACGATGACCGTCACCAGGCGGTGAGTGGCGCTGACCGTATCCGAGTGCAGGCCGGGTGCATGCACCCGGCCGTCCTTGGCAGCCTGGAAGAAGTTGCCGATGGCGTCGTTGGCGGCCTTGGTCATGAACAGGATGACCACCACCGTGGTCAGCGAGGGCATGGCGCCGATGAAACTCGTGCCGATGGTCTCCAGCAGGTCGAGAAGGAAGTCGCCGAGGCGCTCACCGAGAGGCTCGGTGAGCGGAAAGCGCGCCAGCACGTAGGTCAACCACAGGTAGGCGACGCTCAACCATAGAAAACCCATGAACAGCTGCGATATTCGCTGCACGAGCAACCAGCCGTGCCGTGCCCAGCGCAACTTGCTACCAGCATCTTCCTCTTCGATGATTCGTTGCAGACGGCCGACCAGCAGCCGCGTCGCACGAGCGATCAACCAGAGCAACGCAAAGGCGATCACCGTTGCCGCCACAGACAAGCCAACTCCCTTGAGCAGGACTTCGGGGCGACGCTGGGTGGCGTCCGCCAGCAGTGCAGCGCTGAGCGCCTCGCGCGCGCGCTCGGCGGCCTGCTCCAGGGTGAGTTTCTCCTGCGGGTCCAGGTCTCCGTCGACCAGGGCAAAGAGAATATTGTCGTTATTGGTCAAGGTGATGCCACGCCCACCGTCAAAGCTGAAAGGCGTCAAACTAATCTCCTGCACCATCTGGGCCGGCGTCAGCTGGTTGATGCGCTGCTCGGATTTTCGTGCGCGTGCGACCGGTGGGGCGCCGAGGAAGGTCGCCCGAAAGGTGACGATCGGCCGGAAATTATGGAGCAGGATCGCCTCCCCCGCTTGCACCTGCTCCGCGGCCGGAGCGACCACTGTCGCTCCGGCCATGAAGGACCAGCAGGCCAGCAGGAAGAACGACAGCGCCGCGGCGAGCTTCGAGAAGGCACGGGTGGATGTCACGGGGGAACTCCAGTCAGCAGCATGGGGAGGCTGCGATTATACGACTGGAAGACGCTGTTATGACTACGGAAATACCTTGTCAGGCCATCCGCAAGTGGGCGGGCAACCCGGCCCTGATCTGCCCGGGACTGCCCTTTCGCCGCCTACGCTGTGCCGCCGACGGTCAATCCGTCGATGCGCAGCGTCGGCTGGCCGACACCCACCGGCACGCTCTGCCCTTCCTTGCCGCAGGTGCCGACACCGGGGTCGAGGCACATGTCGTTGCCGATCATCGACACCCGGTTCATGGCCTCCGGGCCGCTGCCGATCAGGGTTGCGCCTTTTACCGGACGGCCAATCTTTCCGTTCTCGATCAGATAGGCTTCGGACATCGAAAAAACGAACTTGCCGTTGGTGATATCGACCTGGCCGCCACCGAAATTGACCGCGTAGATCCCCTTCTTGACCGACTTTATGATCTCCTCGGGACTCTTGTCGCCGTTCAGCAGGGTGGTGTTGGTCATGCGCGGCAAGGGCAGGTGCGCGAAGGATTCGCGACGGCCGTTGCCGGTCGGCGCGACGCCGCTCAGACGCGCGTTGAGGCCGTCCTGCATGTAGCCCTTGAGAATGCCGTCTTCGATGAGCACCGTGCGCTGCGTCGGATTGCCTTCGTCGTCGATGGTCAGCGACCCGCGGCGGTCGGGAAGCGTACCGTCGTCGATCACGGTGACGCCCTTCGACGCCACCCGACTGCCGATACGGCCGGCAAAGGTCGAGCTGCCCTTGCGATTGAAGTCGCCTTCGAGGCCATGCCCGACTGCCTCGTGGAGCAGGATGCCGGGCCATCCGGGGCCGAGGACGACCGACATCGTGCCGGCCGGCGCCGGCTGGGCGACGAGGTTGGTCACCGCCTGATGGACCGCTTCACGCGCGTAGCCGTGCAGGACGTCGTCTGTAAAGCAGCTGTAGTCGGTGCGCCCACCACCGCCGGCGGAACCCTGTTCGCGCTGACCGTTCTCGTCGACGATGACCGTCAGCGAAACCCTCACCAGCGGCCGGATGTCGGCGGCCAGCCGACCATCGCTGCCGGCGACGAGAATCACCTCGTATTCTCCCGCGAGATGCGCCATCACCTGCGTCACGCGGCTGTCCTCGGCGCGCGCGAGCGCTTCCAGCCGTTCGAGCAGCTTGACCTTGCTCGCCGCGTCGAGCGACGCCAGAGGGTCGTGCGGCACGTAAAGGGCGCGCGGCGCGCGGCCTTTCTTCAGCGCCGGAACGCGTTGCTGCTCGCCGACGGCGGCAATCGCACGCACCGTCGCGGCAGCGTCAGCGAGCGCCTGCGAGCTGATGTCGTCCGAGTAGGCAAAAGCGGTTTTCTCGCCGGCCATGGCACGCACGCCGACGCCTTCGTCGATGCTGAAACTGCCCGACTTGACGATTCCTTCTTCCAGGCTCCAGGCCTCGGAGCGGCTGTACTGGAAATAGAGGTCGGCGTAGTCGACCTGGTGCGACATGATCTGGCCAAAGACCTTGTTCAGGTCGGCGACGTCAAGACCGTAGGGGGTGAGCAGGGTTTTCTGGGCCTGCACGAGAAGCGTGGGTTGTTTGGCGTTCATCGGATTTCCGTTAATGCTGCGGTTGGCGCGGCGCGGCGGCCGGCATGACTACATGACGCGGTGTTTGAGCGCCGGCAGGTTGGCGCGGACCGAGTCCAGGCGGTCACGTTCGAGTGTGCCGACGACGACTCCCGGCCCTTTCAGCTTGCGATCGAGGATCTCGCCCCAGGGATCGATCAGCATGCTGTTGCCGTGCGTTTCGCGGCCGTTCTCGTGCCGGCCACCTTGCGCAACAGCCAGCACGTAGCACTGATTCTCGATCGCCCGGGCGCGCAGCAATATCTCCCAGTGCGCCCGCCCGGTGGTTTCGGTAAAGGCCGCCGGAACGACCAGTAGCTCTGTGACCCCAAGCGCGCGATAAAGCTCCGGGAACCTGAGGTCGTAGCAGATCGACAAACCGACGCGGCCAAAAGGCGTGGCGAAGGCGACCGGCTGCCTGCCGGCCTGGATGGTCACGCTTTCGTCGTAGGCCTCGGCCCCCTGCCGGAAGCCGAAGAGGTGGATCTTGTCGTAGCGCGCGACCCGCTGACCGTGTGGATTGTACGCGACGCTGGAGTTGAGCACCTTGTCCGGGCTGTCGGCAGACAAGGGCAAGGAGCCGCCGATCAGCCAGATGCCGTGCTCGCGCGCGCTGGCGGCGAGGAAATCCTGGATCGGGCCGCTGCCGTCGTGCTCGCGTACGCCGACCTTGTCGCTATCGCTCATGCCCATGATCGCGAAGTACTCGGGCAGGGCCACCAGCTCGGCGCCCAGCGCGACGGCCTCGGCGATACGCGCCGCCGCCGTGCGCAGGTTCTCGTCGACTCGCGGCGTGGACACCATCTGTACTGCCGCGACACACAGACTGGACGCGGCCGGCTGCCGGTCGTCCGCGCGCGCCTGGCTGGCTGGCTTCATGGGATACTCCGAAGAATGGGTTGGGGAGGGCGAAATCTGCTCACTGCGTGGAGTTTGCCGGCGGCGCTGGCGTCGGTGTGGCGGTGATTCTCTCGACTTTGGGATCATCCCACTTGCCGGTAACCAGATACTCGAAACTGAACATCTTGTTCAAGGGATTCTGCAGAAACTTGTTCGCCAACAGCGCGGCCATGCCGGCAAGCGGGTTGATCACCGCCACCCCGAGGGCGGCGCTACTGCTCAACTCCGGTTGAACGCTGACATTCAGGCGCTGCGTTTCCTTCTTCAGGTCGGTTTCTCCACGCATCAGGACGCGCGCCGCCGGGCCATCGATCTGCAGCTGGTCGGTGCTCATCACTCCGTCTTTCACCGTCATCCTGCCGCTGATGGTGTCGAAGGCGAAACCTTCGCTGAAGACATCGCCGAAATCAAGCGTGAAGCGGCGCGGCAAGCCCTGCAGGCTGATCAGGCCAAGGAGTTTGCCGGCAGCGCCAGGGTCAAGCTTGAGGAACTCGCCTTTGCGTGCCTCAAGCTGCAAGTCGCCGTTGAGCGTCGCGTAGTCGAGCCCCTCCGGGGGCCCGTTCCAGCCAAGCTTCCCTTTCATGCGCGTGCTGCCGGCACGCACGCTGCCAGGATAGCCGAGGCGATCGAGCAGCTTGCCGACGTCGCTGCTGTCGAGGGCGAAATCGAGCTGGGTGCGATTGCCGTTGGCGACCTGCCACTGGCCGCTGGCGGAAAATTTCGCCACCGGGTTGAGCAGCTCGACTCTATCGAGCCGCCAGATACCGCCATCGTTATGGGCCTGCACGTCGAGGCGACCGAAGCGGCGAACGCCAACCTCGAATTCGTCAACCACGATATCGAGCGCCGGCAACTTCTGCAGGGCGTCGCCCGACTGAACGGGTTCGATCGACCGCTCGTCCTTGCCCGGCAGCTGCCATTTTTTCAGACGCGCGCTCAGCTTGCCGGTACCCGCACCGTCCCATTGCAGGGCACCCGTCGCTTCGCGCGACAGCAGGCTGGCAACCCAGCGCGGATGCTCGCCGGAAAGCGCCAGCGTGACGTCGCTGTAGCGCCAACCCGAAACGACCACCTGGCCCGCTTTAAGCTCGACCAGGACCGGCAGGCCGCCGGCCGATGCGCCCTCGGAAGCCGCGTCAACGCCCGCCCCCGGCTCGACGACCGGCGTATCCTTTCCGGGGCCGGCGAGGACCTTGCGCCAGGTGTCAATATCGAGCAGCTGGGTGCTGATCCCGACGTTGATGCCCCGTTCCGGCAGCACCTTCATCGGCCTGCCGATGGCGATCGCCGCACGTTCGAGCGAATGCCGGCCGTCCTGTTGGCGGTGGATCAGGTGCAGGTTGAGCACGCTGCCGAGCGCCACGCGCAGCTGCTCACGCACGATAGGTAGCGCTTTGCCGGCCTGTACTGGTGGCAGGACGCTATTGTCGAGATGCAGGCGCATCGGCTCGCCACGACTCTTGGCGAAGGGAGCCGGCAGCGTCGACGCGATATCGAGCAGATCCGACTCGAGCACCAGTTCGACGTTGCGCTTCCTGACCTGGATCTGGGCATTGTAAGCAGCGCTTCCGGAGAGCTGGGCGAGCAGTGGCCAGCTGGCCAGTCCACGCAATCCGTTGACGTCGACGCTTCCATCGACGTCAACCCGCACCTTGCCGTTGTCCGCACCGCCCTTGATCTTCACCGGGCCACCCGCCAGTTTCGCCTTGATCTCGGGAATGCGCAGATCGTGGGCGGTGAACTGCAGGCGACCATTGACCTCGTGCAAGGGCGGCAGGGCCGGATCGACGCTGACCTCGTTGCCCAGGAAGACGTACTCCGCATCGATCTTCGACTCGCCGAGCCGCGCCTCTTCGAGAGGAATCACCAGCCCGATATCGAGACGCCCCTTGCCGCTGGCGCGCATGGCATCGGAAAAATGGTCGATGCGCTCGGCGACCGGGCTGTCGACGATGAACTTGAGGAACTGCGCCGTATCGCCCTCGGCGCGCCCCTGCACTTTCAAGGTCGACACCGGCGCGTCGAAATCTGGAATTTCGGCCCGCGTCTGCGCCAGGCTGGCGCCGAGGATGGCGCCGCGGCGTACGTCGACCAGCATGCCATTGCCCGCGAAGCGCAGATCCGCGTCGAGGCCGGTAATCTCTGGCCAACCGTTGCCATAGTCGAGCGTCACGCCCTGCGCCTTGACGGTCACCAGAAACTGGCCCTGAGTGTGGTCGACAAACGGGAAGTTGGCCAGATTGCCCTTGAGGACCAGCTTGGCCTCGCTGGCACTTCCCGCCTTCAGTGCGTCGCGAACCCAGTGGCGAGCGTCGCGATTCAGCACCAGCGGCAGGTACCGCCAGACGGCGCGCGCGTCGGCGCGGGTGAGTGCAGCGCTGAGGTCGATGCTGCCCGGCCCATCGCCGCGGTAGCGGTAAGTTCCCTTTGCCGAACCGGTCGCGTCCGGCCCGGAGAATTCTGCGCGCAGCAACTCGGCCTCGAGCACGCCCTGGTTGATCTTCCAGCGCGCCTGTGCGTTCAGCTTGCCCAGGCGCATCGACGAGTCCGGCAGGACGCTGGGCAGATCGATTTCCGCGTTCCCCGAACCCAAGGTCGCGCTGCCGCCCCGCTCATTGGCATCAACAACTCCGGACAGCCCGGAAACCCCTGGAAACGAATCCTTGGCGCGCACGGCAAGCGCGTCAAAATGGGCTTTCAGCGAATAGCTGTGCAGCCGTTCGGCGTCGCCGACCCAGGCCGCACGCAATTGGCTGACGCGGCCACGCGGCGCATAGTCGGCGAGCAGCTGCCGCGATCCGGCGTCCAGCGGCAGGTAGCGGGCCAGGCTGGCGAGCGCAGTCAGTTCGAGAACGCTGGCAGTAAGCCTGCCGCGCAACGCGCCGCCGTCTGGGGCGCGCTGCCAGTCAACGTGAAAATCGGTCGGTGCGAGGCGGATGAACTCGTCCGCGCGGGCGCCCTTGCCTTTGCGCTCCTCGGTGAGCAGCTCCACGCGAGACCCGTCGACGCTCATCCCGGTCGCCGATAGACGCGCAGAGATACGGCCGGAGAGCTGTTCCAGCTCGAGCGCGGGGAGGTCGTTCGCCAGGCGCAGATTGACGTCGTCGAGCGCCAGATCGGCCGTCAGCGCGTCGAGCTTGCCTGCGGTGAAGCCGACCCAGGCGCGCATTGCGCCGCGGCCGTGCTGGAGGACGATCGGGTAGTCGATCCACGTCCGCCAGACGGCGAGGTCGGCATAGTCGATCTGGACGAAGGCCTGGCCATTCCAGGCCTCGAGCTCGCCGAGATGCTGGCCGCGAAAATCCCCACGCAGGTCGATCGCGGCTGCCAGTGCGGGCGGCGGCAAGGCAGTCAGAGCGAAGCGGTGGTGGTGAGCGTCGTTGTCGAGCGCAAAATTGACGGCTTCGAGAATCAGCGGCGGCGCCTCGCGCTTGGCGTCCTCCCAGGCGACCGTCGCGCCGCGGACGCGGATCTCCTTTTGCGCCAGTATCCAGTCACCAACGGCATTGTCGCCTCCGGCGTCGGCGAGTGCGATCCCGGCGACGAAAAAGCGTCCGTCGCTATCCCGACGCAGATGCAGGGTCGGCTCGTCGATCTGCAGCAAGCGCAGACGCAGCGCCAGGCGCGGTAGCGAAGACCAGGAGAGGACGCCATGAATCCGTGGCAAGGCCAGGGCCGGCTGTCCCTTGCTATCGGCGATAATCACATCGGAGAGGAGCAGATCGGGATGGATTCCGTCCCAGCTGGCCGCAATTTGTCCGACGCTGACCGACAGGCCGATCGCCTGGCTGACCTGCTCCTCGATGTCGACTCGGTAGGCTTCGATGTTCGGCAGGATCAGGTAGCGCAGCGCCAGAATCAGCAGCACGAAGGCAAAATAGGCGAGCCAGAAAACGCGTACCAGAAGGCGCCAGATGCGGCCCGTTGCCGGATGCGAGAGCAGCGGCATCAGCAAATGAAGGCGATGATAGAGCGCTGGGCGCAGTTCGTCCTGGCGCATCAGGCCTGATCGTCGCGTACGGAGTTTTGCCAATAGCCGCCGGGCATCACTAGAATGTCGGGAGCGCTAGACAATGGCGAGGGAAGTCCGCGCTGCAGCGCGCACGCAGGATGCTGCGGGCGATTGACCGAATGGGCGCGGGGCAGCGCTGCTGTGCATGCGCATGGTGATGTCCAGGAAGAAAAATGGCAGCCAGGTTGTCGGCGAGCGACTGCTGTTTTCAGCTTCAAGCCGGCATTGTAACGGCTTTGCCCCTGTTCCCCGGCGCCAGGCACAGCGACCCCGCGCAACACTCAATTTACCGAGAACATCATGGATCCGACCATAGAATCCTCCAGCAAGTGCCCGGCGCCATTGGCAAGCGCGCTGCAGGCAGCGCAGAAACACAGTCATTACCTGCGCAATCTGCTCGCCGCCCGCCCCGAAATAGGTGCCTGGCTGGAAGCGCACGCAGCGCAGGCGCTCGGCGTCGAGCAGATGAATGACTTTCTCAACGGCGCTGCGGCGAGTGGTTCGCCTGCGACGACTGGCGATGAGCCGCTGAAAAGTGCCCTGCGCGGCCTCCGTCAGCGGGTAATGGCGGCGCTGGTGGTGCGCGACGTCGGCGGTCTGGCGACGCTCGCCGAAGTCGTCGAAAGCATGACCGTGCTCGCCGAAATCAGCACCAATCGCGCCCTCGATTTCCATCATCGGCAGCTCTGCGAGCAGTTTGGCGAGCCGCTCGACAGTCACGGGCAGGCACAACGGCTGCTGGTCATCGGCATGGGCAAGCTCGGCGGACGCGAGCTCAACGTCTCGTCCGACGTCGATTACATCTTCATCTACCCGGAGGATGGGCAGACCGCCGGCGAAGGCCGCCGGATCGACAACTACGACTTCTTCCAGCGCCTCGGCAAGCGCCTGATCGGCACTCTCGGCGAGCTCACCGAGGATGGCCGGGTTTTCCGGGTCGACATGCGGTTGCGCCCGAACGGCGATTCCGGACCGCTGGTCTGCTCGTTGGACTCGCTCGAACACTACCTGATCGCGCAAGGCCGCGAGTGGGAACGCTACGCCTGGATCAAGGCCAGGGTCTTGAACCACGGCGAGAATCTGCAGCCGCAGTGGGTGAGCGCGCTACAGAACATCTGTCGCCCTTTCGTTTTTCGCAAGTATCTCGACTTTGGCGCCATCAATGCCATGCGCGATCTGCACGCGCAGATTCGCCGCGAGGTGGCGCGCAAGGAAATGGCCGAGCATATCAAGCTCGGCCCGGGTGGCATCCGCGAAATCGAGTTCATCGCCCAGGTCTTCCAGTTGATCCGTGGGGGCCGCGATCCCGTCCTGCAAACAAAACCAACCCTCGAGGTCTTGGCGCTGCTTGCCGAACGCCGCCTGCTGCCCGCCGACAACGAACACGAACTCGCCGCTGCCTACACTTTCCTGCGCCGCCTCGAACACCGCCTGCAATACGTCAACGACGCCCAGACGCACCGCCTTCCGGGAACCGAAGAGGAACGCCAGCAAATCGCCAGCTCGCTGAGCTTTGCCGACTGGAGCGCGTTCGTCGCCGTTCTCGACGAGCATCGGGCAATCGTTTCCCGCTGTTTCGAAGCCGTCTTTTCCGAACCGGAGGAAGGCACCCACCCGCTTCTCGGCATCTGGGAAGAAGTCGTCGCCGGCGACGATGGGCTCGAACGTTTGTCCAGCCTCGGCTTTCGCCAGCCGAAAGCAATTCTCGAACGCCTGCACGGTTTCCGCCAAAGCAGTCGCTACGCGCAGCTGCCGGCGCCCAACCGCGAGCGCCTCGACGCTCTCGGGCCGCGCCTGATCGAAGCGGCGGCGGCCACCAGCAACCCCGACGCGACCTGGCAGCGCGGCCTCGACTTTCTCGAGACGATCAGCCGCCGAGGCGCCTATCTGGCGCTTCTGCAGCAGTACCCGCAAGCGCTCAGCCACCTCGCCGAACTGATCGGCAGTTCGTCCTGGGCCGCCGACTACCTGAACCGGCACCCGATCCTGCTCGACGAGCTGCTGGACTCGCAAATCTTTGACGTGAAGACCGATTGGCAGGAGTTTCGCGACGAACTGCAGCTGCGACTGGCCCAGCATCTCGACGATACCGAGCGCGAGATGGACATCCTGCGCGAGGTGCACCACGCGCAGGTCCTGCGCTTCCTGGCGCAGGATATCGCCGGCCTGCACACCGTTGAGCACCTGGCCGACCGGCTCAGCCAGCTTGCCGACATCCTGGTGCAGACGACGATGGATCTGTGCTGGCGGCGCTTGCGCGATCGCCATCCCCATCCCGAGCAGGCGCCGCGTTTCGCGGTCATTGCCTACGGCAAGCTCGGCGGCAAGGAGCTCGGCTTCGCCTCGGATCTCGACCTGATCTATCTGCACGACGACCCCGCGGACGGAGCGGGCGAAGTCTACGCGCGCCTGGGCCAGCGGATGAGCACCTGGATGTCGAGCCGTACCTCGGCCGGCATGCTCTTCGAGGTCGATCTGCGGCTGCGCCCGAACGGCGATTCGGGAATGCTGGTGTCGCCAATCAGCGCTTTCCGCGATTATCAGTTGAAAAACGCCTGGGCCTGGGAGCATCAGGCGCTGACCCGAGCCCGCTTCTGCGCCGGCGACCCGGCGGTCGGACAGCAGTTCGAAGCGCTGCGCATCGAAATCCTGCGCCAGCCGCGCGATCTGGCCAGGCTCAGGGAAGACGTGCTCTCGATGCGCCAGCGCATGTTCGACGAGCACGGCTCACGCAGCAAGGAAGACTTCGATATCAAGCACGACCGTGGCGGCCTGATCGACGCCGAGTTCATCGTCCAGTACCTGGTCCTCGGACACGCACACGCGCATGCCGAACTATGCGGCAACCTGGGCAATATCGCCCTGCTCGGGATCGCTGCCGAGCTGGGCCTGATCCCGGTCGAACTGGCCGACCCGGCGCGTGACGCGTATCGCGAGCTTCGCCGCTTGCAGCACGTTCTGCGGCTGAACGCGGACCGCCGGGCGCGCGTCGAGCGTGCTTCGGTGAGGCGTCAGATCGAAGCGGTCAGCGCACTGTGGCAGCGGGTCTTCGATGCGTCGTGAGCAGGCGCGGCGGGTGAGCCGCTGCGCCGGCACTGAACAGCAGCGCCAGCGCAGGCATGCGTAAACCGGCCACCGGAGGGCTGGTCTACTCGACCGACGGCGGCCGCATGTGCCCGTCCTGCCGCAGAGCGCTGGCCGGCTGCGTCTGCGCCGCGACGCGGGTGCCATCGCCTGGCCAGGGTGACGGCGGCGTGCGCGTCAGCCGCGAAAGCAAGGGGCGAGGCGGCAAGACAGTGACCCTGGTACGTGGGCTGATGCTCGACGCCGGTGATCTCGCGGCGCTGGCGAAACGCCTGAAGGCCGCCTGCGGAGCCGGTGGCACGGTCAAGGACGGCGTCGTCGAAGTGCAGGGGGATCATTGCGACCGTCTGCTCGAGCACCTCAGAAAGGAGGGTTTCGCAGCCAAGCGGACGGGCGGCTGAAACGCACGACTGCCAGTCGGCAGCCGCAGCCAGGGGCTGGCAAATCGACGGGAGGCGGTCATTGCCTGGCGGCGCCGACGACGTTCTGTGCCCAGTCCAGCGCCTCCAGCATCAGCGCCGCGACCTGCCTTGCGTCGAGCGCACACACGAGCGCGGCGGCGGCGATCTCCTCGGGCGATTTCGATTCGACGGCGATGGCCAGGGCCAGGGCATCGCGCATCGCGCCCGGCTCGCCCTGCAGCGCAGAGACGACGTCATCGGGCAGCGAAACCTGCTTGAGGATCTCGGCCAGCGGCTGTTTCATCATGACATCGAGCAGGGAAAACAGCCCGATCATGAACAGTTTGTCGGCCTCCTTCGGCAACTCGCCGCGTCCGGCCAGCCTTTCCATGAAGCGCGCGCGGGTCAGCGCATTCTCGTTCAGGACGCGCCCGACGTAACCCGGCTGATTCAGATCGAAAAGCAGCAGCGACAGCCAGCGCGAGAACTGGTCCCGGCCCAGAATCAGCAGCGCTTGCGGAATCTTGTCGATACGCCTGAGCATGCCGATCCCGGGCGAATTGATGTAGCGCAGGAGCTTGTAGGTCAGGATCGGATCGTTGCGCAGCCGATCGGCGATGTCGGCAAAATCGGCTCCCGAGCGAATCATGTTCAGGACTTCGAAAACCAGCAGCCGGTTGACTTCGCTCTTCGGCGGATGCCAGTTCTCACGGCTGCAAACGAAGGGCCCCATGAAATAATCGAAGCCGCTCTGATAGCAAAGACTGAAGTCGTCGGCGGTCTGGATCCTGCCGGCAATGACTCTCGGTTTGGCCTTGCTGGCGTGCAGATCGACGCACATCTTCTTCAACTGGATGCCGTCGAAAGCCGTGGTGTCGATCTCGACGATTGTCGCCTGCTCGAATAGATCGGCCATCCCGGGAAGCGGCCGATCAAGCGACCAGCCGTGCTTGACGCCAAGGTCCTGCAAGCGTCGCAGCGCCGTTCGCACGGCAGCGAGGTCACCCTCCACCGCCGTCGCTGGCGTAATCATGATGATCACATTGCGATTGGCGAAGGTGGGCAGGAGAAGGCTGCTCAGCGACGCCGATGACAAGCGGATAAAAGCAAAGCGATTGCCGAGAAGCGAAGAAACCGCCAGCGGCGAAAGGTTGTGCAGCAGGGCTTCGTCATGGACCTGACGCAGCTTCGCGCTTTTCTCCAGCATCGCCGATTGCAGGTTGCGCCCAAGGGCGAACTCGTAGCCGGCTATCTGTTCGTTGCGATCGAGCAGCTCGTCGCGGCAGACAAAGGACGTGACGCGCAGCGATTTGTCGGCTGCTTGCGGTCTTCCCGCCGACCTGAGGGGAGCCAGCGCGTCGAGCTGCTCGGCAGCGGTGTCCGACACGGAAGCCGGAGCAGGAGCAGGCGGGACAAGACCCAGCCAGCGCAGGACAGTCTTAAACACGGGCACTCCCCCTCAGCACTGATCACATTCAGCCCGGGCATTGGCGCGCCAGCCGTAGCGCCTGGCGGAGTTCCCGGTGGGCCACCGCCGTTTTACCATCGTTGACCGCTCCACCCCGAGCCGACGGCGCTTGCGAGCGCATCCATTGCGCATTTCTTGATTCCACATGCACGCGCAGCGCAAGCCAAGGACAGGGCGACTGCCAATGCCATGAGATTCTAGCACGTTGAAGTTTTCCGACTTCGCCCTGTGACGCCGGCGCAGCGAGTCCGACCGCGCCGTTCGCCGCAGGAGGCGCAGGGCCGACGGGAATCGACACGCCGCCAGCCCAACGCGGGAGGAGTCTCGCGAAGAGCTTCTTGACCATTCTAGACATACAGTCCAATATAGCGGCCAATGGAAACCGTTCGCTCACTCCCTCGCCGTCCGCGCGGTCGCCCCGCCCGCAATGGTCTTGATTATGCCGACACCCGCGCCTTGCTGATTCGCCGCGGGCTGGAAATCCTGACCACCCAGGGCGTCAGTGCAACGGCCCTCGACGATGTCCTGAAATCGATCAACGTGCCGAAGGGCTCCTTTTATCACTACTTCGAGAGCAAGGATGCTTTTGTCGCAGTGACCCTCGACGCCTACGCCGAGTACTTTGCACGCAAGCTCAAGCAACATTTTGACAACCCACTCCTGACACCGCTGACACGACTGGCAGCGTTTGTCGATGACGCCTGTCGCGGTGTCGAGAAACATGCCTTCACCCGCGGCTGCCTGGTCGGCAATCTGGGCCAGGAAGTCAGCGCACTCGACGAAAGCTTGCGCCTTCGCCTGGAAGCGGTTCTTGCCGACTGGGAGCGAGCCCTGGCGGCGTGCCTGTCCGGCGCAGCAAGCTGCGGCGAACTGACGGCAGACGCGGACTGTCCGGCGCTGGCGCACGCTTTCTGGGTTGGCTGGGAAGGAGCCATACTGCGCGCCAGGCTGACGCGCTCGACGGCGCCGATGCACGCATTCTTCAAGCTCTTCCTGGCGGCCCTGCCACGCCGCTGATATTTTTTACACGTATGGTTTTCTTATCCAATTTTCACCACCAAGGAGAAAGACGATGTTCAAGGGAATCCTGATTACCAAAGACGACGGCGTTTACCGGGCGCTACTGCAGGACATCGACGACGCCGTGCTGCCGGACGCCGACACCACCGTCCAGGTCGAGTGGTCTACGCTCAACTACAAGGACGGTCTGGCCCTGACCGGCAAGTCGCCGGTGGTTCGCCGCTTTCCGATGGTCCCCGGAATCGACTTTGCCGGCACCGTGATCGAGACTTCGAATACGGCCTGGAAGGTCGGCGACCGTGTCGTTCTCAACGGTTGGGGCGTCGGCGAAACGCACTGCGGCGGCCTCGCCGCGAAGGCCCGCGTCAAGGGTGAATGGCTGGTACCGCTACCGGCAAGTTTCAGCGCGCGGCAGGCGATGGCCATCGGCACCGCCGGCTATACCGCGATGCTCTGCGTCCTCGCTCTCGAGAAGCACGGGATCAAGCCTGCCGACGGCGAAATTCTGGTCACCGGCGCCAACGGTGGTGTCGGCAGCGTGGCCATTGCCGTGCTCGCCAAGCTCGGCTATCAGGTGGCTGCCTCGACCGGCCGCCCCGACGAAGCCGAGCACCTCAAGGCCCTGGGCGCCAGCACGATCGTCGAGCGCAGTGAACTGTCGGCGCCGGGCAAGCCGATCGGCAAGGAACGCTGGGCGGGGGTGGTCGACACCGTCGGCAGCCATACGCTGGCCAACGCCTGCGCAACGACCAAGTACAGCGGCGCGGTGGCGGCCTGCGGCCTGGCCGGGGGAATGGACTTCCCGGCGACGGTGGCGCCTTTCATCCTGCGCGGTGTCACGCTCTACGGTATCGACAGCGTGATGGCTCCGCTGACCGTCCGCCAGGAAGCCTGGGAACGCCTCGGTCGCGATCTCGAAATCGCCAAGCTGGACTCCATTACGCGCGAAATCCCGCTTTCCGAGGCAGTTGCCGTCGGCGCCGAACTGCTCGCAGGCAAGGTGCGCGGACGGGTGGTGGTGGACGTCAGTCGGTAAAGCTCAGCGGCAGGCTTGGCCGGGCGCGAATGCGCAGCAGTCGTCGCTCCCGGCGGCGACTTTGCGTACTTCAGCGTCCGCAGGACGCTTCGTCGAGCCGCTTCATGCCGAGCTTGACCATGAGGCTCTCGGCCGGGCAGAAGCGGGTGAAGCCGCTCTGCAGGAGGTTGGCGCCGACGAAGGTGGTCAACCACAGGAAGTGCCCGGAAACGAAGAGCGGGCTGGCTTCGACACCCAGCGCGAGCGAGATGAGGATGAAGCTGCCGGCCATGATGCGCACGGCGCGATCGGTGGTCATGTCTGATTCTCCTTTCTGAAGGCTGCGTAGTACAACACCGGGATCACCACCAGCGTGAGCAGGGTGGAGACGAAAATGCCGAAGATCAGGCTGATCGCCAGCCCGTTGAAGATCGGGTCGTCGAGGATAAACATCGCGCCGAGCATCGCTGCCAGCCCGGTCAACGCGATCGGTTTGGCGCGCACCGCGGCGGACTGGACGATGGCTTCGCGTAGCTCCATTCCCTCGCCTATCTGCTGACGGATGAAATCGACCAGCAGGATCGAGTTGCGGACGATGATCCCAGCCAGGGCGATCATGCCAATCATCGACGTGGCAGTGTATTGGCTGCCGAGCAAGGCGTGCCCCGGCATGACGCCAATGATGGTCAGGGGGATCGGCGCCATGATGATCAGTGGCACCAGGTAGCTCTTGAAGTGCGCGACGACCAGCAGGTAGATCAGGATCAGGCCGACGCCGTAGGCGATGCCCATGTCGCGGAAAGTCTCGTAGGTCACCTGCCACTCGCCGTCCCATTTGATGCTGTACGAGGCGTCCGGCGCGGTCGGCTGCGTGATGAACCACTCGTCGAGCGTGCCGGCGGCGTGATCTACGCCGTCCAGCGCGCGCCCGACGATCTCGCTGCGCGCGGCGAACATGCCGTAGAGCGGCGAATCGAGCTTGCCGCCCATGTCGGCAACGACGTAGACCACTGGCAGCAGGTTCTTGTGGTAGATCGCCTGCTCGCGACCCAGCTCGCGCACTTCGACGAGTTCGGAAACCGGCACCAGCTGCCCGTCGCGCGAGCGCACGCGCAGCTTGAGCAGCGCGTCGAGCGAGCTCCGCTGCTCGGCCGGCAGCGTCAGACGAACCGGGATTTCGTACTTCGAACCGGTATTGTGCACCGGCGTGACGTCGTTGCCGGCGATGGCCATGCGGGTGACCTCGACGATGTCGCTTTGCGCGACGCCGAGCAGCGCAGCCTTGTTCTGCAGAACGTGCAGGACACTGCGCTGGCCGCCGGCATTGACCGAGTCGTCGATGGCCACCAGATCCGGCGTCGCTTCGAGGACCTTGCGCACTTCCTTGGCCACCGCCCTCTGCCCACGGTAGTCCGGACCATAGACCTCGGCGACGATCGGCGAAAGCACCGGCGGCCCCGGCGGCACTTCGACGACCTTGGCGTTGCCGCCGGCGCGCTTGCCGATCGCTTCGATCGCCTCGCGCACCGAGATGGCGATCTCGTGACTCTTGCGTGCGCGCTGCTGGTGGTCGACCAGGTTGACCTGCAGGTCGCCGAGTTCGGGTGCGGCGCGCAGATAGTATTGACGCACCAGCCCATTGAAGTTGATCGGGCTGGCGGTGCCGGCGTAGGCCTGGTAGTTGCTCACTTCCGGCACCTTGCCGATGGCGGCGCCGAGCTCGTGCAACACGCGCGCTGTTTCCTCGAGCGGCGTGCCCACCGGCATGTCGAGCACCACCTGAAATTCGCTCTTGTTGTCGAAGGGCAACATCTTCAGCACGACCAGCTGCACCGCTGCCAGGGCCACCGAACCGACGATCAGCAACACGATCGCGAGGAGCAGCCAGCGGCGCGCCGCACCGCCTTTCCGAACATCGAGAAACGGCGTCAGCAGGCGGCGAAACAGGCGATCGAGCCGACCTTGGCTCCGCGACTCGCCCGTTCCCCCGTGCGACCCGTCGCCAGCGTCCGCGTCCGCGTGCGCAGTCTTTGCCAGCAGCCGGGCAGCCAGCCACGGCGTGACGACAAAGGCGACGGCCAGCGAAATGAACATGCCGAGCGACGAGTTGATCGGGATCGGGCTCATATACGGCCCCATCAGGCCGGTGACGAAAGCCATCGGCAACAGCGCGGCGATGACCGTGAAAGTGGCGAGTATCGTCGGGCCGCCGACCTCGTCGACGGCCAGCGGGATGATGTCGAGCAGCGGCTTGCCCGGCTGCAGCGCCTGCCAGCGATGAATGTTCTCGACGACGACGATGGCGTCATCGACGAGAATGCCGATCGAGAAGATCAGTGCGAAGAGCGAAACGCGGTTGAGCGTGAATCCCCAGGCCCAGGAGGCAAAGAGCGTCGCGGCGAGGGTCAGGCTGACCGCAACACCGACGATCAGCGCTTCGCGTCGGCCGAGGGCGAAGAAGACCAGCACAACCACGAAAGCGGTGGCGAAGACCAGCTTGCCGATCAGCTTCTGGGCCTTGTCGGTTGCCGTCTGGCCGTAATTGCGCGTCGTCGTGACCTCGATGCCAGCCGGGATCAGGGTGCCCTTGAGTGATTCGGCGCGGGCAATGACCGCGCTGGCAACGTCGGCGGCATTGACTCCGGGCTTCTTCGAGACCTGTACCGTGACCGCCGGAAACTCGCCGTCGCGATTGCCGAACCAGACGTACCGGCGCGGCTGATCAGGACCGTCCTCGACGTCGGCGACGTCGCTGATGAAAACCGGCTTGCGCTCGCCAGCGCTGCCACGAACGGCGACGACCAGTTGCCTGACGTCGGCGGCCGATTCGAGATAGCTGCCCGTCTCGACGAGGACTTCGCGGTTGCCGGCGACCAGGTTTCCCGACGTCTGGCGGGCATTACCGAGACGCAAGGCGGCAGCAATATCCTGTGCCGTCACGGCAAAGGCGTTCATGCGCTCGCTGTCCATCGACACGCGCAGAACATGATCCGGGCCGCCAAGCGTGGACACGTCGCGTGTTCCCTTGACCCGCTTGAAGTCGACTTCGGCGGCGCGCGCCACCTGCTGCAGCTCGAAAGCCGAGCGCGCAGGATCGGCGGTCCAGAAGGTCAGCGAGACGATCGGCACGTCGTCGATGCCGCGCGGCTTGACCACCGGTTCGAGGACTCCGAGATTCGGCGATAGCCAGTCGCGATTGGAATGTACGCTGTCGTACAGACGCACGACGGCATCGTTGTACTTGACGCCAACTTCGAACTGCACGGTGACCACCGCCATTCCCGGCTGCGACATCGAGTACACGTGTTCGACGCCGGACATGCGCGACAGGACCTGTTCGGCCGGCGTGGCGACCAGATTCTCGACATCCTGTACCGACGCGCCGGGAAAAGCGATGAACACGTCGGCCATGGTGACGTCGATCTGCGGCTCCTCCTCACGCGGCGTCACCAGGGTGGCGAAGATGCCCATCAGCAGAGCAACCAACGCGAGCAAGGGCGTCATCTGCGAGCTGACGAAGTAGCGCGCAATGCGGCCGGAGACACCCATCGTGCTACTCACCCGGCCGCTTCGCCGACTTCAGCACAATGGCCGCCTTCACCGGGTCGAGCACGACGCGCTCGCCAGCGTGCAGACCGGCGAGGACTTCGATCTCGCCCGCGCCGACGGCTTCACCGAGACGCAGCTGGCGCAAGGACAGGCTGCCGTCCGCATGGTGGACATAAACCGCAGCCACCGCGCCGCGGCGCACGACTGAGGCCTGCGGCACGGTGAGCTTGGTCGCCTGGCCGATGACGAAGTGCACCCGTGCGTGCATGCCGGGGACGATATCGACGAGATCGTTGCCAGCAGCGGGCAGGCCGACACGCACCACCGAGACATGCGTCGCCGCATCAGCGGTAGGCAGCACGGTGACGCTGCTGGCGTCCACCCACCTGCCAAGTTCGGGGAATTCGACTCGCGCCTGCTTTATCGCGCGCATCTGCGCCAGCCGATACTGCGGCACGCTGGCGGCGACGCGAAGGCCGCTCGGGTCGTGGATGATCAAGAGCGGCCTTCCCGGCGCTGCCATCTCGCCGAGCTCGGTCAGCCGCGCCGCGACGACTCCGGAGATCGGGGCCCGTACGGTCGCGTGTCCGGCAGCCACTGCGCTTTGCCCGCGCGCCGCCTGCGCGGTCTCCAGTTCGGCTCTTGCCTTATCCACCGCCGCCTGGCTGACGAAGCCTTGCTGGCGCAGGCTCAGGGTGCGCTCGTAGTGAGCGCGCGCATTGCCATACACGGCTGCCGCGGCAGCGGCGGCCTCGTTGGCCTCGCGCGCGTCGATCCTCATCAGGAGATCGCCTTTGCGGACCACCTGCCCGGCGTCGACCAGCACTTCGACGACGCGACCGGAGACCTGCGCCGCCAGCGTCGCCTGAGTGACCGCCTCGACCAAGGCCTCGGCGGGCAACGTCACTTCAACCGCATGCGGCTCGACGACGACCGACGGCAGCGCTTCTGCGTGCACGGCAAGGGAAACGGCGGCGGCCACACTGGCCAGCAGTCCATGCCACCAGAAAATGCGGGGTGCGGGGTCGTTCATCATGTCCATAAGCATATACTGATATAGATTCGCGGACAAGGCCTGTGTCGCCTGGAGAGCATTCAGCTTCGTTCCCCCTTGACGTTTGCCTGCCTTCAATGAGACAAAGTGCTGTTCTGTCCACCCGGCTGCCACCATGAAACCTGCCTATTTCGTTCTGCTCTCGGCCTTGTTCGCCGCCGGCTGTTCACAGGTCCCAACGACATCGCACACGAGCAGCGCCGCCGCCGCTAGCGGAGTGCATCAACCGGAAGGGACCTCCGCGCCGACCGTGCAGCCCGGCTGGAGCGGGCAGTACTTCGCGATTGCCGCCGCCCATCCGCTGGCCAGTGACGCTGGGCTGGAGATCCTGCAGGCCGGCGGCTCGGCAGTCGATGCGGCAATTGCCGCGCAGATGGTCCTGACACTGGTCGAACCGCAGTCGAGCGGCATTGGCGGCGGCGCTTTCCTGATGCACTACGATGGTCGGGAAATCACCGCTTTCGATGGCCGTGAGACGGCGCCAGCAGGGGTCAGCGAAACGCTGTTCACCCGCGCCGACGGCAAACCGATGGCCTTTCGCGAGGCGGTGGTCGGCGGCCGCGCGGTCGGCGTTCCGGGTACCGTGCGGATGCTTGAAATGGCGCACGCCGAGTACGGGCGGCTACCCTGGTCACGTCTCTTCGCGCCGGCGATAGCGCTCGCCGAGGATGGCTTCCCGCTCAGCCTTCGCCTGTACACCCTGCTCAGAAGCGAGCGCGACCTGCGCAAGGATCCCAAGGCAGGGCCGTACTTCTATGACCGGGATGGCGAGCCGCACGCAGTGGGTACGATCCTGCGCAATAACGAACTGGCGGCGGTCCTGCGCAGGATCGCCAGCGAAGGCTCGAAGGCGTTCTACGAAGGCGAGGTCGCACAGGCGGTTGTCGACCGGGTGCGCCAGCACCCGGATAACCCGGGCTACCTGAGCCTGGCCGACATGGCCGGCTACCAGGCAAAGCGGCGCGCGCCGCTGTGCTCCATCTACGAACCGCGGGCAGTGTTGCCACCGCGCAGTTACCGCATATGTGGCTTCCCTCCACCGAGTTCGGGAGAGATCGCGATCGCCCAGATTCTGGGAATTCTCGACCGCACACGCGCCCCGTTCCTGCGCTTCGAAGATCCTCTGTGGATGCACTATTACACGGAGGCGGCACGCCTGGCGTTCGCCGATCGCGCCCAGTATATTGCCGACCCGGACTTCGTTGCCGCCCCGGCAGGCAGTTGGGCGTCGCTGATCCGGCCGGACTACCTGGCCGAAAGGGCGCGGCTGATCGGTCCGCAGAGCATGGGGGTCGCCAAGGCGGGCACCCCGACGCCGCTCAAGGCGACACTTGCACCGATGCCGGAGCAGGTCGAGTACGGCACTTCACATATCAGCGTCGTGGACGCCTATGGCAACGCCGTGGCGATGACCAGCAGCATCGAGGACGCCTTTGGCGCGCGCCAGATGGTGCGCGGCTTCCTGCTCAACAACGAACTCACCGACTTTTCCTTCCTGCCCAGCGACAGCAGCGGCACGCCGATCGCCAACCGCGTCGAGCCCGGCAAACGGCCACGCTCGTCGATGAGCCCGACACTGGTATTCGACAACGCCAGCGGCGAGCTGCTGATGAGCGGTGGGTCGCCGGGTGGAGCGATGATCATCAACTACACCGCCAAGCTGCTTTACGCGACGCTCAACTGGGGCCTGACGCCCCAGGAAGCGATCAACCTGCCCAACTTTGGTTCGCTGAACGGCCCGACCCTGCTCGAGGAGCAGCGTTTTGCGCCCGACTTTGTCACCGCCCTGCAGGGCAGAGGCCACACGGTCCGGGAGGTCGGATTGAGCAGTGGTCTGCAGGCGATTCAGAAACGGCGCGGCGCTTTCCTCGGCGGCGCCGATCCGCGCCGTGACGGCCGGGTGATGGGCGAGTAGGGAGGGTGAGCGTCCTGCTTCTCGCACGCTGCTGCCGGGAAGGTCGGCAAACCCTCTACACTCCAGCATGCCTGCTGTTGATCGCAGCCGCCCTCGCCGGCTGCGCGACCGAGGGCGGCTACGAATCGCGACCAGCCCCCGTGCCACGCGAAGCGCAACCCTCGCCGGCGCCCTCCCCAGGCAAGCTACCGACGACGCCCGCGCCGGACGCACCGTTGGCGCTGCCCCAGCGGGCACCGTACCCTGGCAACCGCGAAGGCCAGGCGCGGGTCGACCGCCTGCTGCCTCGGCAGATCGCTGATCGCGCCGGCTGGGCGACGGATATCTTCGCCGCTTTTGCAGCGCTGCGCATTCCGCCAACCCCCGAGAATCTCTGTGCAGCGGTGTCGGTCATCGCGCAGGAATCGAGCTTCCAGGCCGATCCTGCGGTTCCCGGCCTGGCACGCATCGTCTGGAAGGAACTCGAACGGCGGCGCGAGAAATACGCCATCCCGCAACTCGTACTCGACCTCGCGGTGCGCAAGTCATCACCGGACGGCAGCACTTACAAGGCGCGCATCGACGCCCTGCGCACCGAAAAGCAGATGAACACCCTTTACGACGACATGATCTCGGAGCTTCCCGGCGGCAAGACCCTGTTCGCCGGCTACAACCCGGTGCGCACCGGCGGCCCGATGCAGGTCAGCGTCGACTTTGCAGAGGAGCACCTTCGGAACCGGCCCTACCCCTACCCACGCCAGGGCAGCGTCCGGGACGAGGTGTTCAGCCGCCGCGGCGGCGTCTATTTCGGGGTAGCCATCCTGCTCGACTACCCGACCAGTTACAGCCAGATGATCTACCGCTTTGCCGACTTCAACGCCGGCCGCTACAGCAGCCGTAACGCTGCCTTCCAGAACGCCGCCGCCGGCCTTGGCGGGCAGCGGCTGGAACTCGACGGCGACCTATTGCGCTACAAGGATGGCAAGCCCGCCGGCGAATCCAGCGACACCCTGCGCGCGCTACTCGCTTTGGGGCCCCGCCTGCAACTCAGCGCGGCCGAGATCGAGCGCGATCTCAAACTCGAGAAAAGCTTCGCCTTTGAGCAGTCAACGCTCTATCGCCGCTTGTTCACGACTGCCGACGCGACGCGCCAGGAAAACTGGCCGCGCGAATTGCTCCCCCGCATCGAACTGAAAAGTCCGAAGATCACCCGCCAGCTGACCACCGAGTGGTTCGCGAGGCGGGTCGACGACCGCTACCGAAGCTGTCTCGAGCGAAGCAAGGACGAGAGCTGACTCAAGCCGCCAAGCGGCCACGCGCGGCGCGGCTCACTTCGGCAGGCAAGCTCCCGGCCGGGAAGCAAGCCACCCCATGCACACCGGGAGCGATGACTCAGAACTTGATCAGTTTTCCGAGTTCGCGGATGAAGCCCTTTGGCTCGGCGTCGTCCGGGTAGCGAAAGACGAGGAAACCCCGCCGGTCTACGAGATTTATCTTGCGCGCGTCGGCTCCCCCGAGAAGCGCGAGGACCTTCTCATCGCTGGCCTTGACGAGCACCAGATCCGGGTGTGCCGCGAGCAGCTCGGTCGCCGGTGCGGTGCCATCGGTAATCAGCCACAGCCGTTCCAGGCGCGCCATGTTTCGCCCCTGCGCCGTCCGCGCCTGGCGGGTCAGGTAGAGCGTGTGTTGGCAACGTTCATCGCAGGCGCCAGGGGCCGCGAAAATCGCCAGCCACCTGCCGCTGACTTCAGGATGCTCGATGACCGCGCCGTCCCAGCGCTGCAGCATCTCAAAAGGCAGCTGCACCGGCTCTGCCAGCGGCTGACCGACCATCGCCGCAGCCTCGGGGGGCGAAACGAAGCGAAAGTACAGGGCGGCGAGAAGAGGCAACACACATACCGCAACGACGGCGAGCAGCGTCAATCGACCCTTGCGCTGCCGGGCGCGCATGCCGGCGGGTGTGAGGGTGGGAGGGGTAGCGCCTTCGAGCGGCCCTATCGTCTGTTGCGGTGTTTTCATTTGTTCTGCCATGCAAGGAAGCCGTAGGCAACGGCCATGAGAGCGAAAACCAGCCACATGGCCGCGTAGCCATAGTGTTTCGTCCCGGGATTATCCGCACTGCCCCAGTCACGGGCCAGGCCATCGCCTTCTCCGCCCGTCTGCAGGAGGATCACCGGCAGTGCGTCGAGACCGCTGCGCTGACGGTAATCGGCTTCGCGCACGTGTTGCCAGAGTGGCCCTTCGGGCTCGCTTCGCTGGAGCTCGAAAATCCGCGTCTCGAAGCCGCGGGTCACCCCGACGACTTCGACCTCGCCGGCCGGCGTCACCACGGACGGACTATCGGAGCGCAGCCGCGGCGCGGCTATCCAGCCGCGATTGACGAGCACGACGGTGTCGCTACCCGACAACTGCAAGGGCGTCAGGACATGGTAGCCCGGTCGGCTACGATTGATCTTGTTGTCCAGAAACAGCACCTTGTCCGCCAGCCAATGGCCGCGCGCCGTCGCTGCTCTATCGATCAGCTCGTCGCCGTGTCGCTGCCCCGCCGACAAGGCGATTGGCGCCGCGATCAGCGCGGCCTGCTCGCGTTCGAAGCGCTCACCACGGGTTTCCGCGCGCCAGAGCTGGAAGCGCGCCATGGCCAGGCAGGCGAGAACCACCAGGCTGACCAGCAGCAGGCGTACGATACGACGCTTGAACGGGAAAATCGGCATTGGAGAACGCTTGGCCCAGCCCGGGGTCCTATGAGGTCGCTAGTCCGGTAGACTGCGAGCTTTCTGGAGGAAATGCGATGCACATCATCGTTGCGCTGATGCTGATTACGATAGTCGCCAGTCTTGGCAGTGCCCTGGTGTTCATCTATCGCGACCAGGGCCAGGGAAAGACCCGCGCCGTGAAGGCGCTCTCGCTGCGCGTCGGCCTGTCGTTTGTGCTGTTTGCGCTGCTCATCGCCTCGCAGCGATTTGGCTGGATTGGCGAGCGCCTGATGTGACTTGCGGGTGCAGCGGCGCACCCTGTGTGCGCCGCGATCCCTGCAATCGGCAATCCCGCTTCTACAGCCAGTAGATGACGATGAACAGACCGAGCCAGACGACGTCGACGAAGTGCCAGTACCAGGCAACCCCCTCGAAGGCGAAATGACGCTCGGCAGTGAAGTGGCCCTTCAGTACTCGGAACAGAATCACCGTCAGCATCGTCACTCCGAGAGTGACGTGGAAACCGTGGAAGCCGGTAAGCATGAAGAAGGTCGACCCGTAAACGCCGGTGGTCATCTTCAGGTTCATGTGGCCGTAGGCTTCGGCGTACTCGAAGACCTGCAAGCCAAGAAAGAGCACACCCAGCGCGATGGTCAGCACCAGCCCGATAATCAGCTGCGAGCGCTTCTCGGCAACCAGCCCCCAGTGCGCCCAGGTCAGCGTGGCGCCGGAAGTCAGCAACAGCAGCGTATTGATCGCCGGAATTCCCCAGGCGTGCATCTTCGAAAAGGGATCGGTCGCCGCGGGTCCCGCACTTGGCCACGAATTCTGGAACCCTTCCCACAGCGCGGCCTGCGCCGGACTGGCCAGGTCGGGAATCGACAGTACGCGAATATAGAAAAGGGCACCAAAAAAGGCGACGAAAAACATCACCTCGGAAAAAATGAACCAGGACATTGCCCAGCGAAACGAACGATCGACCTGCAGGTTGTAACGCTGGCCCTCGGACTCGCCGATCACCCGCCCAAACCAGCCGAAGAGCATGGTCGTCAGGACGGCAAAGCCCGCCAGCACGACGAAACCGCCGTTGGCCACCGAATTCATCATCAGCACGGCGCCGCTAGCCAGCAGGAGCAATGCGCACGAGCCCACCAGCGGCCAGTACGACGGCTGGGGAACAAAATAGCGGCTTGCGGATGCGGGGTGACTCATCTTGACTTCCTCCAGATCATATTATCGTTGTTACCCGGTTACTTCGTTGATGCGTCCGATCACTGACGGCTGATGTAAATTGCGACGCTCACCAGCACGAGCACAAAGATCAGCATGAAAACCAATGCGGTGATCAAAATCTGCAACGGCGACAAGGGTGCTACGTCGTGCTCGTGCGGCTTGTGTCCGCGTACGCCCAGAAGAGCCCAGGCAACCGTGCGGATGGTACTGAAGCGTTGGCCTTTCCCCGTCGGGGTATCGCGTAGCGCCATCGCTCACTTCCGGCTTTCCACCGGCACCTCGAAAAACGTATATGAAAGCGTGACCGTATTGACCTCTTCGGGCAGCCTGGTATCCAGGAAGAAGACGACCGGCATTTCACGCACTTCGCGCGGCGCAAAAGTCTGCTGCTTGAAGCAAAAGCAATCCAGCTTCTTCACGTAGTTACCCGCATACTGCGGCCCGTAACTGGGGACCGCCTGACCGACCACCGTGCGGTCAAGCGTGTTCTCGACCCGATAAACCACGTGCATGATGTCGCCGGTCTTGGCAGACAGGACGGTCGTCTCGGGGCGGAAAAGCAAGGCTCCGTCATGGCTGTTGGCATCGAACTGCAGCGTGATCGGACGACCCGGAATCGCCGATGCGGCGACTTCCTGCGCGCGATCGATGTCATACAGCCCGGTCCACTCACAGAAAGCCCGGTACAGGCCCGGCTGCACCGACACGAAGAGCAGGCTCCCAACCACTATCGCCAGCAGGATCAGCGCCAGGCGCAGGTTCTTCCCGGAGCGCGCCGGCGACTGGGCAGTCGCCGACGCTGGCGGGTGCAACGCAGGGTTCACGTGTTGCCCATCCACTGGCGGATGATGTAGCTCAGAAACACGGCGGCCGCGAACAGAGCCAGACCGATCGCGATGCGCCGGTTGCCCTGATTACGTGACGGGTCACTCGTCATCCGTGCGCCTCGGCCTGGTCAAAATGCGGCGGATCTTCAAAGGTGTGGTAAGGCGCCGGCGAGGGCACCGTCCATTCCAGCCCGTGCGCCCCATCCCAGGGCCGACTCGCGGCACGAGCGCCGCCCCTGACTGTCTGGACGACGATCACCAGGACCAGCAACTGGCTGAAGCCGAAGCCGAAGGCGCCGATGCCGGAAATGACGTTGAAGTCGGCAAACTGCTGCGCATAGTCCGGAATCCGTCGCGGCATCCCGGCCAGGCCGAGAAAGTGCTGCGGGAAGAAGGCGATGTTGAAGAAGATCATCGACAGCCAGAAGTGCCACTTGCCGAGGGTTTCGTTGTACATGTGGCCGGTCCACTTCGGTAGCCAGAAGTACAGGCCGGCGTAGGCGGAGAAGAGCGCGCCTGCGACCATCACGTAGTGGAAGTGGGCGACGACGTAATAGGTGTCCTGCAACTGGATGTCCACCGCGGTCATTGCCAGCACCAGTCCGGTCAGGCCGCCGATGGTGAACAACACCAGGAAACCGAGGGCAAACAGCATTGGCGTCTCAAAGGTCAGCGAGCCTCGCCACATGGTGGTGACCCAGTTGAACACCTTCACCCCGGTCGGCACCGCGATCAGCATCGTCGCGTACATGAAGTACAGCTGGCCGGTGAGCGGGATGCCGGTGACGTACATGTGGTGCGCCCAGACGAAGAACGAAATCAGTCCGATCGCAGCAATCGCGTAGACCATCGAGACGTAGCCGAACAGCGGCTTGCGCGAGAAAGCCGGAATCACATGCGAAACGACGCCAAAGGCCGGCAAGGCGATGATGTACACCTCCGGGTGGCCAAAGAACCAGAAGATATGCTGAAAGAGCACCGGATCACCGCCACCGGCAGCGCTGAAGAAGCTGGTGCCGAAGTGGCGGTCGGTCAGCAGCATGGTCACCGCGCCGGCCAAGATGGGCATCGAGGCGATGAGCAGAAAGGCCGTGACCAGCCAGGTCCAGCAGAACAGGGGCATCTTCATCAGCGTCATGCCGGGAGTGCGCATGTTGAGGATGGTGGTGACGATGTTGATCGAACCCATGATCGACGACATGCCGAGGATGTGCACCGCAAAAATGGCCATGTCCATGCCCATGCCCATCTGGATCGACAGGGGCGGGTACAGGGTCCAGCCGGTACCGGCGGCGCCGCCGGGAACGAAGATCGACGCGGTCAACAGAATCGCGGCCGGCGGCAACAACCAGAAACTCCAGTTGTTCATCCGTGCGAAGGCCATGTCCGAAGCCCCGATCATCATCGGGATCATCCAGTTGGCGAAGCCGACGAAGGCCGGCATGATCGCACCGAAGACCATGATCAGCGCGTGCAGCGTGAGCATCTGGTTGTAGAACTCGGGCGACACGTACTGCAGCCCCGGCGTGAACAGCTCGGCGCGGATGATCAGCGACATCGCGCCGCCAACGAGGAACATCACGAAACTGAACCACAGGTACATTGAACCGATGTCCTTGTGGTTGGTCGTGGTCACCCAGCGCTTCCAACCCGTCGGGTGCCCGTGGCTATCGTGGTCGTGGTGGCCGGCGTAACCGGTGTGTGACGTGGCTTGCATAATCAGATTCTCCTGATGGCCTGTGGCGCGATTACTTGCCGCGAAGCGCCTTGACTTCGGCGGGCTGGATGACTTCACCGAGCTTGTTGCTCCATGCGTTGCGCTCGTAAGCGACAACGGCGGCGATATCGGTTTCGCTCAACTGTTCTCCAAAGGCGGCCATGGCGGTACCAGCCTTGCCCTTGAGAACCATCTCGACATGCGCCGCTCGTGGCCCCTTGGCAACTGCCGAGCCGTCGAGCGCCGGGAACGCCGGCGGCAATCCCTCGCCGGTCGCCTGGTGACAGGCGGCACAGTTGGTGGTGTAAACCTTCTCACCAAGGGCAAGCTGTTCGTCAAGCGTCCAGACCTTGTTCGGATCCTCGGCAACCGCAACCATCTGCTGCTTCTGCTCACCAGCCCAGGCCGCGTACTTTTCCGCGGAAACGACCTCGACGACCACCGGCATGAAGCCGTGGTCCTTGCCGCAAAGCTCGGAACATTGGCCGCGGTAGGTGCCTTCCTTGTCGGCTCGGAACCAGGTGTCGCGCAGGAAGCCCGGCACGGCGTCGGTCTTGACGGCGAACGCCGGCACCGACCAGTTGTGAATCACGTCGTTGGCCGTCGTCAGAATGCGCACCTTCTTGCCGACCGGCACCACCAGCGGGCGATCGACTTCCAGCAGATAGTGCTCGCCCTTGGGGGCCTTGTTCTCAATCTGCTCGCGCGGCGTCGACAGCACGCTCATGTACTTGACGCCGGCGGCGTCACCAGTGAGGTATTCGTAGCCCCATTTCCACTGATAGCCAGTGACCTTGACCGTCAGATCGGGCTCCGAGGTGTCGCGCATGTCGACCAGGGCCGATGTCGCCGGAAAGGCTATCGCCACCAGGATCAGCGCCGGCACGATCGTCCACGCCAGTTCGACGGTGGTGTTGTCGTGGAAAGTTGCCGCCTTGTGACCCTTCGACTTGCGGTGATAAACGAGCGAGTAGGCAACGACTGCAAAAACGCCGACAAAAATGACGACGATCACCCACAACAAAAGACTGTGCAGCTCGTAGACGCGGCGCGCGACAGCGGTGGCTGGTTCCTGCAGATTAAGCTCCCAGGCTGCGTTCGCCGCGCCGCTGAACAAGCCGAGCAATGCGGCAAAGAAGCGTCCGCTAGAACCGCTTCGTAGACGATTGCTGTTTGAGTTTCGTGCCATCTTCTCCCTTTCCCCGCAAGGTACCGCGCCTGCCGTGCGGCAGAACATCGGCGCCAGCCCCTGACGTTCTCGAAAACGTGCCAAAAAGAGCCCGCGCGGGCTCCGTTCCAGTTTTTCACCAACCGCGGAGGTTAACACACTCCACTTGATGTGGATCAATGTTCAAGCGAAAAAAATGCCGGGGCCAGTCACGAAGCCTTAGTCGCCACGGCCCGTGACGCACCCCAAGACTGGCCCCCGGTTCGACCGGAAGCCCCCGCCGAGGGCCACCCGGCGAATGCGCGGAATGCCCAGGCGCAGCCGCCGCGAGGCGGCGCAACGCCAAGTGAAGGTACATATAATCATGCAGTTGCCTGCCCACCTTGCCAAGCGCGCCGGGCCCCGTGTTAGAATTTCGCGCTAGATCCCTTGATCTGTGTCAAGCCCAGCCGAGCCGCTCGCGGGGTCTGAGCATGCAGGAGGAATCGATGAGCTTGGTTGCGGCACAGACACCGGCAGCGCAAACCTGGGAGGCCCGCCGGGACTGCTCGCTTTCCGTGGTCGAACGCAAGTGGCTGTTTCGTGTCACGGCGACCTGGTCGGGTGCCATCGCAATCGCTTTCTCGTATTTCGGCGCCTGGCCGGTACTTCCCTTTACCGGACTCGAGCTCTGTCTGCTGTGGTGGGCTCTACGGCAAATCGACGCCAGCGCCGACGACTTCGAGAGGATCACCCTTGAAGCGGAACGCTTGACGATCGAGACACGTTGCGGCGCGCGGTGGCAACGCCATGCCTTTCATCCGTACTGGGCGCAGCTGCAGTTCGATCGGACTCCGGGACAGCAGCGCCGCCTGCTGATCCGCTCGCATGGCAAGGAAGTCGAAGTTGGCCGCTGGCTGACGGAAGAACAGAAGTGGGTGCTCGGCAACGAGCTGAAGAAGAACCTGGGCGCCGCTCGGCCCGAGAAAACTCTCTGAGGAGAGCGTTTTGAAGATGCCTCATCGTTTCTGTCAACGCGCGAACGTCTTATGGTCGGGCCTGCTTGCCGCAGCGGCGCCGGCGCTGGCACGCGCCGAGTCGACTGCCGACACCGCCTTCTCCGCCACTGCGAGCCACGAGCCGTCGGCCATGCACGGCTATGTTCTGGTCATGCTTACCGTGCTCTTCGTG
The DNA here is from genome assembly GCA_000585075.1 of Candidatus Accumulibacter regalis. GTDB lineage: Bacteria > Pseudomonadota > Gammaproteobacteria > Burkholderiales > Rhodocyclaceae > Accumulibacter > Accumulibacter regalis. Next base: position 102,804 of record JEMY01000001.1, on the reverse strand, counting down.
ACGATTTTTGCGATCACCATCTACTCGATGGCCAAGCACCGGAAGGGCGCCGGCAATCAGGCGAGCACGTTCTCGGGGCCGACCGGAACGGTGCAGTGGCTGTGGGCGATGGTGCCGTTCGCCATCTTGCTTTTCGTCGACTACATTCTGATCAGCCTCCACTTTGCCGGCTGAACCACCGCGCAGCCTGGAAAGAAGTGATCGTCGTCAAACAAAGACCACATCGCGCGTGCAGGTGACTGATTCCCGCGGGGATGGCATCATTCGCCAGCGCTGCGGCGTGCGCTTATTCAGAAATCCTCGGAAGTTGCCAGCTTGCGCGGAAGCAGGGGTTGAGACGATGAAACAAAGAAGCGACAGGAAAGCGATATGGCAGTGATCAGCACCAGCTCCCGGCGTTCGCCCGGGCAGCGCCTGGGGGCTTTCTTCGAGTTGTGCAAGCCGCGGGTCAACAGCCTGATCGTGTTCACCGCGATGATCGGCATGTTTCTGGCGGCGCCATCGTTCCCGCCGTTCGGGCTTTTTGTCGCCGCCTCGGTCGGCATCGCCCTGGTCGCTGGCGCGGCCGCCGCAATCAACTGCCTGATCGAGCAGGAGATTGATGCTCGCATGGCGCGAACGCGTGCCCGACCGACCGCGCGGGGCGAGGTTTCGGCACGCGAAACGCTGACCCTGGCAACCGTGGTCGGCGGCCTGGGATTGTGGATTCTGCACGCCTTCGTCAATCCGCTCACCATGTGGCTGACGCTGGCCACCTTTTTCGGCTATGCGGTGATCTACACCGTGGTGCTGAAACCGGCGACGCCGATGAACATCGTCATCGGCGGCGCCTCCGGCGCCATGCCCCCGCTACTCGGCTGGGCGGCGATCACCGGCCAGGTCGGCGCCGAAGCGCTGGTCCTGTTTCTGATTATATTCATCTGGACGCCACCGCACTTCTGGGCCCTAGCCTGTTACCGCTGCGCCGAGTACGCCAAGTCGGGTCTGCCTATGCTGCCGGTCACCCACGGCATCCGCCTGACCTGCCTGCACAGCCTGCTTTACGTGGTGATGCTCACCGGCGCAACCATCGTGCCCTACACGCTCGGCATGAGTGGTCCCTGGTATCTGGCGGCAGCGCTGATTCTCGACGGCATCTTCCTCCTCTACAGTGTCACCCTCTGGCGGGACTACAGCGACAAGCTGGCCAGGCTGACGTTTCGCTATTCGATCATCTATCTGACCCTGCTCTTCGCGGCACTGCTCGCCGATCATTTCCTGCGCTGATCGCTCAGGCCGCGAGCGCGGCCAGCAGCTTCTCGTGAATGCCGCCAAAACCGCCGTTGCTCATCACGAGAATCTGGTCGCCGGCGCTTGCAGCGCCCGCAATCCGCCCCACCAGCTGCTCCAGATCGTTCTCGACGATCGCTTTTTCGCCCAGCGGAACGAGCGCCTCCGCAACGTCCCAGCCAAGATTCGCCGCGTAGCAGAAGACCTCGTCGGCGTCGGCCAGGCTGCCTGGCAGCAGTGCCTTCATGATCCCCAGCTTCATGGTGTTCGAACGCGGTTCGAGAACGGCCAGGATGCGCGCCCGGCCGACCTTGTGCCGCAAACCGGCGAGAGTGGTCGCGATCGCCGTCGGATGGTGCGCAAAATCGTCGTAGACCTCGACGCCGCGGACAGTACCGCGCAGCTCCATGCGTCGTTTGACATTCTCGAACGCCGCCAGCGCCGCCAGGCCCTGAGCGAAAGACACCCCGACATGTCTGGCCGCGAGCAGGGCGGCCAGCGCGTTGAGCCGGTTGTGCGCGCCGCTCAGCGCCCATGGCGTGCGACCAATCAGTTGCTCGCCCTGCCACAACTGCAGCGAACCGTCGGCGTCGTCGCCCTCGACACGCCAGCCTTGCGCATCGTTGAAGCGTTCGACCGGGGTCCAGCAGCCGCGCGCCAGGACGCGCTCCAGACTGGCCTCGGCGGCATTCGTCAGGAGCAGGCCATTGCCCGGCAGAGTACGCACCAGATGGTGGAACTGCGTCTCGATCGCCGCCAGATCAGCGAAGATGTCGGCATGATCGAACTCAAGGTTGTTCAGGATCGTCGTTCGCGGGGAGTAGTGAATGAACTTCGATCGCTTGTCGCAAAAGGCGCTATCGTATTCGTCTGCTTCAATCACGAAGAACGGCGAGTCGCTGTCGTCGCCGGACAGGCGTGCCGAAACGCCGAAGTTCAGCGGCACCCCCCCGATCAGGAAGCCGGGGCTCAGGCCGGCCTGCTCGAGAATCCACGCCAGCATGGCGGCGGTCGTGGTCTTGCCGTGCGTCCCGGCGACGGCCAGTACCCAGCGTCCATGCAGCACGTGCTCGGCCAACCATTGCGGCCCAGAGACGTAGGGCAAGCCACGGTCGAGGATCTCCTCGAGCAGCGGGTTGGTGCGGGAAATGGCGTTGCCAACCAGGTAACAATCGGGTTCGAAAGCGACCTGTGCCGCATCGTAGCCTTCGACGAGCTCGATCTGTGCCGCTTCGAGCTGCCTGCTCATCGGTGGGTAAACGCTGCTGTCGCAGCCGGTTACGCGGTGCCCGGCGGCCCGCGCCAGCTGGGCAAGCCCCCCCATGAAGGTGCCACAGATGCCGAGGATATGAATATGCATTTGGCCGATCCAAGTTAGAATTGCTGCGCAGAAGACGCGATTGTACCCCGCCCGCAGGCCTGCCTTCCTGGCCTGCCCGGACGACCCCAGCTTGCCCTTCGACACCACCACGCGCCACCGGAAAGCTTTGATGAGCAGCCGACAGGATCGCCAGCGCGCCCCACAGCAGCGCAGCCGCATCGCCAGCCTCGCAGCACGGCTGATGGCCGAGGACGGCATTAACTCGGCGGCGTTGGCCAAACGCAAGGCGGCGCGCAGCCTCGGCTTGCCGGACAGCGCCGCGATGCCCGACGATGCCGAAGTCGAGGCCGAACTGCGAACCTACCAGCGCCTCTTCCAGGAAGACGAACAGCAGGCGAGGCGCCTGCACCTGTTGGGAATCGCGGCGCGGCTGATGACCGCCGTGCAGCGCTTCAACCCCTACCTCAGCGGTTCGGTGCTTGACGGCACTGCCGGCCGTTACGCCGAGATCGACATTCAGCTCTTCGCCGACAGCGCCAAGGATGTTGAGATCTTCCTCCTCAACGAGCGTATCAACTACCGCCACAGCCCGCCGCGTAACGATCGCGCAGAAGCAGTGCTGACCCTGCTCATTGACGATGCGGTCGCCAACCTGGTGGTCTACCCACGCGACGACGAGCGCGTGAGCTTCAAGACACGCGACGGCCGGGTCCGCGAGCGCGCGCGCCTGGCGGCGGTGCAGCAACTACTGGCCGGCAACGGCAGGCCCGCAGCATGAGCAGAGGGCGCGGTTTCCTGATTGGGCTCCTTGCCGCTATCATCGCCTTACTGGCAGCCATCTACAACGCAACGCAGCACTCGAGCACCGTCCAGCGGGCTTTTGCAGCTGTCCCGCCCGACACCGTCGCGCACCTGTTCGCCACCACGCTCGACGACGAGAACGGTCTGCCGCAGCCACTTTCACAATGGCGCGGCAAGACTCTGGTGGTCAATTTCTGGGCCACCTGGTGCCCCCCCTGTCGAGAGGAGATGCCGGCTTTTTCGCGACTACAGCGGGCATATGCGGCTAACGGGGTGCAATTTGTCGGTATCGCGCTGGATTCGGCCGACAGCGTTCGAGACTTTTCCGAACGCCATCCGGTCGCCTACCCGCTGTTGATGGGTGGCGCCAAAGGTGTTGAGCTGGCAGGCCAGTTCGGCAATTCGTCGCTCAGTCTGCCCTACACCATCGTCCTCGATCAGGACGGCGCCGGGCGTCTCCTTCGACTGGGGCCCTTGGCGGAAAACGAACTCGACGATTTCCTGCGCAAATTGACCGCCCGCTGAAGACAGTTGCTGGACAAAATGCGCCCATTTGCGGCAAACTTGCAGCCATGAAGAAGCAAAAGACCCACACCGCGGAAACCGACAAAGAACCGCTCAGTCCGCACCTGCTCGTCCTGCACGGGCCCAATCTCAACCTCCTCGGCACGCGAGAACCCAAGCACTACGGATCGACCACTCTCGCCGAAATCAATTTGGCCCTGGCCAAGCGCGCCGAGGCTGCCGGCGTCAACCTGGAGTCGTTCCAGAGCAATCATGAAGGCGCACTGATCGAACGTGTGCACGCCGCCGGCCAGCAAGGCGTCAGCTACATGATCGTCAACCCAGCGGCCTACACGCACACCAGCGTCGCCCTGCGCGACGCGATTGCAGGAACCGGCATTCCCTTTATCGAAGTCCACCTCTCCAATGTGCACGCGCGCGAAGCTTTCCGCCACCATTCGTACTTCTCCGATCTGGCGATTGGCGTCATCACCGGCCTTGGCAGCGAGGGTTATCTGCTGGCGCTCGAATACCTACTGAGCAAGGTTTCAGCTGAGTGAGCCTTCGAGCAATACGTTGTCTGGCGCTCGTGGCCCCTGGCCGCGAACGAGTATGTTCATCCGGAGAGAATTAATGGATCTGCGCAAGTTAAAGAAACTGATTGATCTCGTCGAGGAGTCGAGTATCACCGAACTCGAGATCAATGACGCCGAAGAGAGGGTTCGCATCGTGAAACATGGTGGTGCCATGGCTCATCAAGCCTACGCCATGACCATGGCCACGCCGACCCAGATGATGGCCGCCGCGCCGGCAACGGTCGCCGTCACGGCATCCGACGGACCGCAACTGCCGGACGGCGACGTCGTCAAGGCGCCGATGGTCGGCACTTTTTACCACTCAGCCAGTCCAGGCGGCGAGCCCTTCGTCCGGCTGGGCAGCGTCGTCAAAGCCGGCGACACGCTCTGCATCATTGAGGCAATGAAATTGCTCAACGAGATCGAAGCCGATCACGCGGGTACGGTGATGGCCATTCTGGTCGAGAATGGCGAGCCAGTCGAATACGGCGAGCCGCTATTCGTCATCGGCTAGGGAGAATCTTCCGTCATGTTCGGGAAAGTCCTTATCGCCAATCGCGGCGAAATCGCCCTGCGTATCCAGCGTGCCTGTCGCGAACTCGGCATCAAGACAGTGGTCGTTCACTCGGAAGCCGATCGCGAAGCCAAGTACGTCAGACTCGCTGATGAATCGGTCTGCATCGGTCCGCCACCTTCGGCGCTGAGCTACCTCAACATCCCGTCGATCATTTCGGCGGCCGAAGTCACGGATTCCGAAGCCATTCACCCCGGCTATGGCTTTCTCTCCGAAAACGCGGACTTTGCCGAGCGGGTGGAGTCCTCGGGCTTCGTTTTCATCGGCCCCCGTCCGGAGACTATCCGCCTGATGGGCGACAAGGTCTCTGCCAAGGAGGCCATGCGCGCCGCCGGGGTTCCCTGCGTCCCCGGATCGCTGGGCGTGCTGCCCGAAGACCCCAAGGAAATCCTGCGCCTGGCCAAGGAAGTCGGCTACCCGGTCATCATCAAGGCGGCGGGTGGCGGTGGCGGGCGCGGCATGCGCGTCGTACACACCGAAGCAGCGCTGGTCAACGCGGTGACCATGACCCGTAGCGAAGCGCAGAATTTCTTCAGCAATCCACAAGTTTATCTCGAAAAGTACCTGGAAAACCCGCGCCACGTCGAGATCCAGGTGCTCGCCGACAGTTTTCGCAATGCGGTCTTTCTCGGCGAGCGTGATTGCTCGATGCAGCGCCGCCACCAGAAGATCATCGAGGAGGCTCCTGCTCCGGGAATTGCCGCCCGCCACATCGCGCGCATTGGTGAGCGTTGTGCCGAAGCCTGTCGACGCATCAACTATCGCGGTGCGGGAACCTTCGAATTCCTCTACGAGAATGGCGAGTTCTATTTCATCGAGATGAACACGCGCATTCAGGTCGAACATCCGGTCACCGAACTGATCAGTGGCGTCGATCTGGTCGCCGAGCAGATCCGTATTGCCGACGGCGAACGGCTGCGCTTCAAACAGCGGGATCTGGCTTTCAGCGGCCACGCCATCGAATGCCGAATCAACGCCGAAGACCCGTTCACCTTTGTTCCTTCGCCCGGCAAGATCACCTTCTACCACCCCCCCGGCGGACCCGGCATCCGCGTGGACTCGCATATTTATCAGGGCTACACCGTGCCATCACACTACGATTCGATGGTCGCCAAGGTGATTGCCTACGGTGACACTCGCGATCAAGCGATTCGCCGCATGCGCACCGCACTGTCGGAAATGAGTATCGAAGGCATCAAGACCAACATCGCCCTTCATCAGGAACTGATGCATGATGCCCGCTTCATGGAAGGTGGCACCAGCATTCACTATCTCGAACAGCGGCTGGCCGCCAAGAACGAACTCAACAAGGGCGCCTGAGCGGCGCCGATCAGCGATGGCCTGGCTATCCCTCAGTATCCAAACCGACTGCCTGCACGCCGAGGCCCTGGCCGATGCGCTCCTTGAGGAAGGGGCGCTGGCAGCGAGCATCGAGGATGCCGACGCCGGCACCGTCGACGAGACGCCGCAATTTGGCGAGCCCGGTTCGATGACCCGGCCGGGATGGGAGCGCTCGCGCGTGGTCGCCCTGCTCAAGCCAGACACCGATAGCACGCGACTGGTCAGCCTCTGTGCGGCGCGAGCCGGCCTCGACCAGGCACCTGCCTTTGCCGAGGAGGAGATCGCCGAGCAGGACTGGGTGCAGGTCACCCAGGCGCAGTTCGAACCGATTCGCGTCTCCGAGCGTTTGTGGATCGTTCCGTCGTGGCACGACGCGCCCGATCCGCAGGCCATCGTTCTGGTCCTCGATCCCGGGATGGCCTTCGGCACCGGTTCGCACCCCACGACCCGGTTGTGCCTGGAGTGGCTCGAAAACTGCATTGCGCCGGCAGTCTCGGTCCTCGACTACGGTTGCGGTTCGGGCATCCTGGCCATCGCCGCGGCCAGACTCGGGGCCAGCGATGTGCTGGGAGTGGACATCGACCCACAGGCGGTGGCCGCGTCGGTCAGCAACGCCGAGCGCAACGGTGTCGCCGTCCGCTTCCAGGACTCGGAACGCGAAGTGAAGGGGCAGTTCGACATCGTCGTCGCCAACATCCTGGCCAACCCGCTGAAGGTTCTGGCACCAGCGATCTGTGGCCACGTACGTCGCGGCGGTCGCCTGGCGCTGTCGGGGATCCTCGCCGAGCAGAGCGATCAGCTTGTCGCTGCCTACGCGCCCTACCTGCCGCTGCGCGTTGCCGACACGCGCGATGGCTGGGTATGCCTCGCCGGCGTGAAGGACTAGCCGATGAAAACCTGCTGCCCGGGCTGCCAGACGATTTTTCGCGTAACCCCGGAGCAACTCAAGGCGCGTGCCGGGAAGGTCCGCTGCGGGCAGTGTCGACGGGTGTTCAACGCTCTCGACAGCCTGCTCGACGACGCTGAACCGGTCGTCGCTGCGCCGCCAGCGACGGCGCCGGATGTCCCGCTCGAGTCGGCAACGCCACTGCACACGGAAACCCCGCCGCAAGCGGAAACACCGCCGCGGTCGGACAGCGCGGACGAGGCGGCCCCCGCCGTCGCCGCGCTGCTGCGCGAGGACATCGACGCCGCCGAGACCGCGAGCGGGGAGGACGACGAACACGCACCCGCCGACGCCGAGCCTTCCGGTCGCGCCGAGCCTTACCTTGCTGCCTACACCCTCGACACTGTCGCCGACAGTACGCACCATGCGATTCCCGAGGGCGCTCGCGAAAGCCTTGCGGACAGCATGCGCGTCAGCCCGCCAACCGATTCGCCGCCAATGGCCACCGGGCGAGTGGCGAACGGCACGGAAAGGGACGCCATCCACGACGCCGAGCACGGGCTCCTGCCGCGTGAAAAAAAGGACCTGCCGGGTTACGATCGCTGGCTGGAAGGCGCCATCAGCCAGCCCGCGCCGCCGGTCGCCGGCAAGGCGCCGGCCGCGCCCTTCGTGATCGTCATCGTCCTCCTGGTCCTGACCCTGATCGGCCAGACGATCTTTCATTTCCGCGGGGTGATCGCCCTCACCACACCCAGCACACGACCGGCACTGGCCGCGCTGAGCGCCGCTTTGGGCACCGACATCCCGCTGCCGCGTCACGTCGATCTGGTCAGTATCGAAGCCTCGGATCTGCAGAGCGAACCGGGACGAAACAAGCAACTCGTGCTCCAGGCGACCCTGCGCAACCGGGCCAGCTATGCGCAGGCGTACCCGGCGATCGAACTGACGCTCACCGACAGCGCCGACAAGCCCATCGTGCGCCGCGTTTTCATGGCCGACGAGTACCTCGCGCCGGCACAGCTTGCCGAAAAATCGTTCGCCGCCAACGCCGACGTCGAAGTTCGCCTGTGGCTGGACGCCAGTGAGGTCAAGGCCGCCGGCTACCGGCTTTACGTCTTCTATCCGTAAGCCTTGCCCATCATTCCCTCATCCCGATGTAACTCCCCGGAAAGTCAATGTCGACACTCATTTGCGGCTCAATCGCCTTCGATAACATCATGGTCTTCCATGATCGTTTCAAGAACCACATCCTGCCCGAGCAGATTCACATCCTCAATGTCGCGTTCCTGGTTCCCGAGATGCGGCGCGAGTTCGGTGGCTGCGCCGGCAACATCGCCTACAACCTCAAGCTGCTCAATGGCGAACCCCTGATCATGGCCACGGTCGGTGACGACGCCGACCCCTATCTGCTGCGCCTGGACGATCTTGGCTTGTCGCGGGCGCACGTGCGCCGCATTGCCGGCAGCTTCACCGCCCAGGCTTTCATCACCACCGACCTCGACGACAACCAGATCACCGCCTTCCACCCCGGCGCGATGACCTACTCGCACCTCAATCACGTCGCCGATGTGCCTGGAGCGACCCTCGGAATCGTCGCACCGGACGGACGCGACGGCATGCTGCAGCACGCGCAGGACCTCGCGGCGGCTGGCGTCCCCTTCGTTTTCGATCCCGGCCAGGGGCTGCCGATGTTCTCCGGCGAGGACCTGATGGGCTTCATGAAGCTCGCCAGCTACGCCTGTTTCAACGATTACGAGGCGAAGCTGCTCTGTGACCGCACCGATCGATCGATCGAACGACTGGCCGACGAGGTCGACGCGCTGGTCGTGACCCTCGGTGGCGAAGGCTCGCGCATCTACGCCAAAGGCCTTTGCCACGAAATCCCGGCTGTCCAGGCCACTGCCGTCGTCGATCCCACCGGTTGCGGGGATGCCTACCGCTCAGGGCTGCTCTACGGTATTGGCGCCGGCTGGGACTGGCAGAAAACGGGTCAGCTTGCCGCCGTGATGGGGGCGATCAAGATCGCCCATCGTGGCGGACAGAACCATCGCCCGACACGCAACGAGATCGCCGATCATTTCGCCAGCGCTTTTGGCAGTCGCCCCTGGTAAGCCAACGGCAGCGACGGGGCATGTGATTTCAGCGCCTCGGCCCGCTGCGGTCTGATCGCCCATCCCGGCGCGCCAACACAAAACGCCTAACTCAGCTTGCACTCGTTGGCCAGCGGCTGGCCGGTCCTGGCGTTCATCAAGACGCTCTTCCAGGGCAGATCGATCCACAGCAGACCATTCTGCCGATCCTCGTAGCGAGGCAGGCCCGAGCTCGAGTCGTAGCGCAGCAAGGTGCGCCGCTTGCCCTGCCAGTCCAGCTCGATCATGCGGGTGTTTTTTTCATTGCGCCGGACCAGGACGCTGCGCCCGAGTTCACAGAAGTAGACCCCGCTGCCGAGGGGAATCTGCAGTTGCCCGCCCTCGCTGGTGATACCTGGTTGCGCGGCGGCAACAACCGACGGCGGCCGCTGCTCGAAGAGCGCGCAGCCGGCGAGGACGATCGGCAGAATGGCGATGCTGACGATGAGCGGGCGATGAACTGGCACGCGTAAACCTCGAATCGTGAAAAGGAGACGGGAAAGAGCATGACAGGTTTCACGAAAACGACAAGATTTGCCAGCAAGTCTGGCGGTACCTTGCCGCGCAAGAGCGTTTGCACCGGCCCGGCGCTTCGCCAACGACGCCAGCCACTGCGCCCGAGCGCGCAGGCGGCCGCCGCTTACCCGTACTGGTTTCCCGCGCTTGACAGCGCCGACCGGGCCAGAGAAACTCTGCGCAGTGCGCACGCCTACCCCCGACCACTCCCCGCTCATTGCGGCCCGCCATCCCTCCCTCATATCGCCCGACGATGAATGAACGCGACGCCCTGCTGACCACCGCAGTGCGCGCCGTCGAGACCGTCGACGGGGACAGGCAAAGCTGGACCGACGAGGACCGCTCGTGGTCCAGCCAGGCGGCGGCAGAGGCCGTCGGTGAAGGCGCCAGAGCCGCTGATTTCATCGCCTGCCGCGCGCGATTTGCGCTCGACCGCTTGCGACCGCGTGACCCCGGTTTCGTTCGCGTCGTAGACGGTCTGCTGTGGCGCGGCTGGATCGCTGCCCTGGTGATGGTGCTCTCCTTTGCCGCCGGTGTGCTCATCGACCGCATCGGATCGGGCCAGAACATCAACCTGCTGGCGCCACCGGTGCTCGGCCTGCTGGCGTGGAACGTCGCGGTCTACCTCTTGCTTCTCGTCAATAGCCTGCGCCGCGGTGGCAAACCAGCCCGTCAAGCGGGCCCCGTGCGCCGCGCGCTGGTCGCCGGCCTGGCCGGCAGCGGTCGCCGGCTGCGCCAACGCGGCGTCGCCATGCCGGCTGCCGTGCTGCCCCGACTGCTGGGCGACTGGAGTCAGATTGCCGCGCCTCTCTACGCCGCACGCGTCGCACGCCTGCTGCACTTCGCCGCCGCACTGTTTGCCGCCGGCATCCTGAGCGGGCTTTATCTGCGCGGACTGGCCTTCGAATATCGCGCCGGCTGGGAGAGTACCTTCCTCGACGCCGAAACGGTGCACCGCCTGCTGAGCGTGCTGCTGGCACCGGCGCTGTGGCTCACCGGTTCGCTCCTGCCCGACGTTGACCGACTCGCCGCGATCCGCTTCGGCGTCCTGCCGGCGACGGAAAACGCCGCGCCTTGGTTGCATCTTCTCGCCGCCACGCTGTTCATCGTCGTCATCGTGCCGCGCAGCGTTCTCGGTATTGCCAGCGGCCTGCTTGAACGCCATCGCCGCGCACGCCTGCTCGGCGACCTTGGCGACCCCTATTTCCAGCGCCTGCTGCACGGCTACCTGGCCGGACCGGCTCAGCTGACCGTCATCCCCTACAGCTATCACCCGGCGCCGGCAACGACGACCGGCCTGCAGCGGCTGCTCAGGCGGGTCTTCGGCGACAACGCGCAGCTCACCTGGGCGACGCCGGTGAGCTATGGCGGAGAAGAGACGCTACCGGCAGGCGGGCACCGCGAGGGCCACGGCCTGAGCGTCGCGCTGTTCAGTCTGCTGGCCACCCCGGAGCGCGAAACACAGGGCGCCTTCGTTCGTGCCGTGCGCGCCATGGGAAATGGCGGGCCGGTCCTCGTGCTGGTCGATGAAGCGCCGTGGCGCGCCCGTTTCGACCCCGATCCACGCCGTATCGAACAGCGCCGGGCCGCCTGGCGCAGCGAACTCGCCGATCTCGCCGAACTCGGGCTCACCCCGGTTTTCCTGGATCTCGCCCAAGCCGATCTGAACGCGGCGCAGGACGAGATCGAACGTCGTCTGGAGGGCTCGGCATGAGCGCAGATCGCATCTCCCTGTCGCTGATTTCGCATACCAACGCCGGCAAGACAACGCTGGCGCGGACGCTGCTCGGCTGCGACGTCGGCGAGGTACGCGACGCACCGCACGTCACCGTCGACGTCAACGCCTACTCGCTGATCAGCACGCCCGAAGGCGACGAATTGACGCTCTGGGACACCCCCGGGTTTGGCGACAGCGCCCGACTTGCCAAGCGCCTGCGCCAGCAGGGCAACCCCATCGGCTGGTTCGTCGGGCAGGTCTGGGATCGCTTTCGTGATCGCTCGATGTGGTTTACCCAGCAGGCGGTGGCCAACGTCCGCGACCAGGCCGACGTGGTGCTCTACCTGGTCAATGCCTCGGAGGAACCGGCTGACGCCGGTTACCTCGAACCCGAGCTTGCCGTTCTCGAGTGGATCGGCAAACCGGTCATCGTCCTCCTCAACCAGACCGGCCGTTCGCGACCGCCCGCCGAGGAAGCCGCCGAACACGACCGCTGGCGAAGCCTCCTCGGCGGCTATCCAATCGTCCACTCGGTGCTCCCGCTGGACGCTTTTGCACGCTGCTGGGTGCAGGAGATCACCCTCCTGCACGAAGTCGGCACGATGTTGCCGGCACAACGCGGGGAAGCCTACGCACGCCTGGTCGGCGCCTGGCAGGCGCGCCGTGAGGCACAGTTCGACGCGTCGATGGCGGTGTTGGCAGAAACGCTGGCGCGCGCCGCGCTGGATCTCGAAACCTTGCCCGAAACGCGGCTGACAGGAACGCTGCGCGACCTCAAGCGCGCGCTCGGTGTTGGCCGCAACGCGGCGGCTGGCGACGACGCTGCCGGGGACGACAAGGCGCGCGCCCCGCAGGCGCTCGCTTCGCGCGTCGACAGCGATCTGCAGGCGGGGCTCGATCGTTTGATCGCCATTCACGAACTCGAAGGCCACGCCAGCGAAGAGCTGCTGCGGCGCATCGCGCTGACCGTGAGCGTCGAAGCCCCGGTCAATGAGCGCAAGGCGGCGCTCATGGGCGGCGCGGTATCCGGCGCATTGACCGGCCTCGGCGTCGACATCGCGCACGCCGGCCTGACGCTCGGCGCCGGGATGATCACCGGCGCCGTCGTCGGCGCGCTGGGCGGCGCCGGCATTGCCCGCGGCGTCAATATGGCGCGCGGTCGACGCGGCACCACCTTGCGCTGGGACGACAGCTTCCTGTGCGAACTGGTGGTCAGCTCGCTGTTGCGCTACCTGGCCGTCGCGCATTACGGGCGCGGACGCGGCGAGTGGCGAGAAACCGAGTATCCGGCGTTCTGGCCCCCGCTGGTGACCGCGGCCGTCGCGGCGAGCAGGGCCAGGCTGCTGGCTGCCTGGGCCGGCCGCGAGACGGGCGTCGCGGCGAGCGACATCGACCCGGGCAGCGTTGCCGGCGCCGCCACGCCGCTGATCGCCGAGATCGCCCGCAAGCTGCTCGACGACCTCTATCCCGCTGCCCCGGGCTGAGCGAGAACAGAGCATGGAGTGGATGGCGCTGCTCGTCGCCGGCGTTTTCGAATGGGGCTGGCCGGTCGGGCTGAAGCTCGGCTGGTCGCCGAGTGGCGCCCATTGGGGCTGGCTGGCCTTCGCCGCACTGAGCATGGGCGCCAGCGGCGCGCTGCTGCTGATCGCGCAGCGGCAAATTGCCATGGGCACCGCCTACGCCGTGTGGACCGGCATCGGCGCCGTCGGTACCTTCGTTCTCGGCATACTCCTCTTTGGCGAAGCAGCAACGATAGAGCGTTTCTTCTGCGTTGCCCTGATCGTCGCCGGCATCGTCGGCCTCAAGATCGCCTCGAAGTAGGCGCCGGAACGATGGACTGGGTGGCACTTCTCGTCGCCGGACTTTTCGAGTGCGGCTGGCCGCTGGGGCTCAAACTCGGGCACGGCGAGCGCGGCACGCACTGGGGATGGATCTCCTTTGCCGGCGTGTGCATCGTCGCCAGCGGCGCACTGCTGCTCTACGCGCAACTGAGCATTCCGATGGGCACCGCCTACGCGGTATGGACCGGGATCGGCGCCGTCGGCACCTTTGCGCTCGGCATCGCGGTATTCGGGGAGGCGGCAACGCTGGCCCGTTTCTTCTGCATCGGCCTGATCGTCGCCGGCATCCTCGGCCTGAAGCTGGTGGCGTAGCCGCGCCGTTGCATTCAGGCAATCACGCGACAAGGCCGTCGCGAACGCCCCTGATCGCAGCCAACCGACTCATTGCACGCCTACCGGCGGCCAGGACAGGCGATAATGCGCGTCCCGTTTCAAACGCGGTGGCCTGCCTTCCGGCGACCGGTACTGCGCGCCAACTGACAGGCAGACCCATGCACCGAACCATTTTCGGCACCCCGATCGTCAACACCCTGCTGCGCGCTTTCTCGGTGAGCTTCCTGAAGCTCACCGGCTGGAAGATCGAGGGCAGTCTGCCGCCGTCGGCGAGCAAGAGCGTGTTGATCGCCGCTCCGCACACCAGCAACTGGGACCTGCCCTACACGCTGATGGTCGCCTTCGCCCTGCGGCTGAATATCTACTGGATGGGCAAGGCGCAGATTTTCAGGCCGCCGTTTCGCGGCCTGATGATGTGGCTCGGCGGCATCCCCGTTGCGCGCGAAACGGCCAACAATCTGGTCGCCGCGTCGGCAGCCGCGCTCAAGGCCGCCGATGGCCCGGTGCAACTGATCGTCCCGCCCGAAGGAACACGCAGCAAGACGCGGCAATGGAAGACCGGCTTCTACCATATCGCCGTCAGTGCACAGGTGCCGATCGTCCTCGCCTACATGGATTACGAGAAAAAGGTCAGTGGCCTGGGAGAAATCTTCGTGCCGACCGGCGACGTCGAGGCCGACATCGCTGCCATCAAGGCTTTCTATGCACCGTTCAAAGGCAGGAACGCCAGCCAGTACCACGCCGATTGATGCGCTGGCGCAGCGCGTATCAATCGGGCGATTCGACGGACTCCACCGGCTCCACCGACTCGGCAGAGGCGGAGGGTCCAGCCGGGGCGACGGGTGCAAGGTGCAGGTCCAGTGCATAGAACACGGCCAGAGCGGCGTAGGCGTCGTTGGCCGCATAAAGAAGCTGGTTCGGCAGCAGCGTCTGGCGCGCCCAGTTGGACGTCGTCACCGAGCGCGACTTCTGCAGGCGCTGTCCGAGGACCATGGCCACCGCGGCTTTCGCGCCAATCGTCTGGCGAATTCCCTTCCTGCGCAGCGCGTCCGCAAGATCGATCATCGCCCGAATGCTGGCGCCAAGCTTGCTCAGCAGCACCGTCCGATCCGACTTCAGCCCGAAGCCGACCTTCACCACCGCGTCTGATTCGACGACGCTCTTGATGAATTCGCACGCCGCCGCGCCTTCGACGCGGACGATGAAGGCCTGCTCGCGCAGCGCGAACTGGGCGACGTGCGGCCCGCTGGTCAGCTCACCCTTGGCAAAGGTCGGCTTGCTCTCGGTGTCGAAACCGACGAAACCGGCACGCAGGATTTCGCCGCGCGCGGCCTCGAACTGCGCTGCTGTCCTCAGCAAATGAATACGCTCAAGGGGCAAGCCGGCAAAAGGCGGGAGCTGCGCAATTTCTTCCCGGGTCGGGCGCTGCGGAGCCATCGCATTCGTCATTCGCTGCATCACTTCGCTGTAAGGAACTATCTGTTCGCGCCGGCGCGAGAAGCGCAGGCGTCAGGCCAGGGATTATCGTCGAATCCGCTGTTCGGTGCAGGGTTGAATCTCCGGGGCCTATCGGAATACCATCGCGAGAGTTTCAACCCCGGTGCCGAGACCATTCCCCGTCTCCACAAGCTGCGGGCGGCGCACCGGGCAGCCACGCCGCGCCGGGGAATTGCCCACGATGTCCACCACACCAGGAGCGATCAATGGCCAAGAAGAGTGACGAAGTATGCGGTTTTCTCCCCAAAATCGACGCGCAGAGTCCGCAAGGCACTCTGGGGCGTCTCAAGCTCAGTGACCTCAAGCCCACCCAGAACGCCGTCGGCATGGACGAAGTGAACGTCAAGGTGGCGAAAATCAAGGAAAAGAGCGACAGCGCTCTGGAAGACTATCTCCTGCCGCGCACCGTCCCGGTGATCATCGGCAACGGCGGGCAGTTCTACCTCATCGACCACCACCACTTGAGCGTTTCGCTGTGGCGCGCCAAAGGCGACATGGAGGTCCCGGTCCTCGTCACGCGCAACTGGAATTCCATCGCGGGAAAGCACTTCTGGAAAACGATGGCAGCCAATAACTGGGTGTACCCCTTCGACGCCATGGGCGCCGGTCCGAACAATCCGAGCACACTCAAGCAGCACGTCAAAGACCTCGACAACGACCTGTATCGGAGCCTCTCCTGGCTGGTGCGCGAAGGCTACGGCTACGTCAAGGACCCCAATAACGCCATCTTCGCCGAGTTCAAATGGGGCAGCTTCTTCCGCACCCGCGTGATCTTCGCCGAGCAGCTGACGTGCAAGAAGAACTGCATGGAGATGACCCTGGAAGACATTCGCCAGGCCGACCCCGACGACTACGACGAGAAGATCGGCTGGGCGCGCTATTTGGCGAGTTCTCCCGAGGCGGCGGGACTGCCGGGATTCGTCGGTCGCTCGGGTTAGCGCGAGCGCGCTGGCAGGAAAGGCTGCGTAGCGAGCCCGATCAGCGGCGCGTTGCGCAGCCGCGAAGAGAGCCGTCGAGCCGTCGTAAAAACCGAATGGGCACCCAATGAGGTGCCCATTTTCCTGTGCTTCTGGCACGCCCGAGACGATTCGAACGTCCGACCCCTGCCTTCGGAGGGCAGTACTCTATCCAACTGAGCTACGGGCGCGTGCAGGACGGCAAGCTTAACCGGTTTGCCCTGGGCCGTCCAGCTCGGCACTTCTGGGCGGCGGCAAACGGCGTTACAATTCGTCATCTAACCCGCAGACAACCAAGGATTCGGCATGGCGCAAAAACAATTTTCTTCACGGACGATCCTGGTGATCACCATCGTCATCGCCGTTCTCCTGATGGTCGTCATCTGGCCGCTGTCGATGATCGGCAAGGGCAGCGCCCAGTCCGCCAGCGACGCCGACGCGATCTATGCCCGCATTCTGCCGGTGGCCAAGCTGGCGTACCAGAAGCCGGCAGCGACTGCAGCCGCAGGGGAGCCGCGTAGCGGCGAGGCGGTTTACAAGGCAGTCTGCATGGCCTGCCACGCCAGTGGCGCCGCCGGCGCGCCGAAGGCAGGCGACAAGGAAGCCTGGGCGCCGCGCATTGCCACCGGAACCGACGCACTGGTCGCCAGTGCCACCAACGGCAAGGGCGCGATGCCGCCCAAGGGTGGCGCCGCGGACCTGACCGACGACGAGATCAAGGCTGCCGTCGAACATCTGCTGGGCCTCGTCAAGTAAGGCGTTTGCTCGGGTGTAACAAAAAAAGAGACCGCAGGGTCTCTTTTTTTACCTGGGAAGAAGCTTCTTCCCAGGCTCACGGCGTGCGGCAGTGATTACTTGGTCGTAGCCGGAGCAGCACTCTCAGCCGCGGGTGCCGCGTCCATCTTCTCGCCTGCCACAGGCTTGGCCGCTGCCTTGTGAGCGGGCGCCTTTGCTTTTGGCTTGGCATCGTGCATCTTCTCGCCAGCCATCGCTTCCGGCTTGGCGGTCGCGCCTTCGACCGGGGCGGCGTCCATCTTATCGCCCGCCGGATGCTTGGCCACTGCTTTGTGCGCCGGCGCCTTCGCCTTCGGCTTGGCGTCGTGCATGGTTTCGGTAGCCATCGCTTCGGGCTTGGCGGTCGCTGCGGTGGCAGCAACTGCCGGGGTCACCGCGGGAGTCGCTGCAGGGGTCGCAACCGCTGGCGTCGTCGCAGCTGGCGTTGCGGCAACCGCTGCGGCTGGCTTGACGGCCTCGACGGCCTTGGTTGCGCCGGCGGCAGAAGGCGCTTGTGCGAAAGCGGCGGTGCTGAAAGCGGCGGCGATGGCAACGGCGATGATGTTCTTGAACATGTGGATCTCCTGAGATTGATTGGTATTGTGCGCTCGGCCGTTTTGCTGTTTCTGTTGTTTCGGCCTTGCCAGCATTAACGCGGGCGCTTGCCAATGCGATGTCAGGTCGCGCGTAACGTCGCGTAACGCGCTGTAACCACCTCCCGGAGCAGAGGGACTTGCCAGGATTCACCGGGCCTTGCCGAGCATCGCTTTCATCGCTGCCAGGCGGTCGGAGTTGGCGGCCTTGTCCGGCGGCGCGGCGCTCTTGCCGCCGGACACGCGCAGATCCTCGCTGCCCATTTCGGCGACGAAACGCGACGGCTCGCAGGGAATCGTTTCGCGGCCCTGCTTGCGTCGCTCGCAATAGCTCAGGTGCAGCGACCGCTGCGCGCGGGTGATTCCGACGTACATCAGGCGGCGCTCCTCCTCGATGCGGCCGTCGGCCTGCGCTTCGCGGTGCGGCAGAATGCCTTCTTCGATACCGATCAGAAAGACGTGCCTGAACTCCAGCCCCTTGGCGGCGTGCAGGGTCGATAGCTGGACGGCGTCGACGTCCGCCTCGTTCTTGTCGAGCAGGTTGATCAGGGCAATGGTCTGGGTGAGGTCGATCAGCGTCTTGTTTTCCTCCTGGCCCTTCTTGCCCAGCCAGTCGCAGAACTCCTGGACGTTGCCCCACTTTATTTGCGCCGCACGCTTCTCGTCGCGCTCGTTGAGCCAGTCCTCGTAAGCGATGGCGTCGAGCAGTTCGCCGAGTAGCTGCGCCGCCGGGTCGCGGTCGGCGCGCGCCTGCAGGCGATTGATGAATTCGCAGAATTCGAGCAGCGGCGCCAGCTGGCGCGGCTGCACGCGCTGCGCGAAGCCCTGTTCGAAAGCGGCGGCGAACAGCGACAGGTGGCGTTCGCCAGCGTAGCCGCCGAGCGCCTGCAGCGTGCTGGCGCCGACGCCACGCCGCGGCGTGCCCACCGCACGGATGAACGCCGGGTCGTCGGCGTCGTTGGCCAGCAGGCGCAGATAGGCGACGAGATCCTTGATCTCGCTCTTCTCGAAGAACGACTGGCCGCCGGACAGCAGGTAGGGGATGCGCTGGTTGCGCAGGAAATGCTCGAGCGCCCGCGCCTGGAAGTTGCCGCGGTAGAGGATGGCGTAATCGCGGAACGCGCCGCGATGCTCGAAGCGGTGCGCCTGCAGCTTCATGACCACCGCCTCGGCTTCCTTTTCGTTGTCCTGGCAGATGCTGACGGTGATCGGGTCGCCGTGGCCGAGGTCGGACCACAGCTTCTTGTCGAACAGCTTTTCGTTGTGCGCGATCAGCGCGTTGGCCGCCTTGAGGATGCGCACCGTCGAGCGATAGTTCTGTTCGAGCTTGATCAGCTTGAGCTGCGGATAGTCGCGCGGCAACCCGCGCAGATTTTCGATGTCGGCGCCGCGCCAGCCATAGATCGCCTGGTCGTCGTCGCCGACCGCGGTGAACGCGGCGCGCGGTCCGGCGAGCAGCTTGAGCAATCTGTACTGGCTGGTGTTGGTATCCTGATATTCGTCGATGAGCAGGTAGCGCAGGCGGTTCTGCCACTTCTCGCGCACTTCCGGATGATTTTCGAAGAGCGCCACCGGCAACGCGATCAGGTCGTCGAAATCGACCGCCTGATACGCCTGCAGAGTCGCCGAATAGCTGGCGAAGGCGTTCGCGGCGAGCAGTTCGGTGTCGTTCTGCGCTTCCTTGCGCGCCTGATCGGGCGAGACCAGCGCGCTCTTCCAGTTCGAGATCAGCGATTGCAGCTTGCGGATGACCGCCTTGTCGACGCTGGCGGCCAGTTCGGAGACGATGGCAAAACAGTCGGTGGAATCGAGAATCGAGAAGTTCGGCTTGTAGCCGAGCGTGCGCGCTTCCTCGCGCAGGATGCGCACGCCGAGCGCGTGGAAGGTCGAGATGGTCAGGCCTTTCGACGGCTTGTCGGCGAGCAGCTTGCTCACCCGCGCCTGCATTTCCTTCGCCGCCTTGTTGGTGAAGGTGATGGCGGCGATATTGCCCGGGCTGAAACCGCAGACCTCGATCAGATAGGCGATCTTCTCGGTGATCACCCGCGTCTTTCCCGATCCGGCGCCAGCCAGAACCAGCAGCGGACCGTCGAGGTAGCGGATCGCTTCGCGTTGCGGGGGGTTGAGCGAGGACATCGGGCGGGCGGACACCAGCGGGGGCGGAAGCGGGGGGCGATTCTAGCATGCTCGCCGAGGGCCACCGAGCTGGCGCCGGGCCGGCCAGCGGCAGCGAGGCGCGACGAGACGTTCCGTCCTTGCCCTGGGCACGGTTTCGTCAGAACATGACGGACCTTGCCCTCAAGCTGCCTCGCCAACCCTGAGCCTCCCCGCCATGTCGCCATGTCTTCGCTGATTCGCCGTCTGTTGCTTGCTGTGCCCGTCGTCGTGCTGATCGGCGGAGGCGTGTGGTGGGCAACGCGGCCAGAGCCGGTGGCGGTGGTGTTCAGGGAAATCGAACGCGGCCTGGTCGAATCGACGATCGCCAACACCCGCGCCGGGACCATCGAAGCCTGCCAGCGCACCAAGCTGTCGACGATCACCGGTGGCCGCATCGAGGTGCTGGCGGTCAGGGAGGGCGACCGCGTCGAGAAGGGCCAGCTGCTGATGAAGCTGTGGAACGACGACCAGCAGGCGCAGCGGGCGTGGTACGCCACGCAGGTGGCCACCGCTCGCCAGCGCGTAAGCGAAGCCTGCACCGTCGCCGCCAACGCCGAACGCGAGGCCGAGCGACAGGCGAGCCTGCGCGCCAAGGGCTTTGTGTCGCCCGCCAAGGAGGACAGCGCGCGCAGCGAGGCGCAGGCCAGGAGCGCCGGTTGTGCCGCCGCCAGGGCCGACGTCGTGCAAGCCGAAGCGCGAGTCCGCCTGACCCGCGTCGAGGAGGGCCGGACCGTGCTCTACGCGCCTTTCGCCGGCACTGTCGCCAAGATCGTCGGCGAGGTCGGCGAGTACTCGACGCCGTCGCCGCCGGGCGTGCCGACGCCGCCGGCGATCGACCTGATCGACGACTCGTGCCTGTACGTCAAGGCGCCGATGGACGAAGTCGATGCGCCGCGCATCGCTGCCGGGCAACCGGTGCGGATCAGCCTCGACGCGCTGCCCAGGCAATCGTTCCCGGGCAAGGTCAAGCGCGTCGCGCCCTACGTCTCGGCGCTCGAGAAGCAGGCGCGCACGGTCGATATCGAGGCCACTTTCGACGACCCGACGGCGCCCGGCAAGCTGCTCGTCGGCTACAGCGCCGACATCGAAGTGATCCTCGACGTGCGCGAGAACGTCGTCCGGGTACCGACCTCGGCGCTGCTCGAAGGCGGACGAGTGCTGGTCGCCGGCGCCGAAGGCAGGCTCGAAGAGCGCAAGGTGAAGACCGGTCTGGCCAACTGGGAGTTCGCCGAAGTGCTCGACGGGCTGGCGCCGGGTGACCGCGTCGTGACCTCGCTCGAACGCGCCGGCGTCAAGGCCGGCGCGCCTTATTCGGTCGACGGCCAGGCGGCCGCCGGCCGCTAGCCAATGGGCGCAGCGCTGATCGAACTGGCCGGCATCGAGCGCGTTTTTCAGCTCGGCGACAGCGAGGTGCACGCGCTGCGCCGCCTTGACCTGACCATCGCCGCCGGCGAGTACGTCGCGGTGATGGGCCCGTCCGGCTCGGGGAAATCGACGCTGCTCAACCTCCTCGGCCTGCTCGACCGCCCCAATGCCGGCACCTACCAGCTCGCAGGCCGCGACGTCACCACGCTGTCGGCGGAAGAGCAGGCGCGGGTACGCAGCGAGCGCATCGGTTTCGTCTTCCAGAGCTTTCACCTGGTGCCGCGCCTGACCGCCGCCGAGAACGTCGCCCTGCCGATGATTCTCGCCGGCATCGCGCCCGCGCAACGTGCCGAGCGGGTGGCGCAGACGCTGCGCGACTACGGGCTCGAGAACCGCGCCGACCATCGCCCGAACCAGCTCTCCGGTGGCCAGCGTCAACGCGTGGCGATCGCCCGCGCGACGATCATGCAGCCGGCCGTGATTCTCGCCGACGAGCCCACCGGCAACCTCGATCGCGCCACCGGCGAGGAAGTCATGCGCCTGCTCGAAACGCTCAACGGCCGCGGCGTGACGCTGATCGTCGTCACCCACGACGGCGCCCTCGGCGCGCGCGCCAGGCGCCAGCTGCTGATGGAAGACGGCGCGCTGCAACACGACAGCGCGCCCCCTGAAGCGACCACCAGCACGTGCGTACTCCCGACCTGATCCGCTTCGCCCGCGACGCGGCGACCGGCAATCCCCTGCGCACCTTCCTGCTGGTGCTGGCGATGGCCATCGGCGTGGCCGCGGTCGTCGTCCTCACCGCGCTCGGCGACGGCGCCCGCCGCTACGTGCTCAGGGAGTTCTCGTCGATCGGCAGCAACCTGGTCATCGTCCTGCCCGGGCGCTCGCAGACCGGCGGCTTCAACCCCGGCAACGCGGTCACCAGCACGCCGCGCGACCTGACCATCGACGACGCGCAGGCGCTGCTGCGCGCCAACGCCGTGCACCGCGCCGCACCGCTGGCCGTCGGCACGTCCGAGATCAGCTTTGCCGGCAAGCTGCGCGAAGTAATGGTCGTCGGCACCACCGCCGAGTTCATCGACGTGCGCCGCCTGGCGCTCGCACAGGGGCGCTTCCTGCCCACCGGCGACTGGCGTCGTGGCGTTTCGGAGGCGGTCATCGGCGCCAAGGTGCGCGACGAAATGTTCGGCCACGAGTCGGCGCTCGGACAACTGGTGCGCGTCGGCGACCGCCGCTTTCGCATCGTCGGCGTCCTCGCGTCCAGCGGCCAGGGGCTGGGGATGAATACCGACGAGCTGGTCATCGTCCCGGTGGCGCTGGCGCAGGCGATGTTCAACAGCAACACCCTGTTCCGGATTCTCGTCGAAGCGAGCAGCCGCGAAGCGATCGAACCGGCCAAGGTGCAGGTGACCGAGATCATCAAGCAGCGTCACGACGGCGAGGAGGACGTGACGATCATCACCCAGGACGCCGTTCTCGCCACCTTCGACCGCCTGCTCGGAACGATGACCCTCGCCGTCGCCGGCATCGCCGCCATCAGCCTGGCCGTCGCCGGCATCCTGGTGATGAACGTGATGCTCGTCTCGGTCGCCCAGCGCACCGCCGAAATCGGTCTGCTCAAGGCCCTCGGCGCCACCGGCACGACGATCCGCAACGCCTTCCTGACCGAAGCGGCGATGCTCTCGGTCGCCGGCGCCGTGCTCGGCTTCGTCTTGGGGCAGGCGGGCGCGGCGCTCATCCGCCAGCTCTACCCGGTCTACCCGGCCTTCCCCCCCGACTGGGCCGTGCTCGCCGCGCTCGGCACGGCGCTCGTCACCGGCGTGCTCTTCGGCGTCCTGCCCGCCAGCCAGGCCGCGCGGCTGGATCCGGTGCTGTCGCTGTCCCGGCGCTGAGCGGGCGACGGAGCGGCAGAGAACTCCTGCCGAGCGGCACGCACCTACACCGTCATTGCAAGGAGGCAAAGCCGACGCGGCAATCCAGCTCCACCCTCTGATTTCTTCACGGACGACGCATCGCCAGCACCAGGAAAAAGACCTCTGGACTGGCACGTCGACACGCCTCCGCGCAATGACGCACTGGCGAGGCGCATGGTGTGCATGGCGAGGAAATCACTTGCCGGCCGTGGCCTCGACAGCACACCCACTCACCGGGCATTACAATATTCGCCAACGCAATCCAGAAGGAGGCGCGAGACATGGCGACGACACTTACCAGCAAGGGTCAGGTCACCATCCCCAAGCAGATTCGTGATGCCTTGAACCTGGCACCCGGTTGCTCCGTGGATTTCTCGGTCAATCGCGAAGGGGATGTCGTAATCCACAAGGCCGGCGCGAGGCCGAGTCACAAGCCCGACCGCTTCGAAGCTGCCCGTGGCAAAGCCGATGTCAAATGGCGGACTAACGAGCTGATGGCGCTACTGCACAGTGAGAGTGAGGGCTGATGCTGCTGGTCGACACCAAGGTGCTCGCCGACTTCTTCATCGGTGCGCATGCCGCTGTATCGCGATTTCCGCTATTGACCCGAGATACGCGACGCTACACCTCCTATTTTTCCGAGGTGACACTGATCGCACCAGAAGCCTCGCCATGAATGATTCTCAACCGTCCTGCCCAGCCAGATTGAACCCCCTATTGGGGCATTCGCAGACGGGAGGCGGTCGCATGACCACCGCTGGCGTTTTGGCTCGACCTCCCCGAATTTCGCCACCGAGTTCCCTGGATCTGGATTTGAGCTCCCTGAGAGAGGTAACTATCCGGAGATTCCGGATGGTTCGCCGGGAAGGCGCTCGGCAGGTAGCGCGAGAAACGCGTCGTGACTTTTGCCCAAGGCACAGGGGAGGACCCGACCTCCTGCGTTTGACTCCGCACGTGCGGCCCCCCCTGCGGATCCTTGGCTTGGCCCGACGGTGCACGGTCGCGGCTCACGATGGGGCTTGTCATGAGGGATCCTGAACTCTCATCAGGGCTGTTCCGGGGCAATTCGGGCTTATTCGGGCCAATTGGGGCTATTTCTCTGCAAGAGAATGCCGATTTGACTCCGATTGGTCGAGTCCAGCCATGTCCTCGAATGGGTGACGCCGCGCACTTGGGCTCCGCACAATCCCCGAACGCTCCGCACTTTTGCAGTCGAGCTCCGCACATTTTAGGGACGCTCGAAAGCGCAAGCCTACCCAGGCGGCGCTGGCAAAGCAGCCCGGCGAGAAGAAATTGACCTGGGGTGATCCGACATGATCGCCAGGGTCCAGCTCTGGGGCCGGACGATCGGCGCCGTGTCGCGGCCGGAAGGACGGGACGTCGCGGCCTTTCAGTACGACCCGGAGTTCGCGCGCAGCGGCATCGAGATTGCGCCGCTGACCATGCCCCTGAACGAGCGGGTGTATGAATTCCCGGCGTTGCCGCGCGAGGCCTTCCACGGTTTGCCGGGACTGCTCGCGGATTCGCTGCCGGACCGCTTCGGCAACGCCTTGATCGACGCCTGGCTGGCCACGCAGGGCCGCAGGCCGGAGAGTTTCAACGCGGTGCAGCGCCTTTGCTACACCGGCAGGCGCGGCATGGGTGCGCTGGAGTTTATGCCGGCACGGGGGCCGCGAGGGCGCGAGGCAAGGCCGGTCGACGTCGCTGCGCTGGTACGGCGGGCGAGCGAAGTCCTGACGCATCGGGACGATCTCCAGGAACGTTTTCACCAGGCGGGCAAGGCGAAGGCGCTGCGCGACCTCCTGAGCGTCGGCACGGCCGCCGGCGGGGCGCGGGCCAAGGCGGTGATCGCGTGGAACCCGACGACCAGCGAGGTGCGTTCGGGACCAATCGCGGCCGGCGACGGTTGCGAATACTGGCTGCTGAAATTCGACGGCGTTTCCGGCAACAAGGACAAGGAGCTGGAAGATCCGCAGGGATACGGCGCCATCGAGTACGCCTATCACCTGATGGCCAAGGCGGCGGGGATCACGATGAGCGCCTGCCGGCTGCTCGAGGAGAACGGACGGCGGCACTTCATGACCCGCCGCTTCGATCGCCTGCCGGGTGGGGAAAAGCTGCACATGCAGTCGCTGGCCGCACTGGCGCATTTCGATTTCAACCACGCCGGCGCCACGGCCTACGAGCAGGCACTGCTGACCCTCCACCAATTGCGGCTGCCAATGGCCGCCGTCGAGGAGCAGTTCCGACGGATGGTCTTCAACATCGTCGCGCGCAACCAGGACGACCACGTGAAGAACATCGCCTTCCTGATGAACCGGGAAGGCGAGTGGTCGCTCGCCCCGGCCTTCGACCTCACCTACAGCTACAATCCGTCGGGGGCCTGGACGGCCACGCACCAGATGACGCTGAATGGAAAACGGGACGGGTTCGCGCGCAATGATTTCAAGGCCTGCGCGCAGGCGGCGCTGATGAAACGGGGCCGCGCGGCGACGATCATCGCGGAAGTGCAGGCAGCCGTGCAGCGCTGGCCCGAGTTTGCCGCCGAGGCGCGCGTCGCCGACGAACGGCGCGACGCCATTCAAACGACCCACAGACTGTCTTTTCCGGAAAGATGATCCGCCCCCGCGACTCCCTGCTCCTTGCCCTGCGCGCGATCACCGCGCACCGCCTGCGCAGCTTCCTGACCCTGCTCGGCATTGCCGTCGGCGTCGCGGCGGTGATCCTGCTGACGTCGATCGGCGAGGGCATCCATCGCTTCGTGCTCGCCGAATTCACGCAGTTCGGCACCAACGTCATCAGCGTCTCGCCCGGCCGGACGAAAACCGCCGGGCACGCGCCGAGCGGCATTCCGACGTCGGTGCGGCCGCTGACCCTCGACGACGCGCGCGCCCTCGAACGTCTGCCGCACATTACCGGCATGACGGCGACCGTCTGGGGAAATTCCGAAGTCAATGCCAATGGCCGCCTGCGGCGCACGACGGTCAATGGCGTCAGCGCCGACATGCTCAAGGTGTTCAGCATCAAGGTGCGCAGCGGCCAGTTCCTGCCCGCCGAGGACGCCGACAGCGCGCGCGCCTTCATGGTCCTCGGCGCACGCCTCAAGGAGGAGCTGTTCGGCACCGCCAACCCGCTCGGTGCCAAGGTACACGTCGGCGGCATGCAGTTTCGCGTCATCGGCGTCCTCGAAGCCAAGGGGCAGTTCCTGGGCATCGATCTCGACGACGCCGCGTACATCCCGACGGCACGCGCGCTCGAGCTGTACAACCGCGACGGGATCATGAAGATCGACCTGTCGTACGAGGAAGGGGTGCGTGCCGCCGGCGTCAGCGCGCTGGTCAGGAGCACGCTGACGGCTCGCCACGGCCGCGAGGATTTCACGATCACCACCCAGGAAGACATGCTGCGCACGCTGTCGAACATCCTTGACGTGCTGACCATGGCCGTCGGCGCGCTGGGCAGCATCTCGCTGCTCGTCGGCGGTGTGGGCATCGTCACCATCATGACCATCGCGGTCAACGAGCGGACGGGCGAGATCGGCCTGCTGGTCGCCCTCGGCGCGCCACGCCAGACGATCCTTGGCCTCTTCCTCGGCGAAGCGGTCGCCCTCTCGGCGCTCGGCGGATTGATGGGCCTGCTGCTCGGCTTCGGGCTGGCGCAGTTGATCCACCTGCTGGTCCCGGCGCTCCCGGTACATACGCCGCTGAGCTTCGTCGCCCTCGCCGAACTCATCGCCGTGGCCATCGGCCTGCTGGCCGGCGTCCTGCCGGCCCGGCGCGCGGCTCGGCTGAACGCGGTGGACGCGTTGCGCGCCGAATGAGACGCCGCGGATCGGCGGAGGCCAGCTGGCGCTGGCGCTTTCCGCCGTTGACCCTGGCGCACGAAGGGTGTCGGTAATTTTTACAGTCGACAACGATCCAGCCTGTACAGGAAACAAGATAGATCGTTAAAACAGCTTCTTGCGCCTTTCGGCGCATTTCTTGCTTGCGAGTTGACGTTCGTCAAACCGACGTGGATCAACTGGAAAGGAGTACAAGATGAACAAGCTTCTCCGCATCCTGGCGTTGCTGTTGGTGGTCGGCGTTCCGACTTCGGCCAGCGCTGCTTTGCAGCAGTTGACCAATCTCTTCGTCTTTGGCGACAGTCTTTCCGATGGTGGCAACAGCGGGCTGCTGAGCCAGGCGGCTACCGGCGGCACGGTCACCTTCCCGCCGCCGCCCTATTACAACGGTCAGTATTCGAACGGCCCGGTCGCCGTCGAATATCTGTGGAACATGTACAACCCGGGCAATACCAGTTTCGGGCCTTCGCTGGCCGGCGGAACCAACTATGCGATCGGCGGCGCGACCACCGGGCTGGAGAGCTTCAGTTCGGTCAATCCGAACGTGCCCGTCGCGCTGCAGCCGGTCTACGCGCAGAAAAGCAACGCCTGGCAGCTGGCGTCCTTCGCGACCCAGAGCCCGGTCTTCGACCCGGCGACTTCGCTCTTCGTCGTGTGGTTGTTCCCGAACGACGTGTTTTACGCGGATACCACCGCAACGCTGCCCGGGATCGTGCCCGGTTCCGCCGGTGGCGCCAACGTGATCAGCAATGGCGTCGCGAACATCGTGGCCACGGTGCAGACGCTGGCCGCAGCCGGCGCGCAACACGTTCTGGTAGCGAACATGCCGGACCTCGGGCAAACCCCCGGCTTTCTCGGTAACGTCGGCCTGTCGGGCTTAAGCGCCCTCTTCAACAACAGTCTTGGGCTGGCGATGAGCGCGCTCGATGCGGCACTGCCCTCGCTCGAGATCGTCCAGTTCGATACCGCCGCGACACTCAGCGAGATCATCGCCAACAAGGGCGCCTATGGTTTTGACGTCACGGACCAGGCCTGCGTCAATAACCTCCTCAACGGTCAGTGCAATCCGGCCACCTGGATGTTCTGGGACGGGGTACACCCGACGACCAGGACGCATGAGATCCTGGCGGCAAGGTTCTTCTCCGCAGTGCCCGAGCCGAGCGCCATTCTTCTGTTCGCGATCGGCTTCGTCGGTCTGCTGGTGACCGGCCGGCGCAAGGCGCTGTAGGCGACCTCGCTGGTTTGCCCGGAGCCCCGCTGCGGCGGGGCTCGTCGCGTGGCGAACACGCGTTTTCTTTCTCCAGGGGTCATCGATGGGCGACATTCCGCTGCGCATTTATCACAACAACCGCTGCTCGAAGAGCCGTGCCGCCTGCCAGTTGATCGCTGACAGGGGCTTCGAAGTGGAGGTGGTCGACTATCTCAAGACGCCGCCAAGCCGGGACGAGCTGCGCGCGCTGCTCGACAAGCTGGGAATGAAACCGGCGGAACTCGTGCGTCGCGGCGAAGCGGTGTTCAAGGAAAACTACGCCGGACGTTCGCTGAGCGACGACGAGTGGCTGGACGCGCTGGCCGCACACCCGATTCTCATCGAGCGCCCGATCGTCGTGCGCGGCGAGCGGGCGGTTCTCGGCAGGCCGCCGGAGAAGGTATTGGAGTTGCTGTAGGCGCGGCGGGAGCGGCGACGGCAGGACGGACGGCGCTCCTGGCGCGGTGCCCCAGGTTTCAACGCGTGACCGGACAGGTGCTCCCTGGACTGCCGCGTCGCTTCGCTCCTCGCAGTGACGGCCACGCGGCGCGACGCCAACAGGGACTCCCTACTTGCGCGCGCCGCCCTTTACCGACCAGGAATCCCTGAGCGTCACCGTGCGGTTGAAGACCGGCGCGCCAGGCTGCGAGTCGAGGCGATCGGCTACGAAATAGCCGTGCCGTTCGAACTGGAAGCACTCTTCGGGCTGAACGCCCTTCAGCGAGGGCTCGAGCCAGGCCTGGATGACGCGCATGCTGTCCGGATTCAGGTCAGCGCGGAAATCGCGCTCGACGCCTTCGGGGTCACCGTCGCGCCTGGCGCCCGGTGACGGAACGGCGAACAGCCGGTCGTACAGGCGCACTTCGGCGCGACAGGCCTCGGCTACCGAAATCCAGTGCAGGTTGCCCTTGACCTTGTAGCCGTCGGCGCCGGGCGTGCCGCTCTTCGAGTCGGCGAAGTATTCGCAATGGACGGCGCTGACGACACCGCTGTCGTCACGGTCGAAGCCGGTACATTTGACGACATAGCCGTAGCGCAGGCGGGCCATGTTGCCCGGGTAGAGGCGGTGGTAACCCTTGCTCGGCTGGGCCATGAAGTCCTCGCGCTCGATCCACAGCTCACGGCCAAAGGGCATCGCGCGCTTGCCGGTTTCCGGCTTCAGCGGGTGGTTGGGCGCAAAGCACTCCTCGCTTTCTCCGGCCGGGTAGTTGTCGATGATCAGCTTGAGCGGATCGAGCACCGCGACGCGGCGTTCGGCCGCGTCGTTGAGCACTTCGCGCATGCAATCCTCGAGCAGCGAGTACTCGATCAGCGAGTCGGATTTCGAAACGCCGACGCGCTCGGCAAAGAGGCGAAAACCGGCCGCCGGATAGCCGCGCCGGCGGGCGCCGACCAGCGTCGGCAAACGTGGGTCGTCCCAGCCGCTCACGTGCCTTTCCTCGACCAGCTGGATCAGCTTGCGCTTCGAGAGGACGATGTAGGTCAGGTTCAGTCGCGAGAACTCGATCTGCTGCGGCAGTGGCCGCTGCAACAGCCCGCCTTCGGCCAGCCGCTCGAGCAGCCAGTCATAGAAAGGTCGCTGGTCGGCGAACTCGAGCGTGCAGATCGAGTGGCTGATGTTCTCGAGCGCATCTTCAATCGGATGCGCGTAGGTGTACATCGGATAGACGCACCAGCGGTCGCCGGTGTTGTGATGGCTGGCGTGGCGAATGCGGTAGATCGCCGGATCGCGCAGGTTGATGTTCCCGGCGGCCATGTCGATACGCGCGCGCAGGATGTGCGCGCCGTCGGGGAACTCGCCCTTCTGCATGCGCTTGAAGAGGTCCATGCTTTCGTCGGCGCTGCGCTGGCGGAACGGCGAATCGGCGCCGGCTTCGGTGAGCGTGCCGCGGCTGGCGCGCATTTCCTCGGCGCTCTGGCTATCGACGTAGGCGTGGCCGCTGCTGATCAGGTATTCGGCGAAGGCGACCATCCAGTCGAAGTAGTTGGACGCGAAATAGAGGTTGCACTCGCTGTCGGCCGACCCTTCGACGAGCGGGCCTTCCCAGGAAAAGCCGAGCCAATGCACGGCATCGATGATCGAATCGACGTATTCCTGCTCTTCCTTCTCGGGGTTGGTGTCGTCGAAACGCAGGTGGCAGCGACCGCCGTAGTCCTGCGCCAGCCCGAAGTTCAGGCAGATCGACTTGGCGTGGCCGAAGTGCAGATAGCCGTTCGGCTCGGGCGGAAAGCGCGTGCGGATCCGGGCCGGGTCGAGTTCACCGGCGAGTTGCTGCGCGGCCGGCCCGGGCTGGCCCGACCATCGGCGCGCCACGTGCTTTCCGGCAGCAAGGTCGGCTTCGATGAGGTTGCGAATGAAGTTCGTGCTGGCGACTGCGGCGATGCTCGCCGAATGACTGCTGGGCTCCTGGCTCACGGGAAAATCCTTGATTCGAGAAGCCTCGCATTTTACCCGCCCGGGCCGGCGCCACCGCCGCTTTTCGCGGCCAGAGCGTGCGCTCGCGCTTCGAAGGCGCTGACCATGCCGGCGGCCATCGGCACGACCATGAGCTGGATCACCGGCATCAGGAACAGCGAGCGGGTCTCGCAGTCGAGCGCGAAGTCGACGTGGCAGCGATCGTCGGCGAGCGGCGTGAAGGCCCAGAGGATGTCGAAGTGAGCGAACGAGCGATCGCTGGAACGAACGCTGATCCGGTGCGGTCGGTCGAGTTCGGTGCGCGTGCGGAAGCGATGCAGCAGCAGCCCGAGCGCCAGGCTCTGCTCGGTTTCGTAGGCCGCCTCTTCGCGGCGAACGATCCTCGCCTCGCAGACCAGCGGCACGAACTCGGGGTAGCGTTCGACATCGGCGACGACATCGAACAGGCACTCGGCGGGGAGCGCAATGGCGCGACTTTCGCGATGGGTTGCCATGGGCTGCTGCCTCCTGATTGCCGCGTTTCACTGCTCGCCGTCGTGTTCGGATGCTTGCGGCGCAGGGCGCAGAAGCACGCGCCGAGTACGGGGCCTGGCGACACCGCGCATGCGAAACAGGAGCGATCATAGCAATCACTGACCGCTTGCGCGCAGTGGGATTGCCGCGGCACTCGCCCGGCGTGCCGCGGGCCGAGCAGGGAACGGCGCAAGAACTTAAGCGGGACTCGACGCTCAGAAAAAAAACGGCCAAGCCCGCGTCGCGACGCTCCGCCTGCAGAGTGCTGCTCGACTTCCCGATTTCCCCGTGTGTGTTTCAGCGAATGACTGGAGGACTCTCCCATGACCGCACCAGAAGCGTTTGAAAAATCCCTGCCGGGCCTGTCGCTCAGATCCGTACGTCTGGCGACTGTGGTGAACAACGAGTTTGTCGTCATGCCGACGGCCGACACGCCGATCCCCGCAGCAGCGCCAGTCGCCAGGGGGAAAGCCGCGACGGCGAAGCGGGCCGTGCTGGCGCCAGTTGCTGCGACGCCCGGCGGCAAGGCCCTTGTCGCGAGCACCGACGCGCTGGGAAAGAAAGGCGTCAGCATTCGTGTCGCGCAATCGGATGACGGGACCAGCCGCTCGAGCCTCGACCTCCAGGAGGACGGCTTTACCTTCGATCTGCTCTTCACAGACTTCGCCAGCAGCAGCAATCAGGACTTTGTCTTCGACCAGGTAAAAGTCGTCCTGAAGGCCGACCAGGAGAAGTCGCGTCTGATCTTCAGCGGTATCCTGCGCATGCGCAGCGCCCTGCTGCGGCCCTTGCAGAAGTTCATCAGGCAGGACGAAGGTCTGCTGGTCGGCGGCACACTGGACGTCAGCAATCAGGACCTGGCGCAGAAACTCCGGCCGTCGGGCATGATCCTGACCAGCGCCGCCAGCTTTCACGTCGCGCTCGGCGACGATGTCGTCTTCAGCGATCTGCAGCTCGGTGTCGAAATCAAGCCGGCGAAGTCTTCGCCAGGCGCAGCGACGGCCTGGAGCGTGCTGCCGAGCCTGGAGGGCAAGGTGGCGCTCGCGAACCTCGGCCACCAGGCGGTCGACTGCCGCTGTCGAATCGAATACGCCGGGAAAGCGCTGAAGGTCAGCGCGCAAGCCGCGCGGGTGGACGGACTGTTCGGCATCTCGACCTTGTCGCTCAAGGAGCTGAAAGCCGACTTCGCGGTGGGCGGGGAGAAATCCATACGGCTGCAGGCCAAGCTTGACGCCGCCGGCAAGACCTACGCGCTCGGCGGCGTCCTGAACCGGAAATACAGTGCGCTGTACGCCGAGATCGGTGATTTTTCGCTGACCGACCTGCAAGCCCTCTTTCAGGAGGTCACCTCTCTGAGCCTCGCCCTGCCGGATTTCGCGGTGACGCTGAGCGAAGTCCACCTCGCCATGGCGACGGCCAAATGCAAGCTCGGCGAGCAGGCTTTGGCAGAAGGCGTGACCCTGGGGGCCAGCTTGCAGGCGCACGGTCACCAGTGTCAGGCGCTGGCGCAGATATCTTCCAGCGGAATGGCCTTCACCGGCGACCTTGGGGAATTGACGATCGGACCGCTCACCGTGAAGAAGGCACGGCTGCAGATGCAGTTCTTCACCGCTGCCAGTGGTCGGGCGAGTCAATTCGCCGTCGTCGGCCAGGCCGTCATCGAAGGATTGGAGCTCGATTGCAGGCTGGCCTACGAAAAGGGCGCCGACGGCTGGACGGCGATTGTCTATGCCGCCATCCACGCCGAGAGTTTTGCTTTCTCGGCGATCATTCCCGCGGCAAGAAAGACCTTTGTCGACTCGCTGACCTTTTCCAAGGCGGCGTTCATCTACGCCTCGCACGACGGCCGGACGGGGGATCCCGATTTATCCTTTGCCGTGCGCAAGGGTCTGCAACTGATGTGCGTGCTGCAGGAGATCCCGGCGCTTTCGGATCTCACGGGCAACAGGCAAGTGGGTCTCGAACTGTCGGCCTACTACGGGAAGGGCGTCGACATTGGCATTGCCCTGCCCGACACTCGGCTGCAGCTCGGCAACTCGGTCGCCTGCAATCCCTTCCAGGTCAGGATCGTGATTTCGCCAAAGCCGTCGTTCAACCTGATCTTCGGTCTGGACGTGAGCGTTCCCCGGCAGGATGAAGTATTGCATTTCGACGCCCAGTTGGCGGTGGGGATCGAGGGCGCTTCCGGCTCGGGAACCATGAAAGCCTATTGGCAGAACCCTTTCGGTGTGCAAGGCCTCAGGATCGGTCCCGCGCTGGCGCTGGAACTGGGCATACTCTATCCCGTCTTTCTGACGACCGGCACGCCATCCGACTTCGGCTTCGCCGGCGGTCTAGTGCTGGGCGACGTCACCGCCAATATGGCGGTGAAGATTTCCGAGGATCCCAGCGAGGAGATCCTCTATGGCGAACTGCAGGAGTTGTCGCCAGCCAACCTGGTGAGTTTTGCCGAACAGGTATCGAAGCTGAAGCTGCCGGCGGACGCCGTCCCCAATTTTTTCACCCTGCACGAACTCAAGATCTACTGTGCGCCGGCAGGTGGAAGCATTGGCACGATCAGCTTTGAGCGCGGTTTCAGCTTCGCCTGCGATCTCGTGTTGTTTGGCAGGAAGGCTGCCGCGTACACGCGCCTGTCCGACGACGGCGTTGTCGCCAAAGCTCATCTCGACCGGCTCACGATCGGCCCGCTAAAAATATCTGGCGAAGCAGGCCGGAACGCGATTCTTGATCTGCAGTTGACCACCGCCAGACAATCGCTCCTGGTCGACGGCGCCATCGATTTCCTCGGTGCAAGCGCCGCTGTCATTGCCGACATCTCCAACCGGGGGATCGAATTTCATTTCCGGCAGAGTTTTCTTGGCCTCCTGAGCTACCAGATCGACGGCGTCAGCGAAGGCTCGATTGGCGAACCCGCCACACTGGATTTCCTGCTCGCTGGAGAGTTTGACAATCAACTGACCGCGTATCTGAAAGATGACCTGGCGCGCAAACTGCACGCAGCAACCAGCGTCGTCGAAACGGACCTCAAGGCGGCGACGAGAGACGTTGACCGGGCCGAGCGGATTTACAAGGCCGAATTCGACAAGGCGAAGAAGGCGCTTGAGCGGGCGCAGGCCGACGCGAGCCGCTTGCTCGAACAGTGCCAGCAGGCGGTGGCCAGCGAAGGAGAAAAATACGCCCGCGCCCTGAAGCAGGCGAAACGCGATGTCGCGAAAGCAAGGCAGGCTTTCGACAAGGCGCTGGCGAA
Source organism: Candidatus Accumulibacter regalis (assembly GCA_000585075.1). Classification (GTDB taxonomy): domain Bacteria; phylum Pseudomonadota; class Gammaproteobacteria; order Burkholderiales; family Rhodocyclaceae; genus Accumulibacter; species Accumulibacter regalis. The sequence continues at coordinate 68,473 of JEMY01000001.1, read as the reverse complement.
CGCCGAGAAGGCTCTGCGCAAGGCGCAGACCGACTACGACGGCGGAATGCGCAGCGCGCAGGCAGCGCTGAGCAAGGCGCAGCACGATTACGACGCGGCGATGATCAACGCCAGGAACGAGGTGAGTCGCGCGCAGAAGGCGTACAGCAACGCCATGGGGGGAGCGGCGAGCAAGGTCAGGACGGCCAGGGAAGCCGTCGGCTCGTTGGCGCGCGAGCGCGATGCTGCGGTGCACGAGCTGAAGCATCTGAGCTGGACCAAGTCGTACAAGGCGCCGTACCTCGCGGCGAAGATCGCCGGCCTGGAAACCGCCATGCGCGCCGCGCAGGGTGTTCTCTATGCCGCTGAAGGGGTGCTCACGGGAGTGCAGAAGGGCGTCGAGTTTGGCGCCTTCGAAGCCGCCAAGGCAGCGCTCGAAGGGGTGCGTTTCGGCGGCGAGTACGGCGCCCTGGAGGTCGCGAAGAAAGGCGTGGAGGCGGCTCGAATCGGTGGCCGCTACGGCGTCCTGGAGGCGGCCAGGAGAAGCGTTGCCGCGGCGCAGACAGGCGCAGACTTCAGCGCCTGGCAGCTGGCGAAGCAGACGCTGAGCGCCGTAGAGATCGGCGGCCGCCTGGCTCTCGATGCCGCCGAACAGAGCCTGGCCGGGGTCGGGCAGTCGTCCGTCTACCTCGCCCTGGAAGCTGCCAGCCATTCGCTTGAGCTGGTCAAGCAAGGTTCCAGTGCGCTCGCCTTCGAGAGCGCCAAAGCCGGCCTGGAAGGCGTCAGGCAGGGTTCCGCAGCGATGTTGCGGGTGTCGGAGTACGCCGCGGCGCACGCCGGGGGTCTGATCGATGTCCGGCGGGTCACGCTCTCCGCCCGCCTGAAGGCGATTGAACGAGGCGAGTTGTTCAAGGCGGACGTTGAGCTGGCGATATTCTCCACGCCGCTGCGCTGGACAGTGGATTTCGATGTCCGGAAGCCGCTGGCGTTTGTCGACACGCTGTTGCGCAATACACTGAGCGACGCGAAGAGACTGCTCACCTAACGGCCCCGGCGTCGGCAAGAAAAGCGGCAAGTCGGGAAAAGCCGCGGGAAAACCGCTGGCTTGACAAGCTTTTCCCCGACGGGTAGATTCGCGTCCTGCCCGGCTAGCATGCCGGGTTCGCGCCGATTTGACGTAAACAGATTGCGGGCGCGTTAAAAATACCGCTAAAGCGAAGCCAGATCAGAACCCGTCGAGCTTTGCGCCGACGGGTTTTTTGTTTTGCAGCGCCGCACCAGTAGACAAGGAATAGCCATGCAGCCGGACCGTACCGCCGAACTCAAAGCCTGCCTCGAAAGGAAGATTCTCGTTCTCGACGGCGCCATGGGCACGATGATCCAGCGCCATCGGCTGCAGGAAGCGGATTACCGCGGCAGCCGCTTCGCCGGGCACGCGCACGACCTGAAAGGCAACAACGACCTCCTCGTGCTCACCCAGCCCGATCTGATCCGCGCAATTCACGCCGAGTATCTGACGGCGGGCGCCGACATCATCGAAACCAACACCTTCAACTCGACCAGCGTCTCGCAGGCCGACTACCACCTCGAAGCCATCGTCCACGAGCTGAACGTCGCCGGCGCCCAGCTCGCACGCTCGGTTTGCGACGAGTTCACCGCCCGCGACCCGAGCCGGCCACGTTTCGTCGCCGGCGGCCTCGGGCCGACGTCGCGTACGGCGTCGATCTCGCCGGACGTCAACGATCCGGGCTACCGCAACACCAGCTTCGACGAACTGGTGGGCACCTACAGCGAAGCCGTGCGCGGACTTTGCGAGGGTGGCGTGGACATCATCCTGGTCGAGACGGTGTTCGACACGCTGAACGCCAAGGCCGCGCTGTTTGCCGTCGAGCAGTACTTCGAGCAGGTGGGACGACGCTGGCCGGTGATGATCTCGGGAACGATCACCGACGCCTCGGGGCGGACGCTATCCGGGCAGACTGCCGAGGCTTTCTGGAACTCGCTGAACCACGTTCGGCCGCTGAGTTTCGGTCTGAACTGCGCGCTCGGCGCCGCTGAGTTGCGCCAGTACGTCGAAGAGTTGTCGCGCATTTGCGACTGCTTCATCTCCGCGTATCCCAATGCCGGGCTGCCGAACGCCTTTGGCGGCTACGACGAGACGCCGGAGCAGCTCGCCGCGGAAGTTTCCGACTGGGCCCGGCAGGGCTTCGTGAATATCGTCGGCGGCTGCTGCGGCACCTCGCCCGAACACATCGCGGCGATCAGCAGGGGCGTCAGCGGCGTCAAGCCGCGTGCCGTGCCGCAGGTCGAGCGGAAACTGCGCCTCTCCGGACTCGAACCCTTCAACGTCGGCAAGGAATCGCTGTTCGTCAATGTCGGCGAACGGACCAACGTCACCGGCTCGAAGGCCTTCGCACGGATGATTCTCGAAGGCCGCTTCGACGACGCGCTGGCCGTCGCCCGGCAGCAGGTCGAGAACGGCGCGCAGGTCATCGACATCAACATGGACGAGGCGATGCTCGACTCGAAGGCGGCGATGGAGCGCTTCCTCAAGCTGATCGCCAGCGAGCCGGACATCTCGCGCGTGCCGATCATGATCGACTCGTCGAAATGGGAGGTCATCGAGGCCGGCCTCAAGTGCATCCAGGGCAAGGGCATCGTCAACTCGATCTCGATGAAGGAGGGCGAGGCCGGATTCCTGCGCCAGGCGCGGCTGGCCAGACGCTACGGCGCAGCGGTCGTGGTGATGGCCTTCGACGAAAGCGGCCAGGCCGACACCTACGCGCGCAAGACCGAAATCTGTGCGCGCGCCTACCAGCTGCTCACCGAGCAGGCGGCATTTCCGCCCGAGGACATCATCTTCGACCCGAACATCTTCGCCATCGCCACCGGCATCGAGGAGCACAACAACTACGCCGTCGACTTCATCGAGGCGTGCAAGTGGATCCGCGCCAATCTGCCCGGTGCGCAGATCTCGGGAGGCGTCTCCAACGTCTCCTTCTCGTTCCGTGGCAACGACGCGGTGCGCGAGGCGATCCACACCGTCTTCCTCTATCACGCGGTCAAGGCCGGGCTGTCGATGGGCATCGTCAACGCCGGCATGCTCGGCGTCTACGACGACCTCGACCCGGCGCTGCGCGACAAGGTCGAGGACGTGGTCCTCAACCGTAGCCCGGCAGCCGGTGAAGCGCTGGTCGAGTTCGCGCTGACCGTCAAGGAGGGCAAGGCCAAAGATACCGGCCCCGATCTCAGCTGGCGTGAGCTGCCGGTCGAACAGCGCCTGACGCACGCGCTGGTCAAGGGCATCAACAACTTCGTCGTCGACGACACCGAAGAATGCCGTGCGGCGCTCGAAGCCGCGGGCAAGCCGCCGCTGTCGGTGATCGAAGGACCGCTGATGAACGGCATGAACGTCGTCGGCGACCTCTTCGGCGCCGGCAAGATGTTCCTGCCGCAGGTGGTCAAGTCGGCGCGGGTGATGAAGCAGGCGGTCGCCCACCTGATCCCCTATATCGAAGCCGAGAAACTGCGTACCGGGGTGAGCAGCAAGGGCAAGATCGTCGTCGCCACGGTCAAGGGCGACGTTCACGACATCGGCAAGAACATCGTCGGCGTCGTCCTCGGCTGCAATGGCTACGACGTCGTCGACCTCGGGGTGATGGTCTCCTGCGACAAGATCCTGCACGCGGCCAGGGAACACGGCGCGCAGGCGGTCGGGCTGTCGGGCCTGATCACCCCGTCACTCGAGGAGATGAGTCACGTCGCCGCCGAAATGCAGCGCCTGGGCTTTGCCGACGGCGCCGATGGCGGCCCGCCAGTGCCGCTGCTGATCGGCGGCGCGACGACCAGCCGCGCGCATACGGCGATCAAGATCGCGCCGAACTACAGCGGGCCGGTGATCTACGTCCCCGACGCCTCGCGCGCCGTCGGTGTTGTCACCCAGCTGCTGTCGATCGACCACGCGGCCAGCTTCAAGAGCGAGGTCGCCGCCGACTATGAAAAACTGCGCGCACAGCACGCCAACAAGAAGGGAGTCCAGCTGGTCGGCCTAGCCGCGGCACGCGACAACCGTTTCAAGGCTGACCCCGACGCGGGTTACCGGCCGCTCGCGCCGCGCAAACCGGGGCTGCACGTGCTGCGTGACATCGACCTGGCAACGCTCGCCGAGTTCATCGACTGGGGACCGTTCTTCCAGACCTGGGATCTGGCCGGCAGCTTCCCGAAGATCCTCGACGACCCGCTGGTGGGCGAGACGGCGCGCGAAGTCTATGCCGACGCGCAGAAGATGCTGCACACGATCATTGCCGAGAAATGGCTGAGCGCCAACGCCGTCTTCGGCCTGTTCCCGGCCAACGCCGTCGGTGACGACATCGAGATCTACGCCGACGAAGCGCGCCGCGAGAAGTTGATGAGCTGGCACAATCTGCGCCAGCAACAGGAGCGCCCGACGGGCAAACCCCACTACTGCCTGAGCGATTTCGTCGCCGAGCGCGGTACGCCGGACTGGCTGGGGGCGTTTGCCGTCGGCGCCGGCTTCGGCATCGAAGGCAAGCTCGCCGAATTCGCCGCGGCGCACGACGACTACCACGCGATCATCCTGAAAGCGCTTGCCGACCGCCTCGCCGAGGCCTGTGCCGAATGGTTGCACGCGCAGGTGCGGCGCGACTACTGGGGCTACGCGAGCGATGAGACGCTCGACTGCGAAGCGCTGATCCGCGAGGACTACCGCGGCACTCGGCCAGCGCCCGGCTACCCGGCGTGCCCCGACCACACTGCCAAGCGCGCGCTCTTCGCAGTGCTCGACGCGCCGGCCAACGCCGGCATGGGGCTGACCGAGAATTTCGCGATGACGCCGGCGGCGGCGGTGGCCGGCTTCTATCTGGCGCACCCCCAGGCACGCTACTTTGCCGTCGGCAAGATCGCGCGCGACCAGCTCGAAGACTGGGCGGCGCGCGCCGGCTTCAGCGTCGCCGAAGCCGAACGCTGGCTGGCCCCTCTGCTCTAGGCAAACGGGCAGGCGCCGAACGGGAGGCCGCAAGCTGAGCGCGCACGATCTGCCCGACTTCGTCGTGCGCGACGTCGACCTCGGCGCACGGACCACGCTGCGCTTGCCGGGGCGGGCGGCGTTTTTCGCCGAAATCGACGCCAGCGCGCAACTGGCAGCGCTCGCCGGCAATCACCGCCGTCGCCGCTTCGTCCTCGGTGCGGGCAGCAACCTGGTGCTCACCGGCGACTTCGACGGCCTGCTCCTGCACATGGCGATTCGCGGTCGCCAGCTGATCGGCGAAGACGACGACGCCTGGTACCTGCGCGTGGGCGCCGGCGAGAACTGGCACCAGCTGGTACTGTGGACGCTGGCCAGGGGCTGGCCCGGCCTGGAGAATCTGGCGCTCATTCCCGGCACGGTCGGCGCTGCACCGATCCAGAATATCGGCGCCTATGGGCTGGAAGTCGGCGAGCGCCTGCACGCCGTCGAAGCCATCGACATGGTCACCGGCCGAGCCCTGCGCCTCGATCGCGACGACTGCCGCCTGGCCTACCGTGACAGCGTTTTCAAGCAGGAAGGTTGGCACCTGAGCGGGCAGCGGGTGATCACCCGGGTGACCTTCCGTCTGCCGAAAGCCTGGCAGCCGCTGCTCGCCTACCGCGACCTCGCCGCCGAAATCGAGCGCCAGCAGGTCAGCAACCCGCCCGCCGCCTGTACGCCCGGGCAAATCGCCGCGGCGGTGATCCGCGTCCGCAGCCGCAAGCTTCCCGACCCGGCGACGCTGCCGAACGCCGGCAGCTTCTTCCACAACCCGGTGGTCAGCGCGTCGGTCGCCGCCAGCCTGGCCATTGCCCATCCCGATCTGCCGCGCTACCCGCAGCAGGACGGCCGGGTCAAGCTCGCCGCCGGCTGGCTGATCGAGCACAGCGGCTGGAAAGGCAGGGATCTGGGCCGCGCCGGGATGTACGCCAAGCAGGCGCTGGTGCTGGTCAATCACGGCGGCGCACGCGGCGCCGACGTGCTGGCGTTGGCGCAGGCCGTTCAGGCCGCCGTACGCGAACGCTTCGCCGTCGAACTCGTGCCGGAACCGGTCTTTCTCTGAGCGCTGCCTGCCGATCAGACGGCGTTCACCGGCGGCCGGTCGAGATCGCCGCGTTCACACCGGCACGACGCTGCCACAAAGTTCGATGAACTCGTCGCCCTCAAAGCAGGCGCCGACGGTGTGCTCTTCATCCCAGAGCGTGCTGTAGGCCAACTCGGTGCTCGCCTTGCCATCCAGCGACGAGACCGTAACGGCGACCAGCGACACCGCCCCCCACACCTGACTGGCGTCCGCCAGCCTGGGGAAAGCGGCACTCGCTTCGCTCAGCTCGCCCCGCGCCAGAGATTCCGCATACGGGCCGTAATGCTCGAGCAGCGCCTGTTCGATGGTTGGCCGCCAGCCGGCAAAGCGCGTGGCGACTTCTCGCGCCGCCTGCAAGGCCTGTGCGTCGGGCTCGTTGCGCGTCCCGGAGACCGCCAGCGGGACGCTTTCGTCGGCGCCAAGGCTGATCGAGCCGCGCCAGTGGCCGCGCGAGCGCACGAGCTCGCCAAGCTGCGGATCGCTAAACGGCGCCGATTTGAAAAGATCAAACATGGGTTATTGCTCCCTACTGACCAAGTTGACAAGGACTATCGCGGCAAACTGCCGAAGCCTCAAAATACCTCGTCCGGGCGCAGGAATCGCCATTGGCCGAGCGGCAGGTCGGCGAGTCTGACGGCGCCGATGCGCACGCGCTTGAGGCCACGGACGCGCAAGCCGACCAGCTCGCACATGCGCCGGATCTGACGCTTGCGTCCCTCGCGGAGCACGAAGCGCAGCTGATCGTCGTTCAGCCACTCGACCTTGGCCGGCTTCAGTGGCCGCTCGTCGAGGCTGAGGCCATGATTCAACAGCGCCAGGCCCTTGCCGTCAAGCTGGCCCTCGACACGAACCAGATACTCCTTGTCGACGCTGCTATCCTGGCCGATCAGGTGGCGCGCGACGCGACCATCCTGGGTCAGCACGAGCAGGCCGGTCGAATCGATATCGAGGCGGCCGGCAGGCGCCAGACCCTTGAGGCATGAAGGATGAAACGCGGGCGTGTCCGGCGTGCACAGCTGGTTTTCGGGCTGAATCAGCGTCACCGCGGGCGTGAAACCGGGCTCCGGCTGCCCGGAAACGTAGCCCATCGGCTTGTGCAGCAGGATCGTCATGCGGCTTTGCTGGCACGCCTGCGCCTGCTTGTCGAGAACGATCACCGCCGACGGGTCGGCGCGGGTGCCGAGTTCGCTCACCCGCCGCCCATCGACGAAAACCCAGCCGCGCGCGATATAGTCGTCGGCGTTGCGCCGCGAACACAGGCCGCGCTCGGCCATCAGCTTGGAAATACGAACGCCCGCTTGCGGAGCCTCGCTGCTTGCGGCGGCGGGCCTGGCCGGCGCGGGCGACGGACCCGCCGCGGAGCGTGTCGACGCAGCCGACGAGACCGAGCCTGCCGGAATCCGGCGTACCACCCTTGCCGGTTTGACATCGGCCGCTGGCGGCGCGCGGGAAGCCGGCGCGGCCCCGGTTCCCGGGGCTACGCCCTGCGGCTTGCGTGGCCGCGCCCTGCGGCTTGCGTGGCCGATCGGCCATGAATCAGGCGATGTCCAGCAACTCGATTTCGAAGGTGATCTTGGCGTGGGGCGGAATCAGGCTGCCGGCACCGCGCGCACCGTAGGCGAGATCGGCCGGAATGATCAGCCGGCGGATGCCGCCCACGCACATTCCCGGGACACCTTCCTCCCAGCCGGCGATCACGTGTTTTCCGTCCAGCGGAAAGCGGAAGGGTTCGTTGCGGTCCACGCTCGAGTCAAACTTCGTGCCGTCGGCAAGCCAGCCGGTGTAATGCACGATGACGTGCTGCCCAGAGCAGGCGACCGGTCCACTACCGGCGATAATGTCCTCAATCTGGAGACCGCTGGGGGTGGTGACAATGGGCATCGGAGATCCTCATAAACGAAAAAAAGCGCAGTGTAGCCCAGCATCCCGCGAAAAGGGCCATTTCGGCGCATTATGCCAAGTGCCTCCGACCCCCTTCAAGCGCATCCTTACGACATATTCGTTGGCGGATGCTCGAGCACGGCGGTGAAGCCCCATTAATAATATGGATACCTTCGCCGAGCAGGCGATCCGGTAAAATGCAGGAAAAGATCAGCCAGGGATTCGAACCATGGACGCATCGACGCTTAGTGAGCCAGTTGCCACCGACCAGGAAGCCCTGCAGGAGTTCATCGACATCCTGTGGGAGTACGCACCAACGATCGAACGCGACGTTGCGCACCTCCGGAACCATCCCACTGAACGCGCGGTCGTCGGCAATCTGTTCCGCACACTGCACAATATCAAGGGCGACGCCGCACTGTGCAAGGTCGAAGTGGGCGTGGCCATCGTGCATCCGATGGAGTCGGTTCTCGTGCGCGTGCGCAACGGCGAGCTCCCGTTCACCGATGCCATTGCCGAAACCATCCTGTTGACGGTCGATCGCCTCGAGCTGGCGGTTGAACGGCTGTCCTCCGGGCAGACACTCGACGGCCTGCAGCTTCAACTCCTGATCGAAGGGCTGGAAAAGCTGGCCGCGGCGAAGCCATCCCGACTCGACGCGTGTGTCGCCGAAGTGATCGAAGCGGTGACCGGCAGCCGCCCGGTCGCTGTCCCGCTCCCGGTCATGGTCGGCGAAACGAAACGCGGCCCGGGCGATGGCTCCAGGTCGCAAGCCGCCGACGACCTGCTTTTCTTTCTGACGCTCGCCAATCAGTTCGAAATGCGCTCACCGCGTTTCGAGGGCCGTACCATGCGCATCCTGCGTCTGGCACTGGAAACCAATCAGATGGCCGGCGACCCGATTGACCCGGTGCAACTTGAAGCCGCCATCTACATGCACGACATCGGCATGATGTTTCTTCCCGAATCCGTGTGGCTCAGGGCCAGTGCGCTGACCGCCGCGGAGCAACGCATCATGCGCGCGCACCCGGGACACGCCGCCGGCCTGCTGTCGCGCATGGGCGGCTGGTCAGCCGCCGCCGAGATGGTCGCGCAGCACCATGAAATGCCTGACGGCAAGGGTTACCCGGGCGGCCTGAAAGGGGCAGGGATCTGCCCCGGTGCCAAGGTGCTGGCCATCGTCGATGCCTTCGAGGCGGTGATGTTGAAGCACGCCGAGCGTGGTCGAAAACGCTCCCTGCTGCGCGCCATCGCCGAGATCAACGCCTGCGACCAGCAGTTCGCGCCGGAATGGATCGAGCCTTTCAACCAGGTGATACGGCGCGCCGCTGACACCCGATGACTGATCAAGGGGCGGCCGATCTGGAGCGCCGCTTCGCGGGCATTGCGCGCCTGTACGGTCCGGCCGCACTGCAGCACTTCCAGCGCGCTCATGTCGCCGTCGTCGGCGTCGGCGGCGTCGGTTCGTGGGCTGCCGAAGCACTGGCGCGGTCGGCCATCGGCAGGATCACGCTGATCGATCTGGACATGGTCGCCGAGTCCAACGTCAACCGCCAGGTACACGCACTCGACGGCGAGTTCGGCAAGGCCAAGGTCAGCGCCATGGCGCAGCGCATCCAGGCCATCAATCCAGCCTGCACGGTCAGCGAAGTCGAGGATTTCGTGACCCCGGAGAACGTCGATGCGCTTTTCGCCGGTCCTTTCGACTATGTGATCGACGCCATCGACCAGGTGCGTACCAAGGCGGCGATGATCGCCTGCGCTCGACGTTGCGCGCTGCCGCTGATCACTGCCGGTGGCGCCGGCGGCCAGATCGACGCGACGCGCATTCAGATCGCCGACCTGGCCTTGAGCAGCCAGGATCCCCTGCTCGCCAGGCTGCGCTCGGTGCTGCGCAAGGACCATGGCTTCACGCGCGAGCCAAAGAAGAAATTCGGCGTTGCTGCGGTCTTCTCGAGCGAAGCGCTTCGCTATCCCGAAGCCGCCACGGCGGGCGGGCAAGCACCGACGCTCAGCGGACTGAACTGCGCCGGTTACGGTTCTTCGGTCTGCGTCACCGCCACCTTCGGCCTGCTGGCTGCCGGCGAAGTGCTCAGGGTCCTGGCCAGCGGCGCGCCGCGCGCGGCGACCGGGCAAGCCTGCGGGCAAGCGTAGCGCCACGAGCGGCGTCCGCCGGTCGCGCCTGGCCGGCGACAGCTGCTCAGCCCAGCAAGACGCGATTCTTGCCGGCCTGCTTGGCGGCGAACATCGCCTCGTCGGCGCGTTTGCTGACCGAAGCCTGCGTATCACCGGCACGCAGATCGGTCAGGCCCGCGCTGAAGGTGATCAGCTGCCGGTTGTTGTTGTGCAGGAAAATACGCCGGGTCAGCTCGCGTTGCAGGCGGACCAGCGCCGTCTGCGCGTCCTCGAGCGGCGTATCGGGGAGCAGGATGATGAACTCCTCGCCACCGAAGCGGGCGACCGTATCCTGCGGACGCATCGTCTCGCGAATGACCGTCGTCAGGTGGATCAGCGCCGCGTCACCGGCGTCGTGTCCGAGGCTGTCGTTGAGCTTCTTGAAGTTGTCGATGTCGAGCAAGGCGACGCAGAGGGTCGATTGGCGGCGCTGCGCGCGCGCCGTCTCCTTCTCGAACGCTTCTTCGAGACCGCGCCGGTTGAGGACGCCGGTAAGCTGGTCGTGACGAACCAGGGTGCTGGCCTTGTCGAGCTCGGCCTGCAATTCTCCGATGCGCTTCTCCGCGTCCTCGACGCTCTGTTTGGCATTGCGCAGCTCGTCACGCGAACGCTGCGCGTTGAGCTGGATGATCTGCGTCTCGCGGATCACTTCGGCGAGCACGTCTTCCAGCTCGGAGATGTCTTCGGCGTTACTGATGCGGTCGGCGCAGATTTCGATCTTGTCGTGATAGTCCGAAGTCGAATCGGCAAACTCGGCCAGGTGATCGACGAAACCGGCGAGCATCTGCTTGAGGCTTTCGCGCGCTTCGTTGAGGCTGTGCTTCAGCTGCCCCTGCTTGAAAATCACTTCCTTGAGCCGATTTTCGGCATCGCCGATCGAGCGGATGCTCAACGGGCCGGCGACGATATCGCGAACGATCTCGATCTGGCCGGCGAGCCAACGGTCCTCGACGACCAGCTCGCCAACGTTCTCGATCAACAACTGGAGCAGATTGAGCAGGCCCGCACGCAGCTCGACGCGGTCTTCGGCGAGGATTTCGAGGCGAAAAGCAAAGCGCTTGATACTCGCCTGCAAGCCGTCCATCGCTGCGCGCGAGGTGGCCGTGCGAATCTTGTGCGCCAACGCTTTCGCGTCGGCGACCAGCTCCGGCTCGTCATGAAGCTGTGACGGAACGAGCACTTCCAGCGTGTACGCGAAGATCTCGCTCAGCTCGGCCGACAATTCGGCAGCCTGCGCGCTGGTCTGCTGCGCTTTTGCCGCCGCGGCAAGGTCTGCCGTCGACGGCTTGGCCGACGGGGCGGCCGTCGCAGTCACCGCCTTGTCGTCCTCGACGAGGGGGATTTCCTCGGCCATCGGCGCATTCAGCGACCACGAGCGGACCAGCCCCTGCAGGCGCGTGAACAGTAGCTCGCTGTTGCCGGCAGCGCCGGCCAGTACCCGCTCCACCGCCTCGCGCTTGCGGGCAACGGTCAGACCCGCCTGCTTGCTCTCCCACTGCCGCAGGAAGTCGCCGAACAGCTCACTCCAGGGAAGATCCTGTTCCTTGCCGAGCTGCGCGAAGAACTCGCCCAAGCCGCGTTTGAGCTCGTCCCAGGTCTTGCCCTTGAACGCCTGCTCGAAGCGCTTCAGCAACCTCTCCTGAGCCGGCTTTTCCTTCGGCAAGGCGCTTAGCAGCGCCTTCAGCTCACGCTCCGGAAACGGCGCCGCGGCGCCGGCCGGGGTCCCGGCGATCTCGTGGTACAGCGCGCGATAATTCTCGGGCGACGGCGGCAAGCGCCGGCTGGCCAACAGGCGAAAGGCTTCGCGGGCAATTTCCGACGGATTCGTGGGCGTTGGCATGAGCTTCCATCAACAAGAGTTGCGGGTCGCGGCATTTTAGCAGCGCGCCCGCTGCGGAGAAAGCACGCCGGGCGGTGGAAGTTGCGCTAGATCAGACACCTGAGGGAGGAGCGCAGCGCTTCGCCCGGGCCGCAACGGCGGCTCGCCTGGCGCCCAGCCAGCCAGCCCCCGGACACGCCCGCCAGGCACGACGCAAGCACGTCACCGCCTGGCGGACGATTCCGATTCGGCTATAATCACGGCCTCGGCAGCCGTCGCCGCCTCCGTAGCATGAAGGTCGTGCAGTTGATTTGTAATCATCAGGTGTTGGTTCGATTCCGACCGGAGGCACCAGTAGAAACAAGCCGTCAAGCCACCCTTCGCGATGGCCTTTTTCCCGGGTCGCCGGCCGGTGGCCAGCCAGCATTGGACCCGCGCGGCAACTCGAGATGGAAACAAGCCCCCCGACCAGGCGCGCTTTCCGCCCACACCCGCCCGCCCATGCGTTGCACGGCCTTGTGTACGATGGCCAGGCCGACGCCGGTGCCGGGATAGTCCTCGGCGCGCTGCAGGCGTTGGAAGATCTCGAAGATGCGCTCGTGAAAGCGCACGTCGAAGCCGATACCGTTGTCCTTGAACGCCAGGATCACGGTCTCGTCGGTCTGGCTGGCGCTGATCGCCAGGGTCGGCGGCCGACTCTTGCGGCTGAACTTGAGCGCGTTGTCGAGCAGATTGCGCAGCACCATGCTCAGCCCGTCCGGGTCGGCGCGAACGCTCAGCCCCGATAGCGTCGCCACTTCGACGACCATGCCGCAGGCGTCGATGTCCGCACGGCGGTTCTCCAGGCAGGCGCTCACCTCGTCCGACAGGACCAGCGTCTGGCTGTGCAGACTGCGCCGTTCGAGACGCGAATAGGCCAGCAGATCCTCAATCAGGCGGCCCATGTGCGCGACCCCGTCGCGTACGTTGTCGAGGAACAGGCGTCCTTCCGCGTCCAACTGGTCGTGGTAGGCGTCGAGCAACAGGCGGCTGTAGCCGTCGATGCCGCGCAGTGGCGCCTTCAGATCGTGCGAGACCGAATAGGTGAAGGTCTGCAATTCCTTGTTGGCAGCGTCCAGTTCGGCGGTGCGCCGACGCACGCGGTCCTCGAGATCGGCGTTCAGTTGCCGGATCTCGTCTTCCATGCGTCGACGCTCGCTGATGTCGCGAATCACCGCCAGCGGACCACCGTCGGGCATCCGCGTGGCGATCACGTCGGCGACGAAAGTCGAGCCATCCTTGCGCTGGAACTGCCATTCCCGCTGGTGATCGGCCTTTTCCTTGATGGCGTCAAGCGCCGGGGCGATGTGCGCGCGCTCGCCCGGCACAACAATGTCCGCGGAATGCCGACCGAGCAGATCCTCTCGCGGGTACCCGAGCATCCGGCAGATGGCTGCATTGCCATCGCGACAGTAGCCCTCCTGGTCGACGACGAGGATGCCGTCCGGCGCATACTCGAAGAGGGTGCGATAGCGCGCCTCGCTGGCCGCCAGCGCCAGACGCGCCTGATGTTCGCTGCTGATGTCGCGCACGACGGCGATGAACGGACCGGCACCGGGCAGGCGCGTGAGTCGCGCCTCGAAGCGGCGTACGCAGCCCGACAGCGGCAAGTCGTATTCGGTGGTCGCCAGTCCGCCGTGTTCGCCGACTTCCGCCATCCGGCACGCAAACAGCTCGCCCACTTCGCCGGGCAAGACGTCCTGCAGGCGCTTGCCGAGAAAAGCTTCGGGCGGCACGTAGAGGTCGGCACTTTGCCGGGCACGGTAATCGCGGATGGTGCCGTCCGCATCCATCAGGAAGAAGAGATCGGGCAGGGCCTGGAAGACGGAGTCGAGTACCCGTTCGCCCTGTCGGGCTTGCGCCTCGGCCAGTTTGCGTTCGCTGATATCCTCGGAAAAGATGACGATGCCGCCAATCGTTTCCTCGGCGGTGTGCCACGGCCGCACCTCCCAGCGCAGCCACTGAACGCGGCCATCGAAGCGCTCGAAACGCTCCTCGTCGGCGCGCACCACTTCGCCCGCCAGCGCCCGGCGATGGACCTCCTTCCAGGCGTCGACGATCTCGGGGAATATCTCGTAGTGCGAGCGGCCAAGGACGTCGCAGTCTTCCAGCCCATAGTCGCTCAACCAGCGCTGGCTGACAGCCAGATAGTGCATGCGGGGGTCGAACATCGCCAGCGCGGCTGGCGCATGCTCGATGAACAGGCGTAGTCGGGCTTCACTCGCGCGCAACGCCGCTTCGGCGAGCTTGCGTCGGTTGATGTCCTCGACGACCGATACGAAGTACTTCGGCGTGCCGTCATCGCGGCGCACCAGACTCACCGTCAGGTTTATCCACACCGACGCGCCGGACTTGTGCAGGTAACGCTTTTCAAGATTGTAAGTATCCCGGCTCCCGGCCAGGACCTGATTGACCAGTTCGAGATCTGCGGCGAGGTCGTCGGGATGGGTGATCGCCTGAAAGCTCAATTGCAGCATCTCGTCACGGCTGTAGCCGACGATGTCGCAGAGGCGCTGATTGACGTCCAGCCAGGATCCGTTCGGGGCGACCTGGGCAATTCCGACAGCCGCCTGATCAAAGGTCGCACGCAGGGAATCCTCGCTCTCGCGCAGGGCCAGTGTTCGTCGCTTCACCTGCCGACGCAGCAGAACGACGAAGAATGCGGCCAGCACCAGCGCAGCTGCCGCAGCGGTCAAGGCCCACGCCACCCACTGCGGCCACTTGTCCGTTCCGGACCCGCCCAGCCAGCGGTCGAGCGACTGGTAATAGACGCTGTCGCGTTCGTCGAGCAGCGTTGCGAGGTGGCGGTCGAGCGCCGCGATGATCGCCGGATCGGCGCCTGCCGGCGCGGCATAGCGGACCGAGATCGGGTTGAAGACGATGCCCGTGGACTCGACCTGATAACGGGCCGAATGCAGCGTTCCGAAAACGCGGCTGACGACCCCGGCGTCGGCGTCTCCGGCGGCGACCAGGGCCAGTACCTGCTCGTAGTTGGCGGCAGGAAGCGCAAGGATAGGCACACCGAACTCGTCGAGCAGCTCACGCAGCGCATCGCTGTGAGTCGCACCTTCGACCAGCGCGACGCGCTTGTCGCGCAGGGCGAGCAGCGACTGGATCCTGCTCCCCGGCCTGGCGTAGACGACGCCCCAGTTGCCGAGCAGGGTCTGCCCGGTAAACTGGAATCGTTCGGCGCGTTCAGGAGTGTAGGCGATACCGGTCAGGAGGTCGATCTCGCCGCGCTCGAGCATGGCGAAGATCGCCTGCCACTCGTCGTGGACGAACTCCACGCGCCAGCCTTCCTGCTGCGCAACGTAGTTCACGACGTCGACGGCGATTCCCTCCATTTGTCCGGACGAATCGTCGAAGGCGATTGGGGGATTGCTGCCCACGCCGACGCGCAGCGTTTTTTGCTCGGCCTGCACGGAAGCGGAGAAAGCGGGCAACAGCAGCGCGATCACCAGCAACGCGGCCTGGCAGCGCCCGCAGACCGTACGCAGCAGGGTCGCCGCCGCGTGCCGCAGACGCCGACCGAGGCGATCGCCCGGCGCAGGCATGATCGTGCCGACGCGTCGGTAAAGGCGCCGCGAACGCGCACCGGCAATTGCTTTCGCCCTGGCGATCATCGTGGCAACTCCAGATAGAAGGTGGCGCCGCGGCCGAGCTGGCTCTCGGCCCAGACCCGTCCCCCCATCCGCTGTGCGGCCTTGTGCACAATGGCCAGGCCGACGCCGGTTCCGGGATAATCCTCGGCACGCTGCAGGCGTTGGAAGATCTCGAAGATGCGCTCGTGAAAGCGCATGTCAAAGCCGATGCCGTTGTCCTTGATCGCCACGGTCACCGATTTCTCGCTCTGGGTGCCGCTGATGGCCAGTTTCGGTGGCTGGCTTTGACGCGCGAACTTGAGCGCGTTGTCGACCAGGTTGCGCAGCACGATATTCAGAGCCGCTGGATCGGCACAGGCGCTCAGGCCGTGCAAACGCACGTCGACGACCATCCCCAACGCCTGTATCTCTGCACGGCGGCTGTCCAGAACCATGCCCGCCTGCCGCGACAGATCAAGGGTCTGCCCGTGCAGGCCGCGCCTTTCCAGGCGCGAATAGGCGAGCAGGTCCTCGATCAGACGCGCCATGTGGGCGACACCATTACGCACATTGTCGAGAAACACGCGGCCCTCTTCGCCCAACTGCTCGCGGTGATCCTCCAGCAGCAGACGGCAGTAGCCATCGATGCCGCGCAGCGGCGCCTTCAGATCGTGCGAGACCGAATAGGTGAAGGTCTGCAACTCCTTGTTGACAGCGTCCAGTTCGGCCGTGCGCTGACTTACCCGCGCCTCGAGATCGGCGTTGAGCTGGTGGATCCGATCCTCCATGCGCTTGCGCTCGCTGACATCGCGCGAGACCACCACCACCCGCTCGACCCGGCCATCGATATTGCGAATCACGCCGCCCTGCGATTCGATGTCGCGCCAGCCGCCGCCGGGCAGCACGACGCGGAAAGTTCCGCGCGTCCCGACGCCCGTGGCGATGGTCGTCGCAAAGGCCCGGCGCACACCTTCGCGATCGTCGGGATGGACGCTGGCGAAGGGATCGGGTTCCTGCACTTCTTCCGGGTTGCCGAAAAGGGCGCGGTACGCGGGACTGTCGTAGAGACGGCGCCCCTGCACATCGAGCACCGTCACCATGTCGCCCATGTTCTCGGCGATCAGTCGGAAGAACGCCTCCTGCTCGCGCAAACTGGCCTCGGCCTGCTTGCGCTGGGTGATGTCACGAGCGATACCCAGCACCCCGAGCAGACGGCCGCGCCCGTCGAAGACGGGAGTCTTGATCGTTTCCAGCAGCTCGCGATGACCATCGCTGGCAAAGGACACCCATTCCTCGTTGACGCGCGGACCGCCTGCGGCAATCGCGGCGCGGTCCTTCTCGCGGAAGAAATCGGCCAGATCGGCAGGCACGAAATCATGGTCGGTCTTGCCCCTTATCTCGGCCTCGGGCGCGCCGAAGAACAACTCGAAGCGAGGATTGCAGCTCAGATAAACGCCGTTGGCGTCCTTCAGCCAGACCAGATCCGGGAGCGTCTTGAGCAGCGCGTCGAGTCTGGCGCTGTGGCTGGCCAGAAGCTCGCCGCCACGGACCAGGCGATAGGCCATGACCGCCGCCGCCAGGGCCAGCAGAAAAGTCACCAGGCGCAGCAGGACGATACCCGCGTCGACACGTCCCCAGCCATCGGCCGGAATGGCGGCCATTTGCCACGATCCGCCGCCGGGCAGGGTCACTTCGACGGTCACCGGATCGTCGCCGAAGAGTGCCGCGTCGCCGAAGAATCCCGCACCGCGCGCGCCGCTGCCGTCGCGCCCCCGAAGTGCCACTCGCAGGCCGAGGTCGGAGTCGCGCAAACCCGCCTGCTCGTAGAGCGTTTCGACGTCGATCGCCGCCGACACCAGGCCCCAGAAACGCTTTTCTCCGCCGGCTTCGGCGGCCGGCAGGAAGACCGGCTTGCGCGCGATGATGGCCACTCCCCCTTGCTCCAGGGACAGCGGCCCGGCGATCACCGTGCGTCCGCTGTCGCGCGCGCGCAACGCCGCCTCGCGTTGCACCGGATGCTGGCGGTAATCGAGGCCCAGCGCCGCCTCGTTGCCTTTGAGCGGATACATCAGGGACAGCACCAGATCCGGCGCGGCACCAATGTTGCGCAAGGCGTAGCGTTTGTCCACCAGGCCATCGGCGATGGCCGCGAAGCCGGCCTGATCGATGTCCGGCCGGGACTCGATGACCGCCGTCAGGCCATGCACCAGCGAGAGGTTGACATTGACCAGGCCTTCGAGTCGGGCGCGCACCGTCGACAGGCGATGGAGAACGTCGCTCCTTTCCTGCTCCAGCTCACTCTCTTGCGCGTAATACGCGACGACCTGCCCGGCGGCCAGCACCAGCAGTGCGCCCAGCAGGGCAAACAGCCAGGCGCGCGGGGTGCCGCCAGAAGCGTGCCTTGCGCCGACGGTCATGGCCCGGAAACCAGGCGGCGACGCAAACTGCTCAAAGCGCGGCAACCTCGACCAGGCAATCGTAGAAAGTGGCGCCGCCACCGATGTCGGTGAGCGCCTGGCTGGTCACTTCGTTGCAGTTGCGACCGTCGGGCGAAAGCTTGCGCCACCAGATCGACGTGGCCATCGCCACGCCGGGCCGGACGCGGTCGCTGACGATGGCGCGGGCGTGGAACTCGCCGCGGCGGTTGAAGATGCGCACCAGGCTATGGTCGGTGATGGCGCGCGTGGCCGCGTCGGCCGGATGCAGATGGATGGCCGGCGACCTTTCCTGCGCCAGGAAGCGCGCCGAGTTGGCGAAGCTGGTGTTGAGAAAGTTTCGCGCCGGCGGGGTGATCAGGGCGAGCGGAAACTCGCTGGCCAGCGGGCTCTGCCGCCACTCGCGCGGGGCGGTGAAATCGGGCAGCGGGTCGACGCCGGCACTGGCCAGGCTCGCGCTGTGGAACTCGCACTTTCCGGAGGGCGTCGGGAAGCCGCCGTCGGCAAAGGGCGCTGCGCCGCGCGGCAGGTTCAGCCGGGCGTGCCCGTCGGCCTTGAGCTTGTCCCACGACAGCCCGGCCAGGCGCGGGTCGTTCCAGTCGAAGGCCTGGCGGCAAAGGTCTTCGTCGGAATCGGCAAAGCACGCCTCGCTGAAACCCATCGCCTGCGCCAGGCGGCGGAAAAGCTCGGTGTTCGACAGGGCCTCGCCCAGCGGCGGGATCGCCGGCTGATTGACCTGGACGTGCAGGTGCCCGTAGGACTTGTGGATGTCGAGCTGCTCCATGTGGCTGGTCGCCGGCAGGAGGATGTCGGCATAGTCGGCGGTGTCGGTCTGGAACAGATCATGGACGACGGTGAATAGGTCGTCGCGGGCAAAGCCGCGCACGACCTCGGCCGAGTGCGGCGCGATGGCCACCGGATTGCTGTTGTAGACGAACAGCGCCTTGATCGGTGGCCGCGCGCGCAACAAATCCTGGCCGATGGTACTCATGTTGATCGTTCGCGGCGCCGGGCGGGGCATCAGATCAGGGCGTTCGAGGGCGGCGCTGTCCACCGGGTAGTTGCCCGAGCTGGAGAGCAGGATGCCGCCGGCAGGGTGTCGCCAGGCGCCGGTGAGCGCCGGCAGGCAGGCCAGCGTGCGCAGCGCCATGCCGCCGCCGGCGGTGCGGTTGATGCCGTAGTTGGTGCGGATCGCTGCCGGAGTCGTGCGGCCGTATTCGTGCGCGAGCTGCTCGACCTCGGCTTCTTCGATGCCACAGATCGCCGCTACCCGTGCCGGCGGGTATTGCCGAGCGCGTTCCTTGAGGGCGTCGAAGCCGAGCGTGTGCCGGGCGATGTAGTCGTGATCGAGAAGCTCGTCGCGGATCAGCACGTGCATTAGCCCGAGGGCCAGCGCGCTGTCGGTTCCGGGCAGCAGCGCGATGTGCTGGTCGCACTTGTCGGCGGTCGCCGTGCGGCAGGGATCGATGGCGATCAGACGGGCGCCGCGTCGTTTCGCTTCCTGCGCCAGCCGCCAGAAGTGCAGGTTCGAGACGACGCTGTTGCTGCCCCAGATGATGATCAGGCGCGCATCGACGACGTTCTCGACGTCGAAACCGACGCTCGCACCGATGCTCGCGCGGTAGCCCATCGCGCCGGCGCTGGCGCAGATCGTGCGGTCGAGTTGCGCAGCACCGAGACGGTGGAAGAAGCGGCGATCCATCGAGCCGTAGCCGAGCAGGCCGGAATTGCCGGCGTAGCTGTAGGGAACGATCGCCTCGGCGCCGTCGCTGGCGATGATCTGGCGATAGCGATCGGCGATCGTCGCCAGCGCCTGCGGCCAGGAAATGCGTTCGAAGCTCGCCCCGGGGCCCTTGCCGCCGACCCGGCGCAAGGGGTGGAGCAGGCGGTCCGGGTGATAGATGCGCTCGGGGTAGAAGGCCACCTTGGTGCACAGCACGCCGGCGGTCGGCGCGTGATCGGCCGCGCCGGCGACCTTGACGACGCGACCGTCGCAGACGCTCACTTCGAGCGCGCAGGTGTCCGGGCAATCGTGCGGGCAGGCACCGCGTACGCGGTGCCTGCCGGCGGCGGTGGAGGAGGGCGTGCTCATGGCGCGTCACCCGTGCTCTGGTTGCGATGCTGCGAAGATAGCAGCTTCCGGTCCTTTCCGGCAGCCTGCCGAGGCGAACATTTTCTGCCCTATGATGTCTGTGCAGGTCGGTAAGAGCAAGGAAAGTCCTGCCTGGCGACGCCCACGGCGGGCGGCAGGTCGCCGACCAGCACCCCACCCCGGAGCCACCAGCCATGATGCCATCACTCCCTCCCCGACCCGGATCCCGAGCAGCTCCGCGAACGATCTTCTCCCTGCTCGTCGCGGCAGTCGGGAGCACGCTTCTGGGCGCGCTGGTCGCCAACAGCAGCGCCATGGGCAGCGCAGCGGGCAGCACGAAAGCGCCGACCAAAGCCTGTCTGGCGCCGGCAAGCTGGGCGGTCTTCGCCGAGCGGCAGCCGCAAGCCGCCAGCAAGCAGAAGATTCTCGCTGAACTGAGCGGACGCGACGTACTGCTGCTCGGCGAAGAGCATGACGACGCCGACCACCACCAGTGGCAATTGCAGGTGCTCTCCGGACTGCACGCGCTGCGCCCGGAGATGGTCATCGGCTTCGAAATGTTTCCCCGCCGGGTGCAAGCGATTCTCGATCGCTGGGTCGCCGGCGAGCTGAGCGTGAAGGAGTTTCTCGCGCAAGCGGAATGGGAAAAGGTCTGGAACACGCGGCCGGAACTGTATCTGCCGCTCTTCGAGTTCGCGCGACTGAACCGAATCCCGATGCTGGCCCTGAATATCGACCAGGAGCTGACGCGCAAGATTGCCGACCGCGGCTGGGACGCGGTACCGCTTGCCGAGCGTGAAGGCGTCGGCCAGGCGGCCGCGCCGTCGGACGCCTACCGCGAGTTCCTCTTCGAGGTCTATCGCCAGCACGCGACGATGCGCGGCAAGTCGACCAAGGCCAGACGCGGCGACGCCGCCTTTGCCCGCTTCGTCGACTCGCAACTGGCCTGGGATCGGGCGATGGCCGAAGTGCTGGCCGGCCAGGTGGCGCCGACGGCGAGCGGCGGCAAGCCGCTGATCGTCGGCATCATGGGAAGCGGTCACCTGCGCTTCGGGCATGGCGTGCCGCACCAGTTGCGCGACCTTGGCGTGCGCTCGATCGGCACCCTGTTGCCGCTCGCCGCGGCAAGCCCTTGCGACGAGCTTGTCCCCGGGCTCGCCGACGCCGTCTTCGCCGTGCCAACACCGCCGCGCACGGCGACCGAGCCGCCGCGCCTTGGCGTGACGCTCGAAAGCAAGGACGGGCGAGTGCTGATCGCCAGCGTGAGTAAGGGCAGCCTGGCCGAGAAGAGCGGCCTGCAGGATGGCGACCGGATTCTTGCCGTGGCCAGCCAGCCGCTAAACGGTCTGACTTCGCTGTTGAACTCGATACGCCAGCAGCCGCCGGGAACCTGGTTGCCGCTGCACATCGAGCGCGCCGGCGAGAAGCTTGAAATCATCGTCCGCTTCCCGGCGCAGCAATGAGTAGCTGGTCTGCCTTGCGCTCGCTGCCGGCGCTACTCTTGCTGGCCGTCGCCAGCGCTGCGGCGTGGGCGGTCGACACGCCTGCCGCGCATCTCGCACTCGATGTCACGCTCGACCCGGCCAGTCGCCGCCTCGCCGTCGTCGCCGCGGTCAGGCCCGGTCAGCGGAGCTTTCGCTTCGCCCTGCACGATTCGCTGACCATCGACAGCGCGTCGTCCGACAGTCAGCCGATCGTCGTCCGGCTGACCGGGCAGCAGGGAAATCTGCGCACCTGGCAGGCACGCCTGCCGACGGCGCAGGCGACGCTGCGCATCGCCTACCAGGGCACGCTGCCGGCCCTCGATCCCCGCCTCGACCATCGTCAGGTGCTGCGCGGGTTGCCGCCGATGGCCGCTGTCGAAGGCAGTTTCCTGCCCTCCGGCGGCGGCTGGTATCCGCAACCGGCGGCTTTGTTCAGCTACCGCGTGCGCGTGAACGTCCCTGGTGAACAACGGGCGCTGGTCGCCGGCCGACTGCTCGACGAGGAGCTACCGGCAGGACCCGGCGATCGCTATCGCGCCAGCTTCGAGTTCGCCGATCCGGCCGACGGCATCGACCTGATGGCCGGCCCGTGGATCGTGCGCGAGAAAACGATGCCGGCCGGCGACGCCGGGCCGCTGCGCCTGCGCACTTACTTCACGCGCGAGCTCGACGAGATCGCCGGCCTGGCCGACGCCTACCTCGACGACACGCGTACGCACATCGAACGCTATGCACGGGAAATCGGCGCCTACCCGTTCAGCAGCTTTTCGGTGGTCGCCAGTCCGCTGCCGACCGGCTTCGGAATGCCGACCCTGACCTATCTCGGTGCCGAGGTGCTCAAGCTGCCCTTCATTCGCGCCACTTCGCTGGGCCACGAAATCCTGCACAACTGGTGGGGAAACGGCGTCTACGTCGATTACGCGACGGGTAACTGGGCCGAGGGCCTGACCACCTTCATGGCCGACTACGCGTACAAGGAGAGCGAATCGGCCGCCGCCGCGCAGGCCATGCGCCTCGGCTGGCTGCGCGACTTCGCCGCGCTGCCGGCGGCGAGCAGGCAGACGCTGGCGTCGTTCCGCTCGCGCACGCACGGCGCGGCGGCGGCCGTCGGCTACGGCAAGGCGGCGATGCTCTTCGTGATGTTGCGCGACCGACTTGGTGAGGAGCACTTTCGCGCCGGCCTGCGGCTATTCTGGCAACAGCAGCGCTTTCGTGTCGCCAGCTGGGGCGACTTGCAGCAAGCGTTCGAGCAGGCGTCGGGGCAGTCGCTGACGATTTTCTTCCGCCAGTGGCTGCTGCGCGACGGCGCGCCCACACTGCGCATCCACAGCGCAAGCGCCAGCACGGTCGCCGGCGACACGCGCCTGACACTCGAAGTGAGTCAAGACGCGCCGGCCTACGCTCTGCGTCTGCCCCTCGAAATCAACTACGGCGGGCGCGCGGAAAGCCGTTCCGTCGACATTGACCGGCTGCAGCAGACGGTCAGTCTGACGCTTTCCGGCTCGCCGCAAGGCGTCGTTCTCGACCCGCAGCTGCGCCTCTGGCGATTGCTCGACGCGGCGCAACTGCCGCCGATCCTGCGCCAGTGGATCGTCGCCCGCGAGCCACGCCTGCTGCTGGTCACGGCGCTTTCCGAGGTGCGCGACGCGGGTGCAGCCCTGGCGGCACGGCTATTTGAAGTCGCGCCGCGGGAAATCCCGCCCGACGATCTGCGCAAGACGACGACGCCGGTATTGCTGATCGGCCTGCATGCCGACGTTGACGCGGCGCTGGCGGCGACCGGCCTGCCGCCGCGGCCGCCGACTCCCGGTCAGCGCGGAAGCGCCCAGCTGTGGACCATCGTCGGCCAAACGGACGTGCCGGTAGCGGTCGTTTCGGCACGCGACGCTGCGGCGCTGAGCGCCCTGCTGCGCCCGCTGCCGCACTACGGCAGCCAGAGCTGGCTGGTTTTCGACGGCAGTCGCGCGCTCGCCCGCGGCGTCTGGCCGCTCGTCGATCCACCCGTTCCGGTGAGCCGTCCGCCGGCCGGCGATCCTGGCCGAAAGGCCGGCCGCTGAATGCCGGCGCGGCGCGGACGGCGCAAAACCTGACAAGGCCGCGGGAGCCGTGCTATCGTTCCGGCTTTTCGTCCCGGGCCGGGCAAAACAAGCTGTTTTTTCCTCGCCAACGACGTCTTCGCGATCGTACCGATTCGCGCCGTTCCAGCCACTAACGCCGCCGCGCGACGCGTGCAGGGAGACTGATGATGCCGTTTCTGAAACGAGCAATTGCCGCACTGGCGGCGACGACACTGGCCGTTCCGGCCGCCATGGCGCAACAACTGCCCCAGACCCCGCCACAGGCAGACTTCAAGGCCGCCTGGAGCGCTCCCGAGCCGTGGCGAACCGACCGTTTCTACCTCCAGACCAGCCTCGCCTCGGTGCACTTCCACCCCGATGACGCGCACGATAATTCGCAAGTTCTGATCAACCCCGAGTGGCGACTGGACAAGCAGTGGCTAAAGGGTCAGCTGCTGGTCGGCGCAGCGACGTTTGACAACTCCTATAGTCAGGCGACCTGGTACGCCTACGGCGGCCTACTCTGGCGGCCGGTCGAGACGGTGCAACCGTTCTATCTGAAACTCACGGCCGGCGTCATACATGGCTACCGGGGTGAGTATCAGGACAAGATCCCGATGAACGGCTCGGGGTATGCCCCTGCCATCATACCGTCGATGGGTTACTGCTATAACCGCTTCTGTTCAGAGGTGGTGCTGTTCGGCGCGGCAGGCATGATGTGGACCGTCGGCATGACCCTGCCCTAGGCTTCGTTCGGCTGACCGCGGCGTCAGGCCGAACCCGTAACGCAAGCGTCGGCCGCGCTGCCACCAGGCCCACCGACAGCAGGTCCCCTGCCACAAGCTTTTGATTTTCATCAAAAATAGTGCCTTGTGCGGCGATTTGCCACATTCCGCACTGCAGCATCAATCCCTAGAATGCCCGGCATCAAGAAGACATTCAGGGAGAGTTGGCAATGGAGCGGGAGAGAAAACCGATCGCCGTCGCAGTGGCGCTGGCCTTGGCCGGTGGGTGGCAGCACGCCGACGCACAAGAGAGCTCGGCAACACCGGTCATGAAGGAAGTGGTAGTCAATGCAGCGCGGATCGACGACGTCGATCCGCTCGACAGCAGGCGCCTGGACGCGGCGAGCATCGCGCCCTACCGCGCTGCAACCAGCGATAGCGCCAGGCTGCTCGACGCACTGCCCGGTGTCAGCACCTACGGCGCCGGTGGCGTTTCCAGCCTGCCGGTGATCCGCGGTCTTGCCGACGACCGCATCCGTATCCAGGTCGATGGCATGAACCTGATTTCCTCGTGCGCCAACCACATGAATCCGCCGCTGTCGTATATCGACCCGACCAACGTCGACAGCGTCGCCCTGTTTGCCGGCGTCACTCCGGTCAGCGCCGGCGGCGACAGCATTGCCGGAACGATCCAGGTCAACTCGCCGCCTCCGGAGTTCGCCAAGGCCGGCGAAGGCAAGCTGCTCAAGGGCCAGGCCGGTGCCTTCTACCGCAGCAACGGCAACGGTCGCGGCGCCAATCTCTCGGCGACGATTGCCAACGAGATGCTCAGCCTCAACTATGCGGGCTCGACGGCGCAGGCGGACAACTATCGGGCCGGGGGTAGTTTCAAGGCCGCCGGGCTGTCGGAGGGTACGAGCGAGTGGCTCGACGGCGACGAGGTGGGCTCGTCGCTGTACAAGTCGCAAAACCAGTTGCTGAGCCTCGCGTTGCGCCACGCCGAGCATCTCTTCGAGCTCAAGTTCGGCTATCAGCACATGCCCTACCAGGGCTTCCCGAATCAACGCATGGACTTGACCGACAACACCAGCCAGCAGGTCAACGCCCGTTATCTGGGCGAGTATGCCTGGGGTTCGCTGGAGGCGCGCGCCTATCACGAAGACACGCGGCATACGATGAACTTCCTCGACGACAAGCTGCAGACCACTGGCCCGATGAAGAACCTGGCCGGCATGCCGATGGATACGCACGGCAAGACCACCGGCGTCCAGCTCAAGGCGGAGATCATCGCCTCGGAACGCGACCTGTTCAGGGTCGGCGGCGAATACCAGAAATACCGGCTGGACGACTGGTGGGATCCGATCTCGCCGGTGGTGGCCATGCCGATGGCGGGAATGAAGGGATCGACTTTCTGGAACATCAACGACGGCCAGCGCGACCGCTTCGACGTCTATGGCGAGTGGGAGGCGCGCTGGAGTCGGCAATGGCTGTCGCAGCTCGGACTGCGCAGCAGCACGGTGAGGATGGATAGCGGCGACGTCCAGGGCTACAACACAGCGTTCTACGGCGACCCGCAAAATCCGGCGTCGATTCCCGGCGCGTTCAACGCTCTCGATCGCCAGAAGACCGACCACAACATCGATCTCGCCGCCCTGCTGCGCTTCACGGCAGCTGCCGAGCAGACCTACGAGGCAGGCTACGCGCGCAAGACGCGCTCGCCGAACCTCTACGAGCGCTACGCCTGGTCGACCAACAACCCGATGGCCATGAACATGGTCAACTGGTTCGGTGACGGCAACGGTTACGTCGGCGACGTCGACCTCGATCCGGAGGTCGCGCACACCATCAGCGCAACAGCGAGCTGGCACGACGCGGCGCGCGAGCAGTGGAATCTCAGCGTCACCCCCTTCTACACCTACGTGCAGGATTACGTCGATGCCGTTCGCTGTTCGGGTGGCAGCGGCATGTCGCCGTGCCAGGGGAGCAACCTGACACGCACCGACAACTTCGTTTACCTGCAGTTTGCCAATCAGACGGCGCGGCTGTACGGCGCCGACGCCAGCGCCCGCTTGCCGCTGGTGCAAGCGAGCGCAATCGGCAAGCTGACGATGACCGGGGTGTTGAGCTACGTGCGCGGGCGGAACTCGCAGAGTGACGACAATCTGTACCACATCATGCCTCTGAACGCGAAGCTGGCGCTGGTGCAGAACTCGGGAGCGTGGACCAACACCGTCGAGGGCGTCTTCGTCGACGCCAAGACGCAGGTTTCGCAGACGCGCAATGAGCTAAGGACGAGCGGCTACGGTTTGCTCAACCTGCGCAGCAGCTACGAATGGAAGCAGCTGCGCGTCGACATCGGCGTCGAGAACCTCTTCGACAGGCTCTATGAGTCGCCCCTCGGGGGCGCCTATCTTGGTCAGCGGCCAATGCTCTACGGAACCGCGGTGCCGGGTACGGGGCGTTCGCTCTACGCCGGGATGAACCTGCGCTTCTGAGCGCTCGAGCAATACAAGGCTCGCAGTGGGCAGGCAGCCAGACAGGGGCCGCGAGCCGGCGATCAGGAGGCGGCGCCGCGCTCGATGACCACGCCGACGCGCTGCACGCCGCTCATCATTCCCAGTTTGGCGATCGAGACGCGAACCCAGGTGGCGCCGAAGTCTTCGAGAAGCAGCGTCGCCACGTATTCGGCAAGACGTTCGAGGAGGTTGAAGTGGCGCGCCGCCAACTCGCTGCGCAGGCGTTCGGCGACCGTCGCGTAATCGATGGTGTCACCGATGTCGTCGCTGGCGCCGGCGCTGGCGGTCGACGTGCCGATCTGCAACGAGATTTCTATCGTCTGGGGCATCGCTTTTTCGCGCGGGTAGATGCCGATCAGCGTGGAAGCGCGAAGCGCGTCGATGAAAATGATGTCCATGCGGCGTTGCGTCAGGTCGGTGTAAAATCCCGGGCTGGTCGCGAAGTCTGCTGCGCGACGACAAGTGTGCGCATTCTAACCCAGAGCCACATCGACCATCTGCCCATCCGTGCAGCCAAGCTGCCAGGCATTCCACCGTCCGCCGACCGGATCACCGCTCATGCCGCCTTCCCTGCTCACTGCCCTCGGCGTCCTGGCTGCCTATCTGCTGGGATCGATTTCGTTCGCGCTGGTCGCCAGCCGCCTTTTCGGCCTTGCCGACCCACGCAGCTATGGCTCGAAGAATCCCGGCGCGACCAACGTCCTGCGCAGCGGTCACAAGGGAGCCGCGATATTCACCTTGCTCGGCGACGCGGCCAAGGGCTGGCTGGCGGTCTTTCTGGCCAGCCACTATTCGCGCCAGTACGGCCTGCCCGACTACACGCCAGGACTGGTCGCGCTGGCGGTTTTCTTCGGCCACCTCTACCCGATTTTCCTGGGCTTCAAGGGCGGCAAGGGCGTGGCCACGGCGGCCGGCGTATTGCTGGCGATCAACGTCTGGCTGGGACTGGCGACGCTGGGCACCTGGTTGTTCATCGCCCTGACCTTGCGCTATTCGTCGCTGGCAGCGCTGGTAGCGGCGGCAGCGGCGCCGGTTTTCGCCGTTCTGGCGTGGGGCAAGGACGGCATCGTGCTGGCCATCGGGATCATTTCGATGGCGCTGATCGGCAAGCACTGGCAGAACCTGCAGCGGCTGATGGCCGGCAGCGAACCGAAAATCGGCGGCAAGAAGGAGGCGCTGGCCAGTGGCGCCAAGCCGCCGAGGCCGGTGAGATCGACCAAATCAGGGCACGCTACGAAGTCGACCGACTCGCGCTAAATGCAATGCAGCGGCCAGCGCGGCCGCACCTGAAAAGCACCGGTCGCTTTGCCGGCCGTTCCGCGATCGCCGGCGGTCTGCAGGCGCAGGGCGCCGGCGAGGGCGATCATCGCGCCGTTGTCGGTACAGAATTCGAGTTCGGGATAAAAGACGGCGATCCTCGCCTTGCCGGCGCGCGCGTCGAGCTGGCGGCGCAGCTCACGGTTGGCGCCGACGCCGCCGGCGACGACCAACTGCTTGAGACCACTCGTCGCCACCGCGCGCAAGGCCTTGCTGACCAGGACCTCGACGATCGCGTCCTGGAAACCGCGCGCAATGTCCGCCCGCTGTTGCTCATCGATCGTCGGCAGCTCGCGGACCTTGGTCAACACTGCCGTTTTCAGGCCGCTGAAACTGAAATCGAGATCGCCGGACTTGAGCATCGGGCGCGGCAGCTTCACCACCTCCGGGCGGCCACGTTCGGCCAGCTCGGCCAGCGCCGGTCCGCCGGGGTAGCCCAGGCCGAGCAGCTTGGCGGTCTTGTCGAAGGCCTCGCCGGCCGCGTCGTCGAGCGTTTCGCCGAGCAGCTCGTACTCGCCGACGCCCGTCACGCGCATCAGCTGGCTATGGCCGCCGGAAACGAGCAGGGCGACAAAAGGGAAACGCGGTGGCGTGCGCGACAGCAATGGCGACAGGAGGTGACCTTCGAGGTGGTGCACGGGGACGCTGGGCCGCTCGAGCGCGGTCGCCAGCGCCTCGGCAAAGGCCGCTCCAACCAGCAAGGCACCGGCCAGACCCGGCCCCTGAGTGTAGGCAACGGCGTCGATCTCGGGCAGCGAACGGCCGCTATCGGCAAGAACCTTGCGCAACAGCGGTACGACGCGCCGGATATGATCGCGCGAGGCGAGTTCCGGCACGACACCGCCGTAGTCCTGGTGCATGGCCACCTGCGAGTGCAGCGCGTGCGCGAGCAGCGAGCCGCCAGCAGACGTGCTGTACAGCGCCATACCCGTTTCGTCGCATGAGGATTCGATTCCGAGAACCAGCATCGCGCCATTCTAACCCGGCCAGCCCGGCGACACGATTTTCGCGACGGCGACCGGCAGGCGCGGGGCCACACGCCAGGCCAAAACGAAAAAAACCCTTGCCCGCAGCGGGCAAGGGCTCTTGCGAACGACGACTACTTAATCGCGCTGTTGAAGAACCGTCGGCAAAACGGTCTTGGCCATGCGCTTGGCGAAGTAGTAGATGCGCTTCTGCTTCTCGATGATCTCGACTTCCAGCGTGTAGGCCAGGATGCGATTGGGCTCCTCGGCAACCAGCCGGCGCGCCTCGTGCATGGCTGCCGAATCGGCGATGCGGTTGATCTCGTCCTTCATCCCGGTGACCACCTGTGCCGAGCGCTCGTTGCGCTGCGCGACGGCCATCACCGCCGCCGCTACGGCCTTGCTGATCGCGACCTGGAAGCCATTGAGCACCTGCTGGGTCTGTTCGCTGACCTCGATCTTGTCGCGAACGCGATCATGGCCGAGGACCACCAGATTCGTTTCGACGATGTCGCCGATGTTCTCCAGGTTACTCACCGCCTCCATCAGCTGCATCAACTCCCTGGTCTGTTCTTCAAGCAGCGGCTGTTTGCTGATCTTGGCCATGTAGTCGAGAATTCCCGCATGCAGGATGTCGACCGTGTCGTCCATCTGGCGTATTTCCTCAAGCGCCTTGGTATCGCCCTTGATGATCGCCGGCATGATCCCCTTCAGCATCGCGTTGACGGTCTCGCCCATGTGCATGACTTCCATGCGCACACTGTCCAGCGCCAGGGTTGGCGTGGTCAGAAGTTCCTCCTGCAGGAACTTGGTACGCACGATCATCGCGTCCTCTTCGAGCGGCTTGTCAGGCACCAGCCACTCCGCCGCGCGCGCGATGTAGGTGGTAAACCAGATGAAAATGCAGCCGTTGGCAATGTTGAAGAAGGTGTGCGCGTTGGCGATCTGGCGCGGCGTCTCCGCTGCGAGCAGATCCATACCGCTGAGTTCGGGATAGACCGGCGACATGGCGACGGCCGCACTCCTGATAACGCTGACAAACGGCAGCCACATAAGGACGCCCGTACAAGCAAGCCCGGTATGCACGACGGCGCAGCGCACAGCTTCCCGCGGCTTGCCGATGGCGGCCAGCAGCGCCGTCACGCAGGTGCCGATATTGGCACCCATGACCAACGGGACACCGGCATCGAGGCTGATGAAACCCTGCGAGGCCATGACGATGATGATCGCGGTGGTGGCCGAGGAAGACTGGATGATCCCGGTAAAGACTGCCGAGACGAGCACGGCGAGGAGCGGGTTGGTCATCGTCTGCATCAAGTCGAGGAAGGGCTGGTAGCTGCGCAAGGGGTGCATAGCCTCACCCATCACGTGCATGCCGAAGAACACCAGGCCCAGACCCATCAGCATGCCGCCATAGGCCTTTATCTTCTCGTTCTTGGAAAGAAAGAGCATGCCAAAGCCGCCGGCGACCATCGCCAGCGCCGCCTTGGTGATCTTGAAGGCGACGATCTGGCCGGTAATCGTGGTGCCGATCTTGGCACCGATGATGACGCCGACCGATTGCGGCAGCGACATCAGCCCGGCCGAAATGAAGCCTACCAGGAGGACGGTGGTCACCGATGACGACTGGATCACCGCGGTCACCACGGCGCCGGTTCCGACGCCCGCGAAGCGGTTGACGGTCAGCTTGGCGAGGATGCTCTTCATGCGCTCGCCGGCGACCGCCTTCAGCCCCACTTCCATCTGCGTCATGCCGTAGAGGAAAAGGGCCAGGCCGCCGAGCAGCTCCATGGTCATGCCACCCCAGTTCATGGGGGCGGTGCTGCCGGTGGCGGCCAGCGCGGGCCAGGCGATGACGCCCAGAACTGCGCCGACGATGCCTAGGGCAACCAGGGCACCGTTGGTTGTCTGGCATTGTTTCAGATAGGTGTTGAGCATAGGTAAGGTCTCCTCCGGTCGTTTCGACTCAGTATTTTGGTTGTTCTTTGACGATAGTCACCGGCAGCTTGGCGAGGCCAAGGACCTGCTCGGCCACGGACCCGAGCAGCAGGTGCCGCAGTCCTGTCGCACCCTTGCTGCCCATGACGACCATGCTGGCCTTCTCTTTCTCGACCACCTGCAGAATTCGCGTCACCGGAATTCCCTTGACCAGCAGCACCTCGGCCTTGTGCAAGGCGTGCCGCTCGGGATGCCGCTTCTGAACTTTGGCCATGAATTCGTCGAGCATTTCGCCCGCAATATCCGCCATTCGCGTCAGGGTCTTCTTGCCGGCCATGCGCGCGTAGTAGCCAGGCATGTTCTGTGGGTCGTGCACCACGTGCAGGACCGCGAGTTTGCATCCCAGGCCGTCGGCAAAGTCACTGGCGAGCAGCAGCGCGGCCTCCGAGTGCGCCGAGAAATCGACCGGCACGAGAATCGGGCCGCGGGGCGGTTCGTGCGAGGGTGAATCTGGTTTCTTGTCAGCCATGGGGCAAATGCTCCTCTCTTCTGATGGCAACTGGCTTGTGCCGTCGCCGGATGGGAATCCAGGCCGCCGACCGCGGCGGGTCACGACCTTCCGGGCGCTTTCGCCGCCACCTGGAGGCCGCTTCTCAAGCCAACCCGGTCACCGGCGAATACCCGCAGGACAATTCATTGGGAACCCGCCGTGGGCTGTTCCTCGATCGCAACCTGTAAACGGGCAGACGCAAGAATACAATAGATTCCGTCTCTATCCCGTGTTTTTCGTGCGTAGATTACGCGCCCAACGCGCATGTCTAGCGGCCAACAACGCAGGGCTCTTGCCTTGGCAGCGACCAGGGAAAGCTGCACCGTGTTTCGGCAAAGACGCGCAACGAATGCGCGGGACGGAGTTGCCAACGACGCCTCCGCGGCCGCCAAGAGCCGGAAAAGTCGGCGTTTTCCCGCGCCAAGGCTTGTTTCGTGCCTACATTGCGCCTATCCTTGCCGCTTGCGCGTCCCCGCATCGGTTCGGCTGCCGGCCGGTTGATCAGAGGACCGTGCACACTGCGATCCGGCACGCCAAATGGCGGTCTGTGCTGGCCAATAATTCCTGGGACGGGGGCATTTCATGGACTGGTTGAGGGAAACCGTCGACTTGATCAATCTGTCGGAGATCGATTGGGAACTGACCATTCGAATTCTGATTCAGTGCATTCTGTTCTCGTTTTCAGCGTTTTTCTCCGGCTCCGAAACCGCACTTTTCTCGCTTAGTCGCATCGATCTGCAGAAATTGCGCAACTCGCGCAACCCTCATTCCGAAAGCATTCACGCGATGCTCGACGAGCCACGGCGGCTGATCGTCTCGTTGCTCTGCGGCAACGAGTTGGTGAACATCGCGGCGGCGGCCAACATGACCATGATTCTGGTCACCATGTTTGGCGAAAAGGATGCCGGATGGATCAATATCGTCGTCATGGTGCCGCTACTGCTGCTCTTTGGCGAAGTCACTCCGAAAACGATCGCCGTCAACGCGCCGGTAAAGTTCGCCACAAAACTGTCAGCGCGTTTTCTGCCGAAGTGGATTTTCCTGGTCACCCCTCTGCGCGACGTCGTGCGCCTGGTTGCCGACCGGGTCACGACCTTCGTCGTTGGCGAACACGTCGACCGCGAGAACATCCTCAAGCCGGACGAGCTGCGTACGCTGATGGCCGACAGCGAGGAGACCGGGGTCATCGAGGCGTCGGAGCGGGTGCTCATCGACAAGGTGCTCGAGGCGGCGGAAACCGAAGTAGCACGAATCATGACGCCGGGGCCGCGCATCCGCTTCCTCGACGCCGATCTGCCGATCGAGGAACTGATCGAGCGCTTTCGCGGCTATCGCCATCCGCGTGTTCCGGTTTACCGGGGCCACTGGGACAACGTGATCGGCTTCCTGCAGGCCGAGGATCTGCTGCGCCGGGTGCGCGTTGATGGCGATATCTCGAAAATCGAGTTATCGGAAATCCTGAAACCGGCGCATTTCGTTCCGCCAACCAAGAAAGTCGACGAGATGCTGGAGTATTTCCAGCGTTTCAACACCCGCGCCGCGGTGGTCATCGGCGAATACGGCGAAGTCCTCGGAATCGTCACCATCAAGGACGTGATGACGTTCATCTTCGGCGAAATTTCCGGAAAGATGAGAGGACAGGAGCACTATCAGCAGGAACACAACAACAGCTTCACCGTCCCCGGTTATATGCGCCTCGCGGATTTCCGCACGCTCACCAATTTCGACATCGACGACCCGTTGATGAACACCATCGGTGGCGTCGCGCTGGTACTTTTTGGCCGGCTGCCGCGGGTTGGCGAGAAGATCTTCAGCGCCGACTACGAGCTCACGGTGAAAGAAGTGAGCGGCATGCGCATCACCAAGGTTCGCGTCTCGTTTGGGCGAACGCAGGAGGAGGATGGCAGCTCTGCTCCGGCGGAACCGCTGGACATGGAGAGCCTTGCCGAGTCAACGTCCGACGAATCACCGGCAGATCAGGAACAGGAGTCACTCGACGAATACGAGGACGAGCTGTTGCGCGAGGCGAGGGAAGAGGAAGCGGAGTCCAGCGGCGCGCAGGCGACCGACGGCGACCAGAGCGTAGATAAAACCGCTGCCGCTGATAACCAGGCGAGGAGATAACGATGGACTGGATCCCGTTCGATTGGGGCTTTCACCTGGTGGTGATTTTCATCTTCCTGATACTCAAGGGCTTCTTCTCGGGATCGGAGCTGGCGATGGTCAACGCCGACAAGATTCACCTTCGCCATCAGGCACGCCTGGGTGACCCGGGTGCGAAACTGGTGCTGGAGCTCTTTCGAACGCCCGACGTCATGCTCGGGACGACCCTGGTCGGGACCAACATCGCGACGGTGACGATCACCACCATTGGCACGCTGATGTTCATCGACCTGCTCGGAGAGTCGGGTGACCTGGTTTCGGTGCTGGTGTTCACGCCTTTCCTGCTGATTTTCGGCGAGATCGTTCCGAAGAGCATCTTCCAGCAGAAATCCGACTGGATCGTGACCAAGATCATCTACGGACTACGCTTCTTTTCCTACCTTTTCTATCCGGTGATTTTCGTCTTCAGCCGCGTTGCCCGCTTTGCCGCACGCCTGTTCGGCGGCGCGTCGTCGGGCCAGATCGGCTTTATCACCAAGGATGAGTTGCGCGTTTTGCTCGACCTCTCGGAAACGCCCGCTGACGGCGGCGGCGCCACCAATAAACAACGCATTCGGCGCATCTTTCGCTTCGCCGACACAACGGTCGGCGAGGTGATGACGCCGCTGGCCGAAGTCATTGGCTTCAGCGAGAGTCGCGGCATGGACGAGGCGGTACGGCGAGTCTGGGAACACGGTTTCAATCGCCTGCCCGTCTTCCGCGGTAACATCACCAACGTCACCGGTGTGATGACGCTGACCACCTGGGACCTGTTGCTGCCGGACATTGGCAAGCGCTCGGTGAGCGACTTCATTCGCCCGGCACTCTATCTTTCTCCGAAGCAGACCATCGATCAGGTCCTGCCGATGCTGCGGGCGCGCAACGACCACATGGCCATCGTCGTCGACGAGTTCGGCTCGGCGATCGGCATCCTGACCATGGAAGACATCTTCGAGGAGGTCGTCGGGACGGTGGACTCGGGCTACGATTTCGACAACATGAAGCCGCCCCGGGTGGTCATCGAGTCGGAGACCGACGATCGTCATCTGGTCGGCGGGCGGGCGCCGATCTCCGAACTCAACGATTCGCTGCGGCTGAATTTGCCGGTCGGCGAAGCGCACACGCTCGCCGGCTTCCTGATCAACCGCCTGCGCCACATTCCGGTCGTCGGCGATAGCGTGGAAGAACGCGGCTTTCGCTACACGGTGATCGAAGCGGATGCGCGCTCCGTCACCAAGGTGCGCGTCGAACGCTTGTAAGGCCTGCCGTCAGCGGCCGGCTTTTGAGCCGCGCAAGCGGCGCCGCTCGAGTGGCGCCGCTTCGCTTTCCGGGCTCTTGCCGCGCGGCCTGCGACGTCGTCCAGCCAGCCGCCGCTTCCCGTCCTTCGCCCTGTCGTGAGGGGCTCGTCAGCTAGCGCGCACGGGATGGCCGATCGCGCACCGCACCACAAGCCCGCGCGGAGTGCCTCGGCGGCGGCCGCGAACGCCCCGTTCGGAGCCTGCCGGCGCGACTCCTGGAAAGCGATGGCCTTCCCGGGTTTTTGTCTCTCGCTCCGTGACCTATTTCCTCTCGCGTTTCGCCGCACAGGCCTATCGTCTCGGTCAACACGGCGCATTGGCGTCGGCCGGTCGACAAGGAGTCAGGAAGTGAGTGAAGGCGGTTTGGAGAATTGCGAGCTATGCGACTCACCAGGCGGAGAAGTGATCTGGGAGAACGGCATCTGCCGCGTGGTGATGGTAGCGGACCCGGATTATCCGGGTTTCTGCCGCGTGATCCTGCACCGCCATCTCCGCGAAATGACCGACCTGCCGCACAAGGAAAGAATGCAGCTGATGACGGTGGTGTTTGCTGTCGAGAGTGCCGTACGCAGCCTTTACCAGCCGGACAAGGTCAATCTTGCGAGCCTGGGCAACCTGACGCCACATGTTCATTGGCACCTGATTCCACGTTGGCGAGACGACAGAAACTTCCCCCAGCCGGTCTGGGCAGCCGCAAAACGGGCCAGTACCACACGGCGCCAGCCGGTTGATGGCCGGAAATTGGGTGACCAGATCATCGCCGCCCTGCGTACCACCTAGACCGTGGGCAGCGGTCAGCCAGGAGGCAAAATCATGAGCGCAGTCCTTAGCACAGCCCCAGCCACCATGAAAATTTCGGACCTGCAAACGGGTTTCAGAATTCTCTCACGCCTGCCGTTGGCCAACTCGCGTCAGGCTCAGTTCGAGATCAACAATTTCCTGGATAGCCTGCTGCAGTCGCCGCCACCGGGCGACGTCTACCTGCAACTCCTTGAGCAGACGCGAATTTCGCTGTGCTTCATCGAGGAACAGCTGGCTCGCGAATACACCAGTAAGGCGCTGCCGCTGGGCGACGCCGAGGAAGCCGCTTTTCAGCAGGTGGTCGCCACCTGGCTCAAGGCCTCGCGAGCCTACGCCCATTGCGCGCGGTTGCAACGGACTGACGATGAAGACGACGACGCCGCCGACCGGCTGGCGCTCATCCTGCATCGCTGCATCTACTACACCGGGATGGCAATCAGCGAGTATCATCGCGCTCGCCGGCAACTGCCGCGCGGCATGTGGCTGAATCTGCACGGCTTCTACGCCAGCGCCGAGGAGTGGGGGGTGGCCACGCTGGCGGTGCCCGACTCTCTCGACCCGCTTGGGCGGAGCACCCACTGCACGGCGGCTTTCGCCAGTCAGCTGCTGACCGAGCTGGCCGGTCCGTACAGCCTCAGCGTGCAGCAGCTCGGCGTGGTGCGACGCTGGGCGAGCAACTGGGCGCCGCTGCTGACCGTCCATCCGGTGGCCCCGGGCGAAAGCCTGCCACCAACGGTCGTCGACCTGATGGAAGATGCAGGCCTGCGTCCCGCCGCCGCGTGCCTGCAGACGGAGAACATTCGTCGCATCGACAGCGCCCGTCTGGCAATGCAAATCAACCAGACG
This sequence comes from Candidatus Accumulibacter regalis, assembly GCA_000585075.1. GTDB lineage: Bacteria > Pseudomonadota > Gammaproteobacteria > Burkholderiales > Rhodocyclaceae > Accumulibacter > Accumulibacter regalis. The sequence goes on along the minus strand of JEMY01000001.1, from coordinate 31,723 downwards.
CGCAGGCAGTTGCAGCAGAAGATCACACCGTCACAACTCGGTCTCGGTGAGGACTGCTCCGCCAGCCAGTGCCAGCAGCTTCTCAAACGGCTGGCCAGGCCGTGGTCCTTGCTGCGCGCGGCGCGCCAGTTCCGCCGTCACCCGGGTGCAGGAATGGCCAGAGTGTGCGCCGGCTTTACCGGAGTGCACTACATCATCTCGGGGAAGGAGTTCAGTCAGCCGGAGAGCGCACGCATCTATTCGCGTGAGGAATTCGACAGCCTGTTTACCTTCCGTTATACGCTCGATCCAACCCAGCAGCTTGAAGTCCGCCAGACTCAGTTGGGCTTTGCAGTCGACGATTGGGAGGTGCTCGACGAGAGTGCCAACGGCTTCCGTTTGCTGCGCTCGACCGCCGGACGGCGCTTGGTTCCAGAGCAGTTGCTGTCCATCTGCCCACACGACGGGAACGCCCATCTTCTGGCCCAGGTCGTCTGGTTGATGCAGGAACAGGGCGGAGGTCTGATCGCCGGCATCTCAGCCCTGCCGGGCAGGCCGCAGGCGGTAGCCGCCCGGCCGCTGGCGCGCGAGGCGGGACGACCGGAGCCCTATAGCCGCGCCTTCATGCTGCCCGCGGTTGCCGCGATCGGGGCCCAGCAGAGCCTGGTCATCCCGCAGGGTTGGTTCTATTCCGGGCGGCTGCTGGAGATCTACGTCAACGGCGTCTGGCGGGTGAAGTTGGACCGGGTTATCGGCTCCGGGGCAGATTTCGACCGGGTGAGCTTTTCCGTCACCTGATCGCCGTCCGAGCCGGGCGATCGCCGGTACGCCGCGGATCGTCGCGGCGTGCCGGCATGCGTTTTGCGCTATCATGGTCGGCCCTATTGAGCTTAGAGGCATCCATGGCAGGCCTGGACGAGACCACGAAAATCCCGACCGAGATCAAACTGCACCAGAAGTCTCACGTCCTGGAGCTGGTTTTTGCGGACGGCGAGCGTTTCGAACTGAGCTACGAATTCCTGCGCGTCTTTACGCCGTCCGCTGAGGCGCGCGGCCACGGCCCGGGTCAGGAGGTGCTGCAAGTCGGCAAGCGCGGGGTGGGCATCGACCGCGTCGAAGCCGTCGGCAACTACGCCATCCGCCCGGTCTTTTCCGATGGCCATGACAGTGGTCTCTATTCCTGGGATGTTCTCTACAACCTGGGTAGCCATCAACAGCAGCTGTGGAAGGATTATCTGGCCAAACTGGCGGCAGCGGGTGCCAGTCGTGACCCGGGGAAAGTTCCCACGCCGCCGGTCAGCAAGGCCCACGGTGGCTGCGGCAAGCATTGAGCAGCACAACTTCAGGAGCGCGAGCGGGATCAATGAGTGATAGAGGGACCACCCATTTTGGTTTTGAGGAAGTAGCGGAAAGCGACAAGGCGCAGCGCGTCGCAGATGTTTTTGATTCGGTGGCACAACGTTACGACCTGATGAACGATCTCATGTCGGGCGGTCTGCACCGCTTGTGGAAGGCGTTTACCATCGCCAAGAGTGGTGTCCGTGAGGATTCACGGATCCTCGACGTCGCTGGCGGCACGGGCGACCTTGCTCTGGCCTTCGCCAGAAAGCTGGGCCGCGGCGGTCAGGTCTGGCTGACCGATATCAACAACGCCATGCTTACGCGCGGCCGCGACCGCCTCTGCGATCGTGGCGTGATGGTCCGCGTCGCGCAATGCGACGCGGAGAAGTTGCCGTTTCCGGACGACTACTTTGACTGCGTCACGGTCGCCTTCGGCCTGCGCAACATGACCCACAAGAACTCGGCACTCGCCGAGATGCGCCGGGTACTTAGACCGGGAGGTCGCCTGCTGGTCCTCGAGTTTTCGCAGGTGTGGAAGCCTCTGGCACCGGCTTACGACTTCTACTCGTTCAAGGTGATTCCGCGCCTCGGTCAGCTGATCACTCGCGACGAGGGAAGTTATCGCTATCTCGCAGAATCGATTCGTGTACACCCGGACCAGGAGGGCCTGAAGAGCTTGATGGAACAGGCTGGGCTAGAGCGGGTCGAATATTTCAATCTGGCGCTGGGCGTCGTTGCCCTGCACCGTGGTTTCAAGTTCTGAAGAGGAGAGAGTCGTGAAGAAATTCTTTGTTGCGTTGGCCGTGTGCGCGTTTAGCTTTGGTCTCATGGTCGCAGATGCCGAAGCCAAGCGCTTCGGCGGTGGTCGCTCGATGGGCATGCAGCGGCAGGCCACGCCAGCACCCCAGAAAGCCGCGCCGGCGCCGGCCAATGCTGCATCGCCGACGGCAGCGGCACCCAAGAGCAGCTGGATGGGCCCCCTGGCCGGACTCGCGGCCGGGCTCGGAATTGCGGCGCTGTTGTCGCATTTTGGTCTCGGTGAGGGAATGGCCAATCTGGTGATGATCGCGCTCTTGGCGATGGCCGCGGTGTTCGTCTTCAAGTGGCTGTTTCGGCGCAAGGCTGCGGCGACGGCCGGGGCTGGCCAGCCTATGAGCTATGCCGGCGTGGGCGGCGGAGTGGCCGCCCCGCCGCCGCGTTTCGACGCCGCCCAGGAGCTTCCTGGCCGAAGCCAGCCAGAGCATCGTCCAGGCGGAGCGGCGAACATGGCCACTCCGGAGCCGGCAGGCATTCCCGCCGACTTCGACGTGGATGGCTTTCTCCGTGTCGCGAAGTTGAACTTCGTCCGCCTACAGGCGGCAAATGACGCCGGCAACATGGAAGACATCCGTTCCTTCGTGACCCCCGAGGTTTTTGCCGAGATCAAGCTGCAGATGGGCGAGCGCAGCGGAGCAAGTCAGCAAACGGACGTGGTGACGCTAGACGCCGAGCTTCTCGAAGTGCTCACCGAGGGTAGCCGCCATGTCGCCAGCGTGCGCATGAACGGCATGATTCGTGAGCAGGCCGACGCGCCCGCAGTAGCCTTCGACGAGGTGTGGAATTTGACCAAGCCGGTCGACGGTTCGAGCGGCTGGGTGGTTGCCGGTATCCAGCAAGCTTCCTGAAGGGTATGTGGAGCGGGCCGCCGCTGGCGGTCATCAATCACGTACTGACGGGTGAAGACTGGGCTCGTGCTCGATTGGCCGCCTTTTCCGGGCAGACAGCGCGGGTCCAGTTTTCCAGCGGGCAGTTGCGGTTCACCATACTCGAGTCCGGCCTGCTCGCCGCGGCGGACGCAGCTTCGCCCGTCGCGGTCAGTATCCGCCTGCCCGACGACGCGCCGGTACGTGCGCTGAGTAACCGATCGTCGCTGTTTTCCGCGGCGACCATCGCGGGCTCGGTGGATCTCGCAGAGGCACTCGCATTTGTCTTCCGCAACCTGCGCTGGGATGCCGAGCACGATCTTTCACAAGTGCTGGGCGACATCGTCGCCCGCCGGGCCCTGCGTCTGGCAAGCGGATTGGCGCGATGGCACGGGCGGAGCGCCCGCAATCTGGCATTTGGCATCGTCGAATATCTGACCGAAGAAGAGAAAGCCATTGCCCCGCGCCGCGATGTCGACGCTTTCTGCGCCGAGGTCGACGCGCTTCGCGACGACTTGGCACGCGTCGAAAAGCGGCTTGGGCGGATGGAGCTTCTTCGCTAGACGCTAAACCCAGCCCGTCTTCCTCGACGGTGAACAAGAAAAGGGCAGCCTGGGCTGCCCATTTTCCTGCCGTTGTGCCGGAGGGAGCGTCTACATCCCCGGCCTCGACGGCTCTTCAGCGCGTGCGAAGTTTCTTGATTGCCGCCAATTGAGCCACGGCCTGGGCCAGCTCGGCTTCCGCCGAAGCCAGACCAACATCGGAGGTATGGTCGCGAAGCATCTCCTCTGCATGACGCTTGGCCTCGATCGCCTTCGCCTCGTCCAGATCGGACGCACGCACCGCCGTATCGGCCAGTACCGTAATCAACGCCGGCTGCACCTCGAGCATACCGCCGGACACATAGACCAGCTCGTACTCCTCGCGGTCGGGCACTTTGAGGCGCACGGTACCCGGCCTGATGCGGGTCAGGAGCGGCGTGTGACGCGGATAGATGCCGAGCTCGCCAGCCTCGCCTGGAAAAACCGCGAAGTCGGTCTGCCCGGAGAAGATCAACTCCTCGGCGCTGACAACGTCGACGTGTACTCTGAGTGACATGGTTTTCTTCCCTTGCAAGTCGCTTTCGCGCCCGAAGGCGGGGCGAAAGCGACGTTCGCTGATCCCGCTTTAGAGTGTCTTGGCTTTCTCGAATACTTCTTCGATACCGCCAACCATGTAGAACGCCTGCTCGGGGATGCTGTCGCATTCGCCCTCGACGATCATCTTGAAACCCTTGATGGTGTCCTTGAGCGTGACGTACTTGCCCGCTGAACCCGTGAACACTTCTGCCACGTGGAAGGGCTGCGAGAGGAAGCGCTGGATCTTGCGCGCGCGATAGACGGCCAGCTTGTCCTCCGGCGACAACTCGTCCATCCCCAGGATGGCGATGATGTCGCGCAACTCCTTGTACTTCTGCAAGGTCATCTGAACCGCGCGGGCAACCGCATAGTGTTCTTCACCGACGACCTGCGGGTCGAGCTGACGAGACGTCGAGTCGAGAGGGTCGACGGCCGGATAGATACCCAGCGAAGCAATGTCACGCGACAGAACGACGGTCGAGTCGAGGTGCAGGAAGGTCGTCGCCGGAGACGGATCGGTGAGGTCGTCGGCCGGGACATACACCGCCTGGATCGAGGTAATCGAACCGACCTTGGTCGACGTGATGCGTTCCTGGAGGCGGCCCATTTCTTCGGCCAGGGTCGGCTGATAGCCCACCGCCGAAGGCATCCGGCCAAGCAGTGCCGACACTTCCGTACCAGCGAGCGTGTAGCGATAGATGTTGTCGACAAAGAAGAGGATGTCGCGGCCGTCGTCGCGGAAGCGCTCGGCCATGGTCAGGCCGGTCAGGGCGACGCGAAGGCGGTTTCCTGGCGGCTCGTTCATCTGGCCGAAGACCATCGCCACCTTGTCGAGGACGTTGGAGTCCTTCATTTCGTGGTAGAAGTCGTTACCCTCGCGAGTACGCTCGCCAACACCGGCAAAAACCGAGAGACCCGAGTGCTGCTTGGCGATGTTGTTGATCAGCTCCATCATGTTCACGGTCTTGCCGACACCGGCACCGCCGAACAGACCGACTTTGCCGCCCTTGGCAAACGGACAGACGAGGTCGATAACCTTGATGCCTGTTTCCAGAAGGTCGACCGACGGCGAGAGCTCGTCAAATTTCGGCGCCAACTGGTGAATCTCGCGCCGCTCATCGGTGCCGATTGGACCGGCTTCGTCGATCGGCCGCCCGAGGACGTTCATGATCCGACCGATGGTCGCGTCACCTACCGGAACGGAAATCCCGGCACCGGTATTGTTGATTTTCATGCCGCGGCGCAGGCCGTCGGAGGAGCCCATGGCAATCGTGCGCACGATGCCGTCGCCCAGCTGCTGCTGGACTTCGAACATCAGATCGGCTTCGCACATGTCCGACTCTTCAGCCTTGTCGAGCTGAAGCGCGTCGTAGATATGAGGCATGGCGTCACGCGGGAACTGGATGTCCACGACGGCGCCGATACACTGAACTATGTTTCCTTGATTCATGGTTGTATCCCTAATCAATAAACTAACTATCGCGTGCTCAGACAGCCGCTGCGCCGCCGACGATTTCCGAAAGCTCCTTGGTGATCGATGCCTGGCGAGCCTTGTTGTACACCAGCTTGAGTTCACCGATCACGTTCTTGGCGTTGTCCGAGGCAGACTTCATGGCCACCATGCGCGCGCTCTGCTCGGAGGCCATATTCTCGGCGACTGCCTGATAGATCATCGCCTCGACATAGCGCACCAGCAGGTCATCGATGACCGTCTTGGCGTCAGGCTCATAGATGTAGTCCCAGCGGTTGCTTTCGCCACCAACAAGGTCCCCCGACAGGGGCAGGAGCTGATCAAGAGTCGGCTCCTGCTTCATGGTGTTGACGAAGCGCGTATAGGCTATGTAAAGGACATCGATCTCGCCGTTGATGTACGCGTCCAGCTGAACCTTGATCGGTCCAATCAACCTTTCCAGGTGCGGCGTATCGCCGAGTCCGGTCAGCTGCGAGACAACACTCGCTCCAGCGCGCTGCATGAAGCCCAGGCCCTTGTTGCCAATCGCCGTGACCTGCAGCTTCTTGCCCTCGGCATGCCATTCCTTCATCTTGCCGAGCGACAGGCGCAGGACGTTGGTATTCAAGCCGCCGCACAGCCCCTTGTCGGAGGTAACGGTGATCAGCCCCACTGCCTTGGCCGGCTCGCGCACGGTGAGAAATGGATGGCGATAGTCGGTCAGGGCGTGCGAAAGATTGCCGGCGACAAGGCGGATCTTCTCGCCATAAGGACGAGCCGCGCGCATCCTTTCCTGAGCCTTGCGCATTTTCGACGCAGCCACCATTTCCATGGCCTTTGTGATCTTGCGCGTACTCTCTACACTCTTGATCTTGTTGCGGATTTCCTTGCCGCTAGGCATCGCAAACTCCTCGATCGATCAGGCCAGCGTGGCCTTGAACTCCTCGATCGCCTTGCCGAGCGTCTGCTCGGCGTCGGCGTCAAGATCTTTGTTGGTTTCAATCTTGCTGACCAGATCGGCATATTTCTGCTTGATGAAGCTTTGCATCTGCTTCTCGACCGCCAGCGCCGTCTTCACCTCGACATCGTCGAAATAGCCCTTGTTCACCGCGTGCAGGGTGATGGCCATCTCGGAGATCGACAGCGGCGAGTACTGCGGCTGCTTCATCAGTTCGGTAACCAGGCGACCACGGTCGAGCTGCTTGCGCGTTGCCTCGTCGAGATCGGACGCGAACTGCGCAAAAGCCGCCAGCTCACGGAACTGGGCAAGCGCCAGGCGGACACCGCCACCAAGCTTCTTGATCACCTTGGTCTGGGCAGCACCACCGACGCGCGACACCGAGATACCGGCGTCGATGGCGGGACGCACACCGGCGTTGAACAAGTCGGTATCGAGGAAGATCTGGCCGTCGGTAATCGAGATCACGTTGGTCGGAACGAAGGCCGAGACGTCGCCCGCCTGGGTTTCGATGACCGGCAGGGCAGTCAGCGATCCGGTCTTGCCCTTGACCTCACCGTTGGTGAATTTCTCGACCCACTCTTCGGAGACGCGCGCGGCACGCTCGAGCAAACGCGAGTGCAGATAGAAGACGTCGCCTGGATAGGCTTCGCGCCCCGGAGGCCGGCGAAGAAGCAGCGAAACCTGGCGATACGCCCAGGCCTGCTTGGTCAGGTCGTCATAGATGATCAGCGCATCCTGGCCACGGTCGCGGAAGTACTCGCCCATGGTGCACCCGGAGTAGGGAGCGATGTATTGCAGGGCAGCAGATTCGGATGCTGTGGCGGCCACGACGATGGTGTACTCCATCGCGCCATTCTCTTCGAGCTTGCGCACGACGTTGGCGACGGTCGACGCCTTCTGACCGACGGCAACGTAGATACAGAGCAGGTCCTGCCCCTTCTGGTTGATGATCGTGTCGATGGCCACCGCGGTCTTTCCGGTCTGCCGGTCGCCAATGATCAGTTCGCGCTGGCCGCGCCCGATCGGCACCATCGCGTCGATCGACTTCAGACCGGTCTGCACCGGCTGCGAAACCGACTTGCGCCAGATCACGCCCGGCGCCACCTTCTCGATCTTGTCGGTCAGCTTGTTGTTGATCGGGCCTTTACCGTCGATCGGTTGGCCAAGCGAGTTGACCACGCGGCCGAGAAGCTCGGGACCGACCGGAACTTCAAGGATGCGACCGGTCGTCTTGACCGTGTCGCCTTCGCTGATCTGATCGTACTCGCCGAGAACCACCGCGCCAACCGAGTCGCGATCGAGGTTCAGCGCCATGCCGAAGATGTTGCCCGGAAACTCGAGCATTTCGCCCTGCATGACGTCGGTCAGCCCATAAACGCGGCAGATACCGTCGGTCACCGAAACGACGGTGCCCTGGGTGCGCAGATCGGCGCTGATCGCAAGATTCTCGATCTTGCTTTTGATCAGTTCGCTGATTTCTGAAGGATTCAACTGCATGAAAATTCTCCTAGTTCTTGAGCGCCAACCGCAGGCTCTCCAATTTTCCGCGTACGGAAGTGTCGAGGACCTGGTCGCCAACCACAATCTTGACGCCGCCGATCAACGATTGATCGACGACCACTTCGGCAGTCAGCCGGGTATTGAAGCGGGTTTCGAGGTCCGCGATCAGCGCTTTGAGCTGCTTTTCATCGACCGGAAAGGCGCTGTAGATGGTTGCCTCCCTGACGCCTTCCTGGCCGGCTTTGAGCTTTTCGAAGAGGTCGGCAATTTCCGGCAGGGCGGAAAGCCGCTCGTTGGCGGCGAGAACGTCGATCAGATTGGCTTCGCTGCCCACAAGCGCGTCTCCGGCGAGCGACTTGAAAAGCTCGCTCTTCTGGGCCGCAGAGAGTTCGGGGTTGCCAATGCATGAACGCATCTGGCCATCCCCGGCAATTGCGGAAAGCAGCGTCAGCCGCTCGGACCAGCTCGTCAGCGCCTTGTTTTCCAGCGCGATGCGGAAAACCGCTTCAGCGTAGGGACGCGCGATGGTTACGAGTTCGGCCATGGTCTCAGAGTTCCTGCTTGAGGGCGGCCAGGATTTCTGCATGCCCCTTGGCATCGACCTCGCGCTTCAGGATGCGCTCGGCACCGGCTACCGCGAGTTCGGCGACGCGACTGCGCAACTCCGCTCTGGCGTGTTCGGTTGCCTGGGCAATCTCGGCCTGCGCTGCGACGACGACCTTGTCGGCTTCGACTTTCGCCGCCAGCTTGGCCTCTTCGATCACCTGCAGGGCGCGCTTTTCGGCGGCGACGATAATCTCGGCCGACTTCACCTTGGCTTCGCGCAGAGAATCGGCGGAACGCTTCCCGGCGAGTTCAAGCTCATGCTTCCCGCGCTCGCCGGCGGCAAGTCCATCGGCGATCAGCGCCTGGCGATCGGCAATGGCCTTCTGTATGGGTGGCCAGACGTACTTCATGGTGATCCAGATGAAGACCCCGAACCAGACCGCTTGGCCAAACAAAGTTGCGTTGATATTCACGCTAACCTCCTTTTAAGGGTGAGTCAGAAAGGAGAAGCGATCAGCCCTTGACGACGGCGATGAAGGGGTTCGCAAAGAGCATGAACAGGGCGATACCGACACCGATCATGGTCACCGCGTCGAGGAGGCCGGCAACGATGAACATCTTGACCTGGAGGGTAGGAATCATTTCCGGCTGACGAGCAGCGCCTTCGAGGAAGCGACCACCAAGAATACCAAACCCGATAGCGGTACCAAGGGCGCCCGCCCCGATCAGGATGGCGACGGCGATGGCGGTGTTACCAAGCAACATTGACAGAGCGGCTTCCATTGGTGGTTCTCCTAACAAAAAATGCTAAATGGGTTAAACAGGAACGACGTGAATTAAGCGGATGAACAGGGGACCCGGCAATCCAGACTAACCGTGCGACTCGCTGGCCATCGAGAGATAGACGATGGTCAACATCATGAACACGAAAGCCTGCAGGGTGATGATCAGGATGTGGAACAGGGCCCAGGGCAAAGCCAGCGGCAGCTGCCAGACACCCAGAAGGGCGATCAGGATGAACACCATCTCGCCGGCGTACATGTTGCCGAAAAGACGCAGCGAGAGAGAGATCGGCTTGGCGATGTCTTCAATAATCCGGAAGAGCAGGTTGATCGGGGCCAGCTTGGCGCCGAACGGAACGCAAAACACTTCGTGCAGAAAGCCCGACGCACCTTTTACCTTGATCCCCATGACGATCATGATCGTGAATACCGTCAGGGACATGGCGAAGGTCAGGTTGGGATCGGTGGTCGGCACCGCCTTGAAATAATGGATGCCGAACACGCCGAGAATCAGCGGCAGGAAATCGACCGGGATCAGGTCCATGGCATTCATCAGGAATACCCAGACGAAGATGGTGACCGCCAGCGGGGTCACCAGCGGGCTTCTGCCATGGTAGGTATCCTTGACCTGCTGATCGACAAAGGACAGCAGAAGCTCGATGAAACTCTGCAACGGGCCAGGAACACCGGAGGTCGCCATCCTGGCGACCTTGGCCATGCCGAGAAAGGCGACCAGCCCGATAATTCCCGAGACGAACAAGGTGTCCAGGTGCAGGGTCCAGAACCCTTCACCAACCGTGTTGTTGGTCAGGTGATGGACGATGTATCCACTGGTCGTTAACGCTTCGCCTGAAGCCATGTTTTTCCCCTGTTTGACTAGTGCTGTCTGAGCAGCGCCATCCAATAAACGACAATTGTTGCAGCATACGCAAGGAAGAGCGGCAAGGCGGCGAGCTGTGCGTAGCCCTTGAACACCAGGGCAAACAGCAAGAGCGTGACAGCAAACTTGTACCCTTCGGCGGCAAGCTGAGAACTGAACGCCTTTTTCGCATCGACAACTGCCGTTCCCGTTGGCCGCAGGCCCCGCCACACATAGGCCAGAGCGCTAGCGATGGCGATGCCCCCGCCGAGCGCAGCAGAAACAGCCGCATCGACCCCCAGTGCAAGGCCCGCTATCAACGCAGCCACCAGGGTGACGACCGCCTGGCAGCGGAAAAACCAGCGAACCTGCGAATGCACGACCAGCCCCTCCAAAACACGGGCAGGATACCAGACTCCTATAGAGGAATCAAACCGCATGTGCAAGAAAGTTCCCTTTCCTTTGCAAAATCTGCCTTGCAGGCGGTATCCGCGCGCTGCAAAAACGCTTGAATGCTGCGCCGCATCAATGACGCAGGCGCTGCAGGATTCCTTCGAGCTGATCAAGGTCGCCAAACTCGATCAGCACCTTGCCGGCGCCGCGCTGGTTGGCGCGGATGGCCACTTGCGCCCCAAGCAGATCGGCCAATTCTTCCTGCAAACGCAGGACATCGCGATCCGGCTTTCGCGACGGCAGCTCCTTCGGAGGGCGCAGCGCGTACTGGACCAGGCGCTCGGTTTCGCGCACCGACAAGCCCTTCTGCACCACGCGCTGCGCCAGTTGAACCTGCAGGTCACCGGCGAGAGGGAGGAGTGCGCGTGCATGGCCCATATCCACGTCGCCGCGCATCAGGAGCTCCTGGACCGCTGGCGCCAGCTGCAGCAGGCGCAGCAGGTTCGACGCCGCCGGCCGCGAACGACCGACGGCGTCGGCTGCCTGCTGGTGGGTCATGGCGAACTCGTCGATCAGGCGCTGCAGGCCCAGCGCTTCCTCGAGCGGGTTGAGGTTCTCGCGCTGGATGTTCTCGATCAGCGCCATGGCCAACGCCGCCTCGTCGGGAATCTCCCGGATCAAGGTCGAAACCTCGCTCAAGCCGGCCATTTTGGCCGCCCGCCAGCGTCGCTCGCCAGCGATGATCTCGTAGCGCTCGTCGCTGATCGGGCGAACCAGAATCGGTTGCATCAGGCCCTGCATCCTGATCGACGCGGCCAGTTCTTCGAGCGACGCGCTGTCCATGTGCGTGCGCGGCTGGTACTTGCCGGGCTGGATGTCGGCCAGCGGCACGCTGCGCAGCTGCTCCTTGTTCTGCGCATCGTTGCCGGCCAGCAAGGCGTCGAGACCGCGGCCCAAGCCCTTGAGTTTCATGACTCGACTCCCAGTCCGGCGGTCGTTGCGCCCGCGCGCTTCCTGTCGGCGCGGCGGTCGAGAATCTCCTGCGCCAGGAGAAGATAGGCTTGCGCCCCCTTGGAGCTACGGTCGAAGGCAATCACCGGCTTGCCGTAGGACGGCGCTTCGGCGAGACGAACATTGCGCGGGATGATCGTGCGATAGACTTTCTCGCCGAAGTGTCCTTCGAGTTCGCACGAAACCTGTTGCGTCAAGGTCGATCGCGGGTCGAACATGGTGCGCAGCAGCCCCTCGATCTCGAGCCTCGGGTTGAGGTTGGCGCGGATCTTCTTCAGCGTCGCAACGAGGTCGGTCAGGCCTTCCAGGGCATAGTATTCGCACTGCATCGGAATCATCACCGTATCCGCGGCCACCAGACCGTTGACGGTCAGCATGTTCAATGCCGGTGGGCAATCCATGAGGATGAAGTCGTAGTCCTCGCGGACGCTGCCAAGAGCGTCACGCAGACGATATTCGCGCTGCCCGAGGTCGATCAGGTCGATCTCGGCTCCCGCCAGTTCGCGGTTCGCCGGCAGCACGTCGAAGCCGAAGTCACTGCTCAGGCGAGTCTGCGCGGCCGTCGACCGACCGATCAGCACCTGATAGACGGTCGGCATGGCGCCACGCTTGACAACACCGCAACCGGTGGTCGCGTTGCCCTGCGGGTCAAGGTCGATGAGCAATACGCGCTGGCCGCATTCTGCCAGGCAGGCAGAGAGGTTGACGGCGGTCGTCGTCTTTCCGACGCCGCCCTTCTGGTTGGTTACCGCGAGTATTCTTGCCAAATCAACTCCCCCTCAATGCCCGACGGCACGGCTGCTGATCAACACCAGATGCCGCTCGCCGGTAACCCCCGGCACTGCCAGACGATGTAGAGCCTCGACCGCGACGTCTGCTGGCAAACGTGCAATCTCGGCCTGCGGGCAGATGCCCTTCATCGCCAGCCAGTGGCCGTCCACTTGCAACAGGTGACGCGAGAGCCTGACCAGCTCGGCCAGATCGGCGAAAGCGCGCGCGGTGATCGCCGCGAAAGAAAACGCTGGCCGATACTCCTCGACCCGCCCGCAGTGTACGGCAATATTCGCCAGTTCCAGCTCAATTGCCGCCTGCCGCAGGAAGGCGCTCTTCTTCGAATTGCTGTCGAGCAGGACGACGCGCAGCTCGGGGCGGGCGATGGCCAGGGGGATCCCGGGCATGCCGCCGCCGCTACCGACATCGAGCAGGCTCTCGGCGCTCAGAAAGGGCAGCACCGCCAGTGAATCGAGCAGGTGATGGCTGACCGTCTGGGCCGCATTCGGCACCGCGGTCAGGCGGTAGGTCCGGTTCCATTTCTCGAGCAGGGTTGCGTAGGCGAGCAACTTTTTCTGCGCGCGCGCGGTGAGCTCGATGCCCAGATCCTGCAAGCCCCGTTCGAGTTGCTCGGCCGCAGCCATCAAGCGCTGCCAGCGGCGCGCAGGCGCTGAGCGTCCGACTCGCCACGCTTCAGGCAGACCGTCAGGATCGAGATCGCCGCCGGCGTCATGCCCTGGATTCGCGACGCCTGGCCGAGCGTCTGCGGGCGCTGCAGCGACAGCTTCTGCTGCACCTCTCGTGACAGGCCGCCGACAGTAGCGAAATCGAAGTCGGGCGGAAAACAGCGTTCCTCGTTGGCCAGGCTCCTGGCCACCTCTTCCTGCTGACGTTCGATGTAACCCTGATACTTGGCCTGGATTTCAACCTGCTCGATGACCTGCGCATCCGTCAAGCCAGCGCCAGCCGACGCGTCGCCAAAGCGCAGGCTCATCAATGCCGGGTAACTCACATCCGGACGGCGGAGAAGATCGTGCAGGCTGTACTCGTGCTCCAGTTCCCTGCCGAAGACGCGCAGCGCCTCGCCGTCGGCAAGCTTTCCCGGCTGTACCCAGGTCGATTTCAGGCGCTCCTGCTCAGCGCCAATCGCTGCGCGCTTGGTGCAGAAAGCCGCCCAGCGTCGATCGTCAACCAGACCGAGGCGGCGACCATGCTCGGTCAGGCGCATATCGGCGTTGTCCTCGCGCAGCGAAAGGCGATACTCGGCGCGGCTGGTGAACATGCGGTAGGGTTCCGCGACGCCGCGGGTAATCAGATCGTCGACCAGCACGCCGAGGTAGGCTTCGTCACGACGCGGTGTCCAGGATTCTTTCTGCTGCGCCCGCAGGGCGGCGTTGACCCCGGCCAACAAGCCTTGCGCGGCAGCTTCTTCGTAACCCGTCGTGCCGTTGATCTGACCGGCGAAGAACAGTCCGCCGATGGCCTTCGTCTCCAGCGACGCATTGAGCGCGCGCGGGTCGAAGTAATCGTATTCGATGGCATAGCCCGGACGCAGGATGTGCGCGTTCTCCAGGCCGCGGATCGAGCGCACGATCGCCAGCTGGACGTCGAACGGCAGGCTGGTCGAGATCCCGTTGGGGTAAATCTCGTGCGTGTTCAGACCTTCCGGTTCGAGGAAGATGTTGTGGCTGTCCTTGCCGGCGAAGCGGTGAATCTTGTCTTCGATGGAAGGACAGTAGCGTGGGCCGACGCCCTCGATGACCCCGGTGTACATCGGCGAGCGGTCGAGGTTGGCACGGATGATGTCGTGCGTGCCGGCATTGGTACTGGTAATCCAGCACGGCAGCTGCTGCGGGTGCCGCGCCGCGTCGCCAAGAAACGAGAAGACGGGACGCGGCTGATCCGAATGTTGCTCGACCAGCCGCGAAAAATCGATGCTCCGCCCGTCGAGCCGCGGCGGCGTGCCGGTCTTCAGCCTCCCGACCGGCAATTGCAGCTCGCGCAGCCGTGCCGCCAGCGAAACCGCTGGCGGGTCACCCATGCGTCCGCCAACCATGTTCGACATGCCGACGTGGATCAGTCCGTTGAGAAAAGTACCGGTGGTCAAGACCACCGCTCGCGCCGAAAAACGCACGCCGAGCTGGGTCACCACCCCGGCAACCCGGTCAGCTTCGACGATCAGATCGTCGCAGGCTTGCGCGAAAATGGTCAGATTCGGCTCGTTTTCCAGGCGACGGCGAATCGCCTGCCGGTAGAGGACACGGTCGGCCTGCGCCCGCGTCGCACGCACCGCCGGACCCTTACTGGAGTTGAGGGTGCGGAACTGGATGCCCGCCTCGTCGGTCGCCTCGGCCATCGCTCCACCGAGCGCATCGACCTCTCTGACCAGGTGCCCCTTGCCAATGCCGCCGATCGACGGATTGCAGCTCATCGCACCGAGGGTGTCGAGGTTGTGCGTCAGCAGCAGGGTCTTCATTCCCGTGCGCGCCGCGGCCAGGGCCGCCTCGGTGCCGGCATGGCCGCCACCGACGACAATCACCTCGAAACGGTCAGGAAAGAGCATGGGCAGTCCGGCCTTCCTCGCGCACTGAGCTGCGCAAAAGAGCGGAATTCTACGGCAGTTCGCTGAAAAATAACAGGTTTCAGCGAGCGCGAGAGCGCGGCGCCGATCCTCTCAACTTGGTGCATATAGCGCTTGGCTATGACTCGAATTGCGAGAATCAATTGGAACAATGCTGTCGAATCCACTACCATCGACTCGTCGATTCAGTTCATTCACTCAACCTGAAGGAGAGCTCAAGATGTCCTTGATCAATACCGAAATCAAACCGTTCAAAGCAACCGCTTTTCACAACGGCAAGTTTGGCCCCGTCTCCGACGCCGATCTGAAAGGCAAGTGGTCGATTGTCTTCTTCTACCCGGCCGACTTCACTTTCGTCTGCCCGACCGAACTCGGTGACCTGGCCGACGAATACCCTTCGTTCCAGAAGCTCGGCGTCGAAATCTACGCGGTGTCCACCGATACGCACTTTACCCACAAGGCGTGGCACGACACTTCCGAGACGATCAAGAAGATCACCTACCCGATGCTCGGCGACCCGACCGGCGCGATCACCCGCAACTTCGAGGTGATGATCGAAGAGGAAGGTCTGGCACTACGCGGCACCTTCGTCATCAACCCCGAAGGGGTCATCAAGGTGTGCGAGATTCACGACCTGGGCATTGGTCGTGACGCCAAGGAGCTGCTGCGCAAGGTGCAGGCTGCCCAATACGTCGCCAGTCATCCGGGTGAAGTCTGCCCGGCCAAATGGACTCCGGGCGACGCGACGCTCGCTCCGTCACTCGACCTGGTCGGCAAGATCTAGGAGCAAACGCTCACTCACGCTGGCGGATGCTCCGCGCAGCGTGAGACCGGGTCCCAACGCAAAGGGGCCGCGAAGCGATGCTTGGCGGCCCCTTTGCGTTGGGACCCTTTCCATGCCACTCGACAAGGACGCAAGGACATGCTCGACGCCAACATCAAGACTCAACTCGTCGCCTACCTGCAGAAACTGCAGCGAACGATCGAGATAGTTGCTTCGCCGGATAGCAGCGAAGCCGCCCGCGAGATGCTCGCCCTACTGCAGGAGATTGCCGCGCTCAGCGACAAAGTAACCCTCAGGGAAGACGGCAACGCTGCGCGCAAGCCGTCGTTTTCGGTCGGTCTGCCGGGTGAAACGGCGCGCATCAGTTTTGCCGGCATCCCCATGGGGCACGAATTTACCTCGTTGATTCTCGCCCTTCTACAGGTCGGCGGTCACCCGGCGAAGGTCGACGCCAGCGTGATCGAAGGAATTCGCGCCATTCCCGGCGAGTTCCATTTCGAGACCTTCATTTCGCTTTCCTGCCACAATTGCCCGGACGTCGTGCAGGCGCTGAACCTGATGGCCGTCACCAACCCCGGCATCAGCCACCAGATGATCGACGGGGCGTTGTTCCAGGACGAAGTGAGTGCGCGCCAGATCATGGGCGTGCCGACGGTGTTTCTCAACGGTGAGCCCTTCGGCCAGGGCCGCCTGGCCCTGGAGGAGATCGTCGCCAGGATCGATTCCGGCGCCACCCAGCGGGAAGCCGAGAAGATCAGCGCTCGCCAGCCTTTCGACGTCCTCATCGTCGGCGGCGGCCCGGCGGGCGCAGCCGCCGCCATCTACGCGGCACGCAAGGGAATCCGCACCGGCGTGGTCAGTGAGCGTTTTGGCGGGCAGGTACTCGATACCCTGGCGATCGAGAACTTCATCTCCGTCAAGGCCACCGACGGGCCGAAGCTCGCTGCCGGACTCGAGGAGCACGTCAGGGAGTACGACGTCGATATCATGGATCTGCAGCGCGCCGAAGCGCTGCTGCCACAGGCCGCCGGCAGCCTGACCGAGATTCGCCTGGCCAGCGGCGCAACGCTGCGCAGCAAGACGGTGATCCTGGCTACCGGTGCGCGCTGGCGGGAAATGAACGTTCCCGGCGAAAAGGAGTACCGGGGTCATGGCGTCGCCTACTGCCCGCACTGCGACGGACCATTGTTCAAAGGCAAGCGGGTGGCGGTGATCGGTGGCGGCAACTCGGGCGTGGAAGCGGCAATCGACCTTGCCGGCATTGTCGGCCACGTCACGCTGCTCGAGTTCGAGGCGACCCTGCGTGCCGACGCGGTGCTCCAGAAGAAGCTGTTCAGTCTGGGCAACGTCGAGGTGATCACCGAGGCGCTGAGCACGCAAGTGAGCGGCGACGGCGAGAAGGTCGACGGCCTGTTGTACACCGACCGCGCCAGCGGCGAAAAGCGGCGCATCGACCTCGCCGGTATCTTCGTGCAGATCGGTCTGTTGCCGAACAGCGAGTGGCTCAAGGGGACGCTTGAGTTGTCGCCACGCGGCGAGATCGAGATCGACGCCCGCTGCGCCACTTCACTGCCGGGCGTTTTCGCCGCCGGCGACGTGACCACCGTCCCCTACAAACAGATCGTCGTCGCCATGGGCGAGGGCACCAAAGCTGCGCTTACCGCCTTCGATCACCTCATCCGCAGCGAGCCCTGCTGAACAGCACGGGCAGCGAAGTCGGCGCCCGGCTCGCACCGCCAGCGGTCAGCGACGCTGCTGGGCGCTGACCCCGCGCGGCGAGCTGACTCCCTGGCTTGCCCGCCAGGGCACGGTCAGGTAATGTGCCAGTCATGAGGACACCCGAGACGACCGCCGATCTGCTCCACAAGATGAGCAAGGAGCTGGCGCTCAAGCGGGCCTTGCTCATCGATCGCTATCCCAACGCACGCAGCTCGCTGCGCATCATGCTTTCGGCACTGGGTGTCACCTCGGTGCATAACGCCGGCACCTCGGCCGAAGTTCTCCGGCAAGTGCGCATACATCATTTCGACATCATCCTCTCCGACTACCAGCTCGAGGACGGACGCGACGGCCAGCAGCTGCTCGAAGAACTGCGCCAGCAACGCCTGGTGGCGTTATCGACGGTATTCATGCTGATTACCAGCGAGCGCGCCTATCACAATGTCGTCTCGATCGCCGAACTGGCCCCGGATGACTACCTGATCAAACCCTTCACCGCCGACGAGCTGCACGGCAGGCTGGTACGTGCGCTGTACCGCAAGCAGTTCTTCGCGCCGCTCTACGAACATCTCGACAACGGCGCCTTCAGCGACGCGCTGAAGGCCTGCCAACGCCTGCTCGCGCAGGAGAGCGGCTTCCTTTTCGACCTGCTGCGCTTCAAGGGCGAGATTCTCAACGTGCTCGGACGTCCAGCCGAAGCCCAGGCGGTATTCGAACAGGTGCTGCAGCAGCGCGTGGTGCCCTGGGCACGCATGGGTCTGGCGACCGCGCTGCGCAGCCAGCAGCGTCTGGCCGAAGGCGAAATCGTCGCCCAGGCGCTGATCGACGATTTCCCGGAGTTCATGGCCGCCTAC
The DNA here is from genome assembly GCA_000585075.1 of Candidatus Accumulibacter regalis. Lineage (GTDB taxonomy): Bacteria > Pseudomonadota > Gammaproteobacteria > Burkholderiales > Rhodocyclaceae > Accumulibacter > Accumulibacter regalis. The sequence goes on along the minus strand of JEMY01000001.1, from coordinate 13,392 downwards.
GATTTTCTCGCCGAAGTACGTGAAGAGATGGGCAAGCTGCGCGAGGCCCAGGAAGCCTTGCAATCGGCAGCGCTGATCTCGCCCAACAACTCGGCCCGGCAACGGATGGTCGGCGACGTGGCGGCGCGAAACCAGGACTTCAAGACCGCCGAACGCGCCTACGGAAAAGTGCTCGAGCGCAGGCGTGGATCTTCGCTGAACAACATCGACGACTATTCCAATCTCGCGCGCGCAATGCTCGATCTGGGACACGTCGAAGGTGCCAAGCGGATTGCCGGCGAACTCCGCCGCGACTGGCGCGGCAGCAAACAGGGCGAACTGGCAGCCCTGGTCGTCGATGGCTTATGCGCGAACAAGGAGGGCGATCCGACCAAAGCCAGGCTGGCCGTCGAGAAAGCTCTCGTCCTGCACGATGGCTTGAAGGCTGACGGCAAGGATGGCCTGGTTTCGAGCAAGCAGGCGCTCGATCTGGCACACGCGTGCCTGGCCACGGGCAACGAAGCCAGCGCCCAGGAAGTGGTCCGCAAGGTCGCCGCCGAGAACCACCAGGACCGCGCGATGATCGCCCAGATCGAAAGCATTTACGCCAAGACCGGAAACGAAGTAACGGGTCAGGCGCTACTCGCGCAGGTCGGCAAGGAAATTGTCGACCTCAACAACCGCGGCGTGCTTGCCGCGCGCAGTGGCGATCTCGATGGCTCGGTGAAGCTGCTCATCGAAGCCGCCGAACGGGTACCCAACCTGCAGTTCCTGGTCAACGCCAGCAAAGCCATTTTCACCCTTCTCGAACTCAAGGGATGGAATCCCGCGCTGGCCAAGCGCGGTCTCGGCTACCTGCAGATGGCTCAGGAAAGGGACCTGCGCAACCCCAAGGTGATTGCCGCACGCGAGATGTACCAACGCGTCTCGCGCAAGTACGGGATTGCTGTCATCCCCTTGTCGGCGACGCGCAAGCAGGGCGACAAACCGCACGCCTGAGCCGCCAAGCAGACAGACTCAAGCGAAGGTATCGTACGCAAACTTGATGATGAAAGCGCTGACGACGCACAAGAACACCTTCCTGACGAAGCCACTGCCGTGCCGCAGTGCAAGATGGGTACCGATCAGGGATCCAAGAACATTGCAGCTGGCCATGAGCACGGCAACGCCGAGCAGGATGTGACCGTTGGGGAGGAAATAGCCCATCGCCGCCAGGTTGGTGGCCACGTTCACGACTTTCGACGCTGCCGAGGCGTGCAGGAAATCGAAGCCGAAAAAACGGATAAAGAGAAAGATCAGGAAACTGCCGGTACCGGGCCCGAAGAAGCCGTCGTAGAAGCCAATTGCACCGCCAACGATCAGCGCATAGACGAACTCGCGGCGACCCGTGTGCTGCGGCCGATGAACGGCACCGAATTCACTGCGCGCGAAGGTGTAGATGGCCGCGCCGATAAGCAGCAGGAGGATCAGCGGGCGCAACAGCTCTGGCGGCATCCAGGCAACTGCCGCCGCTCCGAAATAGGAGAAGACGAATGCCGCGATTGCCGCCGGCAAGGTCGTTCGCCAAGGCATGTTGACCCGACGCGAATAGCGCCAGGCGGCGTTGCTGGTTCCGAAAACACTGGAGAACTTGTTGGTGCCGAAGAGGGTCGCTGGCACTTCGTTCGGCAGCGTCGTAAACAGCGCCGGGATCTGAATCAGACCGCCGCCGCCGACGACCGCGTCGATGAAACCGGCGAACAAGGCGGCCATCCCCAGGGCGAAGAAAACGGACACTTCGGCGGGCGTAAACTCCATTCAGCGCTGTGCCACGAAGAAGACTCGCTTGAACGGGAACAAGGTATGGCCGGCACTGGTGCGCGGATAGACGATTGCCAGCGGTGCGCGATAAGCGGCCAGAAACTGCTCTCTGGCGACCTCGTCAAGACGGGACAGATAGGGCACCAGCGTCGTTCCCTTCATCCATTCGATGATCGCGTCGTCACCGCCGAGTGCCTGCCAGTAGGTGGTCTCCCATATGTCCAGATGGCGACAGTGTGGCGACAGCAGACGGTGGTACTCGGCCGGCGTGAGAACCTTGCCCATCTCGATGCCGCCGAGCGTCTGTTGCCAGCGATAGTCATCGGTCAGCTTGCGCAGAATCTGATGCGACGGAGAAGTGAAGTTCGACGGCATCTGCACGGCCAGCACGCCACCGTCGGCGAGTTGCGCGATCAGCGCGGGCAACAGCTGCGGGTGATCGTCGAGCCAGTGCAGGGCGGCGTTCGAAAAGATCAGATCAGGAGCCACCGATGGCCGCCAGGCGGCGATGTCGGCCTTCTGCCAATCGATCGGTGAAGCCGTCGATGAGGCTTTCCTGAGCATTGCCGCATCACTGTCAATGCCGATGATCCTGGCCTGCGGCCAATGTTCGGCGAGCAGTCGAGTGATGTTGCCGGCGCCACAGCCAAGGTCAACCACGTTCCTGGGGCAGCTGCCGCCAAGACGGGCGATCAGATCGAGCGCCGGTCGCCGCCGGGCTTCGACGAACTTGAGGTATTGCTCGGGGTCCCAGCTCATTCCCTATAATCCTTTGTTTTGACGCGCCCTGGACAGCGGGCAGAAAGTCAGCAGCGGCCTTACTTGCCGATGCAGAAGCGTCCGAAAATCTCGCCGAGAAGGTCGTCAGCAGTGAACTCGCCGGTGATCGTCGCCAGCGCCAGTTGCGCCAGACGCAGCTCTTCCGCGAACAGCTCCAGCCGTGGCAGTTGTGCCTGCGCCTGCTCGATGCGCTCTCGGGTCTGCTGCAGGGCACGCAAATGGCGTTCGCGGGCGATGAACACGTCTTCGGCCGGATGCCAGCCAGCAATGCGCAACAGGGCCTGGCGCAGGAGGTCTACGCCGTCGCCCGATCTGGCCGAGAGGGCGATGGTCACGCCGTCGGCGTCATCGGTGCTGGTCGCGGTGCGGCCGGCAAGATCGATCTTGTTATGCACCGTCACGCGGGCAAGATGACGGGGCAACTGCGCGACAATGGCACGGTCTGCTTCGCCAACGCCGGTGCACGCATCGACCAGCAGAACGACCACGTCTGCCCGCTCGATCTCGCGCCAGCTGCGTTCGATGCCGATCTGCTCGATCGGATCGGCAGTTTCGCGCAGGCCGGCGGTATCAATCACGTGCAGTGGAATGCCCTCGAGCTGAAGGGTGCTGCGCACAACGTCGCGAGTGGTTCCCGGCAGGGACGTAACGATCGCCAGGTCGTCGCCGGCAAGACGATTGAGCAAGCTGGACTTGCCGACATTTGGCTGGCCGGCGAGGACGACGTGCAGACCGCCGTGCAGCAAGCGGCCCTGCTGAGCGCGGTCAAAGACCTGTGTCAGGCGTTGTTGCAGGCGACCGAGACGGCCGACAGCGTCGGCGGCTTCGAGAAAATCGACTTCCTCTTCCGGGAAATCCAGGGTCGCCTCGACCAGCGCGCGCAGCTCTATCAGCTGTTCGAGCAAGCCATTCACTGCGCGGGAAAACTCGCCCTGCAGCGAGCGCACGGCGCTACGCGCTGCGGCTGCGGTTGCCGCGTCGATCAGGTCGATGACCGCCTCCGCCTGCGCCAGATCGAGCTTGCCGTTGAGGTAGGCGCGGCGGGTGAATTCGCCAGGCTCGGCCAGGGTCGCACCAAGCTCCAGACAACGCGCCAGGAGCATTTTCATGACCACCGGTCCACCGTGGCCGTGCAGCTCGACGACGTCTTCGCCGGTAAACGACTGCGGCGCGGGAAAGTGGAGCAGTAGACCGCTGTCGATGACGCTACCGTCAGCGGCCTTGAACTCGGCGAGCGTCGCCAGGCGAGCAGCAGGTTGCCTGCCACTCAGCGCCGTCGCGAAGTCCAGAAGCTTCGTTCCCGAGACGCGGACTATGCCGATGCCACCACGACCGGGGGCGGTCGCGATGGCGGCTATGGTCGCTGCCGTTCTGCCCGACTCAGGCTTTTGGGTCGTTGGCGGCTTTCGCGCCACCTTCCATCATCCGCGTGATCTGCCATTGCTGGGCAATCGACAGGGTGTTGTTGACCACCCAGTAGAGCACCAGGCCAGCGGGGAAGAAGAAGAACATGGCGCCGAAGATGAACGGCATCATCATCATCACCTTTGCCTGGATCGGATCCGGCGGCGTCGGGTTGAGCCTGGTCTGGATGAGCATGGTGACCACCATCACCACCGGCAGCACGTAGTAGGGGTCGCTCGCCGAGAGGTCGGTAATCCAAAGTATCCACGGTGCATCACGGATTTCGACCGCACCAAGCAGGGCCCAGTAGAGGGCGATGAAGACCGGAATCTGCACCGCGATGGGCAGGCAGCCGCCCAGCGGATTGATCTTTTCGCGCTTGTAGAGCTCCATCATTTCCTGGTTGAGCTTCTGGCGGTCGCCGGCGTGCCGCTCCTTGAGCTTGACCAGAAGTGGCGTCACGGTACGCATCTTGGCCATCGACTTGTAGCTGGCTGCCGACAGCGGAAAGAACAGCAACTTGATGGCGACGGTGAGCAGGACGATCGCCCATCCCCAGTTGCCGACGACATTGTGGATCGCCTGCAGACACCAGAAGATTGGCGCGGCGATGATCGTCAACCAGCCGTAGTCGACAACCAATGGTAAACCTTGCGCGCCGAGTCCGCCCTCGGCCTTCGGCAGTGCCAGACGATCGAGGGTTCCTTGCAACTGCGGGCCGGAATAGAGGGGAACGGAAAAAGCGGTCTTCGAGCCAGGTGCCGTAAGCGGCACCGGCAAGATGACGCCGGCTGCCACCAACTGGTCTACGTTGCCATCCAGCTTGCGCATATAGAACTCGCGTGGCAGTTTCTCGGGAGGAAGCCACGCGGCGACGAAGTAGTGCTGAACCATGGCGATCCAGCCATTCTCGGCCTGGGTAACGAACTTGGCCTTGCCAGCTTCGATGTCGGCGAAGTGCACCTTCTGAAACTTTTCCTGCTCCGTGTAGACGGCTGGACCGGTAAAGGTCGACACCATCCGGCTCTCGCCCTCGGGAGCCTTGGTATCGCGTTGAAACTGGTAGTAGGCATGAAGCGCCACTTCCTTGTCGCTAGCGTTGTCAATCTCCTGAGTGATGTCGATCAGGTAGCTTCCGCGCGTGAAAGTGTAGATCTTGGAAACCCTTACGCCATTGACAGGCGGCGCCTCGAGGCGAAACTGCAGAGTCTTGGCGTCACCGCCGAGCTCGCGGGGGCCGGGCAAAGCAGAGAAGACCGTTTTGTGGTTTGGCAGACCGTCGCCGATCAGGCCGCTTTGCGCGGCGTAATGATGACGACGCTCGAAGAGCGCGAAATCCTTGCTTTTGGCCTCGGTGTCCTTGTAGTTGTGCAACACCAGGCGGACGATGTCACCACCCTGCGCTGAAATCTCGGCAACGAAAAGGTCAGTCTTGATGGTGAATGACTCGCCCGCTGGCGCGACCGGTGCCGCTGCTTCGCCGGGTACCGTCGGCAGCGGCGAATGCAGGCTTGCCGACGGCTGTGGCGCCGCGGCATCGCTCGACCCGGGGGCCACCGCCCCGGCTGTCGCCATTGGGGCGACTGGCGGCGGCTGATTGTATTTCTGCCAGGCATCCCAGAGCATGACCAGCGAGAAGGAGAAAACCAGCAACAGGAGCAGGCGTCGGTTATCCATGAAAGCCTATACGATTCAATTGATATTCAGGGTACGGGATCAAAACCACCCGGATTCCACGGATGACAGCGGAACACCCGCTGCAGGGCAAGGCGTCCTCCCTTGCCCGCGCCATACTTTTCAACGGCTTCCGCCGCGTACTCCGAACAGCTGGGGAAGAAACGGCAACGACGCCCAAGAAGGGGACTTATCGCGTAGCGGTAAAAGCCTATCAGCGCGAGGAGCAACGGTTTCATCAGTCCATTATTGTGGTGAGGTCATCTTGCTCAGCAGACGCTGGATCTCCAGCGCCAAAGCTTCCCGGTCAATTGCTTTCGGCTTGACCGCCAGACGCAACACGAAATCATTGCAGCGAAGGCGGGCGCGCAGCAGGCGAAAATTCTCTCTTGCCAGTCGCTTGACCAGATTTCGATCGACCGACCGGCGCAGAAAGCGCTTGGCAACAACCAGGCCGAGCCGAGCATCGGGGAGGTTCTCCGCGTCGCGAGGGCGGTAATGTAGCAGGAAATGCCGGCTTTTTAGCGCCTTCCTGAAACCAAAAACGGATGAGTACTCATCCGTTTTCAATAGGCGGTAGCGCTTTGGGAAAGAGGCAGCGGCGAACGAAAGATCGCTGACGGGATAGGTCCTGCCGCTCAAACCGCCAAGCGGTGACGACCTTTGGCTCGACGAGCACGGATGACGGCACGCCCGCCACGAGTAGACATGCGGACGAGGAAGCCGTGGGTGCGCTTGCGACGAACCACCGACGGTTGATAAGTGCGTTTCATGGTTAAACCCTTGAAGTCATTGCGAAGTGAACGCGTAATTAGACAGCTTTAGAGCAAAGCTTGTCAAGACCATATTTTGACTGAAGCTGTGGATAACTTTCGTTCAACGGGTTAGAATTGACCTTTGAGCGCTCCAGACAAGACAACAAATGCGAAGCGCCGAGGGTCAGCGGCAGGTCTTCGCTATCAGCCTCGTGCAGGTAGCCTGCGCCACACGGCGATAGCGGTCCATCTCAATGATTTTCAAGCTGTCTTGTCATGGCGAACGGCTGCCGTTGCGCTCTTGCATCGGCGCACTATTTCGGGATTTTACTCCATGATCATTGATGGCTAGCTTTTGGTCCGCATGTCTGAGCCAGTTCGAGCAGGAACTTCCGCCTCAGCAGTTCAGCACCTGGATTCGGCCCCTCGTCCTGCAGGGAGAGGAGGACTGCGCGCGCGGATTGCGGCTTCTGGCGCCCAATGGGTTCATTCTGAAATGGGTCAAGGAACGCTACCTGGCACGCATCGAAGAGTTGGCGAGCGAGCACTTTTCGATGCCGGTCAACGTCGTCTTGAGCCTCGGCGAACGCGTCACACCGCCAAATCCACCGGCGCCCGGAACAAATAACCCTGCGCAGCGAAATGATGGCCGCCCGATTGCTGCGCTGGCGGCGGCTGCCGTCAGTGCCAACTCACTCGCCGAAAGAGACCGTACCGCATACGAAAAAACCCGCTTGATCAAGACCTTTACCTTTGACAACCTGATCGTCGGCAAAGCCAACGATCTGGCGCGCGCCGCTTCGCGGCAGGTCTCGATCAACCCCGGGGAGACCACTTACAACCCGCTTTTCATCTATGGCGGCGCTGGTCTCGGCAAGACGCACCTGATCCACGCCATCGGCAATCACATACTCGACAACTATCCCGACCGGGTCGTCCGTTACGTCCATGCCGAAGACTACTACTCGGACGTCGTACGCGCTTACCAACAGAAGTCCTTCGACGTCTTCAAGCGCTACTACCGCTCGCTCGACGTTCTACTGCTCGACGACGTACAGTTCTTCAACGGCAAGAACCGTACCCAGGAGGAATTTTTCTACGTTTACAACGCCCTGAGCGAAACGCGCAAACAGATCGTGATCAGCTGTGACACCTATCCGAAGAACATCTCGGGTCTTGAAGATCGTCTGATTACACGTTTTGATTGGGGACTGACCGTACAAATCGAACCTCCGGAGACGGAGATGCGGGTGGCAATTCTCAAGAAGAAGGCCGAAGGCGATGGCGTTGCGCTTGACGACGAAGTGGCGTTCTACATCGCCAAACACCTGCGCTCCAATGTGCGCGAACTCGAAGGTGCGCTCAAGAAGGTACTCGCCTACTCGGCGTTCCACGGTCGCCTGATATCGCTGGATCTGGCCAAGGAAGCGCTGAAGGACGTGATTGGCGCCGTCAACCGCCAAATCACCGTCGACAACATCCAGAAGACGGTTGCCGACTACTACAAGATCAAGGTGGCCGACCTGTTCTCGAAGAAGCGCACGCGAGTGATCGTCCGGCCACGGCAAATCGCCATGTGGCTGACCAAGAATCTGACCACGCTGAGCTACCCGGCCATAGGCGGCGCCTTCGGTGGGCGCGACCATACCACGGTGCTGCACGCGGTACGCACCATCGATGACCTGCGTACCAAGGAGAACGAACTCAACCACGACGTGCACGTGCTGCAGCAGGTCCTCAAGAGCTAGGGTGGCGCGTGTAGAAGTCCGTGGAAAAAGTGCAAAGGAAAAGTGGAAAAAGAGGGCAAAAGGTCCCTGTGGATAAATTGTTCGATTTGGTCCACAGGAGAAAACAGACTTTTTTCAGTTCGAAAAATCTGGTCAACGCATTGAATAAAAACATAAATTACAAAGTATCAACAGACTTGTTCCGACTATAGTCTTTATAGGATTTATATATATGCTTCTTATTAAAACAAGACGCGACACTCTGCTGGCACCCTTGCAGGCGGTTTCGGGGATAGTTGAGAGGCGTCACACCTTGCCCATTCTGTCGAACGTTTTGCTCGAAAAGCGCGGCGACGTACTGACCCTTCTGGCAACCGATATAGAAATTCAGATCACCAGCTCGACGAGCGGAGCAACCGGCGATGGCGATGGCGCCGTGACCGTCGGTGCGAGGAAGCTACAGGAAATTTTGCGTTCCCTGCCGGAATCCGTCGAGGTGAGTCTGGTGCTGGACGACCGGCGCTTGCAGCTAAAGGCTGGCAAGAGCCGTTTCAGCCTGCAGACCCTGCCGGCAGATGACTTCCCATGCCTGGCGATGGCTGAGGGTGAAGTCCGGCGCTTCAGTGTTCCGCAGAAGGAGTTTCGCAGCTTGTTGGCGCAGACTCAGTACGCGATGGCGGCTCAGGACGTTCGCTACTACCTTAACGGTCTGCTGCTGCTCGTCGACGGTCGCGAGTTGCGCGCCGTGGCCACTGACGGACATCGCTTGGCCTACGCCAGCATGCCACTTGAAGATTCTCCCGAGGCCCTGCGCGCCGACGGAGCAACGCGCCAGGAATTGATCCTGCCACGCAAGACGGTAATCGAACTCAACAGGCTGCTAAGCGATAGCGACGAGCCGCTGGTCATCGAAATGCTGCCCAGCCAGATTCGCTTCAAGTTCGCGAACATCACTCTGGTCTCCAAGCTTATCGACGGTCGCTTCCCCGACTACGAACGCGTCATTCCGGCCAGCCTGAGGAACGTGGTTTCGGTCAGCCGTGCCCAGTTGCTGCAATCCATGGTCAGGGCGGCGATTCTGACCAATGAGAAATTTCGTGGCGTTCGCCTGATGCTGGGTGAAGGCAGTCTCAAGATCATGGCCGCCAACGCCGAGCAGGAAGAGGCGCTGGAAGAGATAGAGGTGGAGTACGACGGCGAACCACTGGACGTTGGTTTCAACGTCGCTTACCTGCTCGACGTGCTGAACAACCGCTCTGACGAGGCCATCGAATGGGGCTTCAACGATGCAAATTCGAGTGCCTTGCTGACCATACCGGGCAACGAGCGGTTTCGCTACGTGGTCATGCCGATGCGCATTTGAGGTGACGCGAGGGCTCATGAGGAGCAGCAGTGGTTAAACCGACGAAAGACAGTTTGGATCAAGAATGACTGAAGAAAACGAGCAACCGGCCTACGATGAAACAAGTATTCAGCAGCTGGAGGGCCTGGAGGCGGTTCGCAAGCGCCCCGGGATGTACATCGGTGACACCTCGGACGGCACGGGTTTGCACCACATGGTTTTCGAGGTGGTCGATAACGCCATCGACGAGGCACTGGCCGGTCACTGCGACGATATTGTCATCACCATTCATGCTGACAACTCGATTTCGGTGACCGACAACGGGCGTGGAATTCCCACCGGTATCAAGTTCGACGACCGTCACGAACCGAAGCGCTCGGCCGCCGAGATCGTCATGTGCGTGCTGCACGCGGGCGGAAAATTCAACCAGAATTCGTACAAGGTTTCCGGGGGGCTGCACGGAGTTGGCGTCTCCTGCGTCAATGCCTTGTCGAAATGGCTGCGCCTGACCATTCGCCGCGACGGTCAAAAGCACTTGATCGACTTCAACCGGGGCAAGGTCGTCGATCGCCCGATCGAGATTCAGAAGGGAGTAGAGGTGTCGCCGACGAGGGTCGTTGGCAGCACCGAGAAGCGTGGCACCGAGTTGCATTTCATGGCTGACGAAGAGATCTTCGGCGTTGTCGAATTCCACTTTGAAATCATCGCCAAGCGTCTGCGCGAGCTGTCGTTTCTGAATAACGGGGTCAAGATCCGCCTGGTCGACCAGCGCAACGGCAAGGAAGAGAGCTTTGCCTTTCTGGGCGGCGTTCAAGGTTTCGTCGAGTACATCAATCGCAGCAAGTCGGTACTTCATCCGAACGTTTTCCACGCTGCCGGCGAGTCGATGAGCGTCAATGGTCCGATCAGCGTGGAAGTGGCCATGCAGTGGAACGACAGCTATGCGGAACAGGTGCTGTGCTTTACCAACAACATTCCTCAGGCCGACGGTGGAACGCACATGACCGGCCTGCGGGCAGCGATGACGCGGGTCATCAACCGCTATATCGAAGAAAACGAGATTGCCAAGAAGGCCAAGGTTGATATCGCCGGTGACGACATGCGTGAAGGTCTGGCATGCGTGTTGTCGGTGAAAATGCCGGATCCGAAGTTTGCCTCGCAGACCAAAATGAAGCTGGTTTCGTCGGAGGCGCGGCCGGCGGTCGAAGAGGTCGTGGCGGCCAAGCTGAGCGAGTTTCTTCAGGAGCGGCCGCTTGACGCCAAGGTGATTACCGGCAAGATCGTCGAAGCGGCGCGGGCACGTGACGCGGCTCGCAAAGCAAGGGAAATGACCCGACGCAAGGGTTTGCTCGATGGCGTGGGCTTGCCCGGAAAGCTGGCCGACTGCCAGGAGAAGGACCCTGCGCTTTGCGAACTGTACCTGGTCGAGGGAGACTCCGCCGGTGGCTCCGCAAAGCAGGGTCGCGATCGCAAGTTCCAGGCCATCCTGCCGTTGAAGGGAAAGATCCTTAACGTTGAGAAGGCGCGCTTCGACAAGCTTATTTCGTCGCAGGAAATCGTCACCCTGATTACCGCGCTCGGTACCGGTATCGGCAAGGACGAGTACAAGCCGGAGAAGCTGCGCTATCATCGTCTGATCATCATGACCGACGCCGATGTTGATGGCGCACACATCCGTACCCTGCTGCTGACCTTCTTCTATCGTCAAATGCCCGAGCTGATCGAGAATGGCCACATGTACATAGCGCAGCCGCCGCTGTACAAGGTCAAGCACGGCAAGACCGAGCGCTACATCAAGGACGATCAGGCGCTCAAGCAGTTCCTGCTGACCCTCGCGCTGGAGGGTTCGGTGCTTACCCCGAAAGCCGGAGCGGCGGAGATTTCCGGCGCTGCTCTGGAGGAACTGGCGCGTGAGTATCTGCTCGCCGAGGCGGTCATCAACCGTTTGTCACACCTGATCAATCCCGAAGTTCTGCATGCCTTGATCGATGCCAATCTGAAGGTCGACGTCAGCGACCAGGCGGCGGCCACCGCCAGCGCCGTCGCTCTCATGCAAGCCGTTGGCGGCAAGCTGGGAATCAACATTTTCGCGCGTTATGACGACGCCGAGGAACGCTGGCAGCTACGCCTGGAAAAGGTGCTGCACGGTAATCTCAAGGTGGGCGTCATCGATGACGATCTGCTGGTCAGCGGTGATTACGCGCAATTGCGCAAGACCGCCGAGATCCTGGCCGACCTGTTTGGCGCTGGCGGCGTCGTCGTTCGTGGTGAAAAGCAACAGACCGTCGGCAGCTTCGCTGAAACAATGCAGTGGCTACTCGGCGAAGTCGAGCGTACGGTGACCAAACAGCGCTACAAGGGACTCGGTGAAATGAACCCGGAGCAGCTTTGGGAAACGACCATGGATCCGAAAGTGCGTCGCTTGCTCAAGGTTCAGATCGAAGACGCGATCCGCGCCGACGAGATCTTCACCACCTTGATGGGCGAGTTGGTCGAACCGCGGCGCCATTTCATCGAGTCGAATGCCCTGGCGGCACGAAACATCGACGTCTGAGTAATAGCCGGATGAGCAAACATCCGGACTTTCCCATGGCGACGGGGAGGAATGACCGCTGCGCCGGGTTTTTGGCAGGAAATGCTTCACACATAAATGCGCAGGCGAACGGACGAAGTCGGTTCAAGCGGCTAGCCGCCGCCAGCCACAGCTCGTATAATTCGCACAATAGAGTCGTGGCCGCAACAAGAAAACCGCATCGGTCTATGTGTAACCATCGGCATTGTCCGTCGGTGGCACGTGGTCCACACAATCTCATCTTGGAGAAAGTACACAATCATGACGATACATCTCTACTTTTCGCTGGTCCCCGAAGCCCTGATCGCCTCAATGCTGGAACCTGAGCAGTTCGGGCAATACTACGCAACCGGCCATAGCTACAAATCCAAGGGACAAGCGATCTTCTTCGAGGTCGATCCAAAATTCCGTCATGAGTTCTTCAACATTGATGAGGGTTTTGAACGCTGTGTCGCGCACCCCGATGGCACGCCCAAGAACTCGGTCTATATTTCTGTTTACCGGGTGCTTGAGCACATCCCGGTGAGCGCTCTGGGCAAGCTGTATCTGGGCACCGCGTACGGGCAGACACTGGGCTTGAGCCGCGCCGATTCGTTTCCGGCGAAGGGGAAGGGCTTGCACATGTACCAGGACCTCGCACCGATCAACAGTCTGGTGGTCAGCGCGCAAGACCCCAAGACGTACTATGAAAAGGTCACCAGTCAGCCCAACAAGTTCATTCGCTTCCCTGGCCTGTGCTTTGTTGAACTGGAGCTAGGCGCACTGGCGACGGATCCGGGAGCTGGGGCCGTTGGCGATCTGCCGTACTCGTTTGTTCACCACCTCCGCGAGGCCTTGCTTGAAGTTGATCCAGCCGGCAAGCAAAGCAAGCTGGTGCATCGCGTGCACTCGCTTGAGTTCCCGTATCGAATGATCAAGAATGGTATCTATATTGGTAACGGTTCTGATCTCGTCTTCTATAAGATGCCTTCACATGAAGAGCTGCGCCAGGATCACAGCAGTTGGTGGCGCTCGTGTAACCTGTAAGTACTAGTCAGCGATGAACCGAGACGGAAGACTGTCTCGGTTTTTTCTTGCGCCAAACAGCAGTTATACCGTCGGTGACAGGTCGGCAACGCCGGTAGGACCTTGCCGAATCGGCCGGCAGCTAGCCGGAACCGCGAAGACAAGTAGCGAATATTGCTAATACCGTGAGGCACCGCTACGCCTCTCCATTGATTGCCGAGTTGGCGATCACTGTGGCACTCCAACTGCCCCTGCGCGTGATGCGGCGAGGTGGCAAGAGCATTAGCGATCGCGGCATAGACAGCGCAGGGAATTCGCACTTCTCAGACGCGCGGAAATTTCCGTACCTCCCTC